>CALXXU010000001.1 GCA_944392765.1 uncultured Anaerobiospirillum sp.
AATTGTAATTTATAATGTGATTCACTTATTGGTGTAAAGCGTGGCTCTGCTCTTCGAGCAGTGACTGCACCATTAAGGGCATCAAAGTTAATTTATAACAGCTCCCATCATGCGCCCATAACCATCACCCTTCGTCTAACTTGCCTGAGGCGGACGTAGCTTGGCGCAATGGTGATGTTGCATAGAAGCTACCCTTCCTCCTTTGGGCCTCAAGCAGCCTTAGCCTCCGGACTAGGGCTGTTTTGTTTTTACCCCACTTGACGGTACCGATCTGATGTACGATCTACGCTAAGTTCTTGCAACTTAGAGCCAAAGCAAACGGTCAGAGCAATTGAGGATAGAGTCGTGGATCTACAATTTTGGGGCACTGTGTACGTTACCTTTGTAGGCATTTTTATCGCAGCATGCATGTGGTGCATCATGCGACAATAACGCCAAATCATTTGTCAAAAGCCAATCTCATTCTTGAGTTTGGCAAAAGAGCAGCGCGGCTGCGTAGTTGGGTAAGAGTGCTTAATTATGGCCCCTGAACTGATTGGCTGCATCTACATAGTTGCCGTTGCTGTCGTCATCGTCGGTTGCATGATCTACATAATTCATCCTTAGATCATCCCCCTTCGTCTAACTTGCCTTCGGCGGACGTAGTTTGGCGCAAGGGTGATGTTGCAAAGCAGCCACTCTTCCTCCTCTGATCCACAAACAGTCTTAACCTCCGGGCATGGGCTGTTTTGCATCTACCTTTCCTCAGAGCCGCCGAGGCCGGAATGTAAGCCATTTGGCAACTGCGGCTTTTCTGCGGCGAAATCGCGATTAAATCGGGATTGTGGCGTGCCTTTTTGCTATAATTTGAGGCCGATTTTGTCACCAGATTCGCATTTTTTTGGGGAAAGTTGTGTTAGACCACATCTCACTGACCACGCGCTTCGATGAGCTCCGTGCCCGTGTCACGGCGCTTCGGGGGTATCTTTGACGTCGACGCCAAACGTGAGCGCTTAGAAGAGGTCAATGGCCTGCTCGAAGCTCCTGAGGTTTGGGGCGATCAAGAAAAATCCCAGACTTTGGGCAAGGAACGCCAAAGCTTAACGCATGTGGTCGCAACCTTCGACGAAGTAAGCCAAGGCTTAGATGATGTCGTCACCCTCTATGAAATGGCGCTCGAAGAGCAAGATGAGAACGCTCTGACGGACGCGAGCGCTGAGCTGGAAGCCCTCGAGCAGAAGGTCGCCCAGCTTGAGTTTGAGCGCATGTTCAGCGGCGCCCACGACGACAGTGACTGCTACTTAGATGTGCAATCGGGCTCAGGCGGCACCGAGGCCCAAGACTGGGCCGAAATGGTCTTGCGCATGTATATCAAGTTTGGCGAAAAGCACGACTTTACCTGCACCATCACCGATTACAACGAAGGTGAAGTCGCGGGCATCAAGTCCGCCACGGTCAAATTCTCCGGACCTCATGCCTACGGCTGGCTGCGTACTGAAACCGGTATCCACCGCTTGGTGCGCAAATCGCCTTTTGACTCCAATAACCGCCGCCATACCTCGTTCTGCTCGGCCTTCGTTTACCCTGAGGTCGACAACGACATCACGATCAATATCAATCCAGCTGACTTAAAGATCGATGTCTTTAGATCTTCAGGTGCCGGTGGCCAGCACGTCAATAAGACTGAATCGGCGGTGCGTATTACCCACATCCCAACCGGAATCGTCGTGTCGTGCCAAAATGAGCGCTCCCAATTCCAAAACCGCGACCAAGCGATGAAGCAATTGCGCGCGCGCTTGTATGAATTAGAGCTGCGCAAGCAACGCTCGGAGCAACAGGCCATTGAAGATAGCAAGGACGATATTGGCTGGGGTAGCCAGATTCGCTCCTACGTCCTCGACGATGCGCGCGTTAAAGACCTGCGCACTGGCGTCGAGTGCCGCGATACCCAGCGCGTCTTAAATGGCGATTTAGACCAGTTTATTGAAGCGAGCTTAAAGCAAGGACTGTAATCAGCACTTAACTGAAACCAGCTCTGGCCTTTGAGCCCCACCTTTTTCTTAGCTGGTGCCGCCCTCAAGCTGTGAAGCATTTAGACCGGCACCATTCCGCTACAAGGAAGATCCATGACTCAGGAAAATCAGGCAGCAGTTGCCGAAGAAAACACCAGCGCTTTATTACAAGAGCGCCGTGAGAAGTTAAATGCCCTGCGTGCGCAAGGTCAGGCTTATCCTAATGACTTCCGCCGCGATGCTATTACCTCGGACATTGTAGAGCAGTGCAAGGATAAGGACACTGAGACCTTAGAGCAGGAGCGTCCTACTTACACCATCGCCGGTCGTATTATGACCAAGCGCGTGATGGGTAAGGCTTCCTTCGTCGTGCTCCAAGATATGGGCGGCAAGCTTCAGATCTACGTCACCCGTGATGCCCTGCCTGAGGGCCAGTACAACGATATGTTCAAGAAGTTAGACTTCGGCGACATTATCGGTGTCACGGGCTATGCCTTCCGCACTAAGACCGGTGAGCTGACCTTACACGTCACCTCGCTGCGCCTCTTAGTTAAGGCCTTACGTCCACTGCCTGAGAAGTTCAAGGGCTTAACCGACCAAGAGACCCGCTGCCGTCAGCGTTACTTAGATCTCATCGCCAACGAGGAAAGCCGTCGTACCTTTGAGATCCGTACCAAGATTATCTCCTTCATCCGCCACTATATGGATAGCCACCGCTTCATGGAAGTTGAGACTCCTATGATGCACGTGATCCCAGGCGGTGCTAACGCTAAGCCATTTATCACCCACCACAACGCTTTAGACATGGACATGTACTTACGAATTGCTCCAGAGCTCTATTTAAAGCGCTTAGTGGTCGGCGGCTTCGAGCGCGTCTATGAGATCAATCGTAACTTCCGTAACGAGGGTATCGACGTTCGTCACAACCCTGAGTTCACGATGATCGAGTTCTACATGGCCTACCATGATTACCACGATCTGATCGACTTTACCGAAGACCTGTTCCGTCAGATGGCCTTGAGCGTCTTAGGTACCACCAAGATCCACTACGGCAAGGAAGGCGAGCCAGGCTTAGACCTCGACTTTGCTCAGCCATTTGAGCGCCTGACCATGAAGGAGTCGATCGTAAAGTACGGCAATGGCATCACCATGGCCGACTTAGAGGACGAGGACAAGGCTCGTGAGTGGTGCAAGAAGCTGCACATCGAGTTAAATGAGGGCTGGACCTTAGGTCACTATATTTCGGCCCTGTTCGAGGAGCTGGTCGAAGAGCACTTACAGCAGCCAACCTTCATCACCTCCTACCCAGCTGAGATTTCGCCACTGGCCCGCCGCAGCGATGACAATCCTGCCTTCACCGACCGCTTCGAGTTCTTTATCGGTGGCCGTGAGATGGGCAATGGCTTCTCTGAGCTCAATGACCCAGATGACCAAGCAGGTCGTTTCCGTCAGCAAGCTGAGCAGAAGAAGCACGGTGATGACGAGGCTATGTACTACGACGAGGATTACATCGTCGCCTTAGAGCAAGGCCTGCCACCAACTGCTGGTGAGGGTATCGGTATCGATCGCGTGGTTATGCTGTTCTCGAACGCCCACACCATCCGCGACGTCATCTTATTCCCAACCTTACGCCTCCAAGGCAAGTAAGAGGGGCCTGGCCGCACAGCTTGCCGACGCTGCTTACCTTGGCTTGGCCTAAGGCTTAGCCTTGGCCTAAGGCTTAGCCTTGGCTTGGCCTAAGGCTTACCTTGGCTTGGCCTAAGGCTTAGCCTTGGCTTGGCCTGCCGGTGCGGCTTGCCCTAAGACTTAGGGCGGGGCCCAGGGCCCCGCTTTAGGATCAGCATGGTGCGTAGTGGGTTCTTAGTCCACCCGCTTTTGGTGCATTTGATATCAAGAGACAAAGGCGCGCTCTATAATGGAGCAACTTGCAGCCATGGCTGTTTCTGGCTGCGCGCCACTTTTTTCTCAGGAGAAGTTCCATGCATACCTTCCACGGTTCGTTAGTCGCTCTGATCACTCCTTTCAAGGAGGGCAAACTTGATGAGAAGGCTCTGGAGCGTCTGGTGGAGTGGCATATTGCAAATGGTACCGATGGCCTGGTTCCAGCTGGTACCACTGGCGAAAGCCCAACCTTATCAGCAGAAGAGCATGCCCGTGTCATCGACATTGTGTGCCAAGTTGCGAACAAGCGCATTCCAGTAATGGCCGGTGCCGGTTCCAACAACCCAGTTGAGGCTGTGCACTACTCCCATGAGGCAGAGCGCTCGGGCGCTGACGGCTTACTCCACGTCGCCGGTTACTACAACCGTCCAAACCAAGACGGTCTGTACGCTCACTTCAAGTTTGTCCACGACCAAACCAACCTGCCGATCTTTGTGTACAACATCCCAGGTCGCGCCGTGGTCAATGTGCTCCCAGCTACTTTAGCTAAGCTCGCTGAGCTGCCACGTATCGCTGGTATCAAGGATGCCACCGGTGATTTAGCTCGTCCTTGGGTCGAGCGCACCTTAATCAAGCGTGACGACTTCACTTGGCTCAGCGGCGAGGACGCTTCGCAGGTCAGCTACAACGTCGCAGGTGGCGTTGGTGTCATTTCGGTTACCGCCAATATCGCCCCTAAGCTCGTCCACAAGGTCCAAGAGCTCACCGCCCAAAATCAGTGGCTCGAGGCTCGTGCCCTGCAAGACAAGCTGATGAAGCTCCACGGCTTAATGTTCAAGGAGCCATCCCCAGCTGGTGCTAAGTACGCTGCATCCTTATTAGGCCTGTGCACCGAAGAGTGCCGTCTGCCAATTATTCCATTGACCGACGACACCAAGGCCCAAATCAAGGCCGCCATGCAAGAGCTCGAATTAATCTAAGCCCCGATGCGCCAGGCGCACTCAAAGTTTGCGCCGCTTCAGCGCTCTTTGCTTAGAGATCACACGCCTTCAGGTACTTGGTACCAAAGGCGTAAGTATCGCTTTTCTCAGCCGCTTAGGGCCTGTGTCCTAAGCGGCTCTTACTTATTTTATTTGCCATGACTGACGATTTATCCCAAGTAAACACCGCCAGCCCTGCCCTAGAGGCCAATCCTACTGCCAACTCTGCTGAGGCTGAAGCCGCCGCCAAGGCTGCTAAGGCTGAAGCCGCCGCCAAGGCTGCTAAGGCCCAAGCTGCCGCCGAGCGCGAGGCCGCGCACTTAAAGGAGCACCCAGAGCACCGCGTCAAATCCTTTGTGATTCGCGCCGGACGTATGACCACGGCTCAGACCAAGGCCTTAGAGGAATTAAGCCCGAAGTACCTGGTCGATGTCAGCTCCTTAGAGAAGCTCGACTGCGCTGCGATTTTTGGCCGCGAGGCACCACTCGTGGTCGAAATTGGCTTTGGAATGGGCAAGTCCTTTGTCGAGATGGCGCAAAAGGATCCGCTGCGCAATTACTTAGGCATTGAAGTGCACCCACCAGGGGTTGGCGCCTGCATGCTCTTGATTGAAGAGCTGGGCTTAACCAATGTGCGCGTGATCAAGTACGACGCCTTTGAGGTCTTAACCAAGTGCTTAGGCCCTGAGAGCATCGATATCTTGCAGATTTTCTTCCCTGATCCTTGGCCTAAGGCCCGCCATCACAAGCGCCGCTTGGTCAACGACAGCTTCCTAGCCTTAGTCACCCCACTGTTAAAGCACGGCGGCGAAATCCGTATGGCCACAGACTGGGAAAATTACGCCGAGCAGATGTTAGAGTGCTTAGAGCGCGCCCCTGAGCTGCACAACACCGCCCCTAATGGCGGCTACCTGCCCCGCCCAGAATGGCGCCCGCTCACTAAGTTTGAGCAGCGCGGCGAGCGCTTAGGGCACGGCGTCTGGGACTTGGTTTTCGCGCGCGACTAGAGCAAGCAAGGAATGCGTTATGGCAAATACTACTGATGCGCAGGAGCGTTACCACGACCTGCTGACCTTTTTAAAGGAGCAAGGCGTGCCGTGCGCCGCCTGCGATCCATGCAACTGCGGTAACAGCTGTGCCCAGAGCTTACAGCCCTTAAATGGCGATGCCAGCTTTCGCCGCTATTACCGCTTGCGCCTGACGCATCCTTGCTTTGTTAAGCTGTGTGCTGCGCACGGCATTACCCCTAAATTTGGTTCTGCGGCGCAGTACCTAGGCTCGATCATCGTGGTCGATGCGCCGCCTGCGACCCAGAAAAATCGCGAGTTTATCGCGATCAATCGCCTGCTCAGTCACTGCGGCATCTTAGTGCCAACCATTATCTGCGCCGATCCCGAGCACGGCTTTATGGTGCTGGAGGATTTGGGCCGCACCATGTTCGCAGACGCCTTCCCTGGACCGCGTCATCTGGCCTATTACTTCAGAGCCATGGTCGAGCTCACCAAGATCGGCGCCATGCCTAGGAGCGCGGACGAGCAAGACCAGCTCAATGCGCTGCGCTCCTCAGCCCCTGACGCCCAAAAGGTCTTGCTCCATCACTATGAGCTCGATGCCCAGGACTTTGCCTACTACGCAAAGGAAGTCCCGCCTTTTGATGCTGACTTCATCGCCTTTGAACTCTCGATCTTCACCGAGTGGCTCTTAGATAAGACCTTGCACCTTGAGCTCACCGCCAGTGAGCAAGAGATGCTCACACGCACCTTTGCCTTCTTAACTCAGGAATGCATGGCACAGCCGCAAGGGGCGATGCACCGCGATTTCCACTGCCGCAACCTCATGGTCACCCCAGAGAAGGTCGACAATCCAATCCAAATGGCCCTGGCGGTGATCGACTACCAAGATATGGTCAAGGGCCCGATCGGCTATGACTTGGCGTCCTTACTCTATGACTGCTACAGCGTCATCCCAGAGGATGAGCGCTCCATGCTCTTGAGCTTTGCCTATGAGAGCTATTGCGCCGCCGGACGCTTAGACCCGAAGCAGGTCTCACTTGAGACGTTGGAGCGTATGGTGCGTATTTGCGCCTTGCAGCGCCATATCAAGGTCTTGGGTATCTTCAATCGCCTCTATTTGCGCGATGGTAAGAGCGGCTACTTAAAGGATCTGCCTTTAACCTTGGACTACGTGCTGCACAACTGCGACTACTTCCCTGATATGGCTGACTTTAAGGCCTTCTTGCAGCGCCATGTGGTAGGCAAGATCTAATTCCGGTTCCTGGCAGTAGCCTTTGCTACATTGAACTCAGCTTTCTCTTCATTAGGACTTATTCATGCGCGCCATGATTTTAGCGGCGGGACAAGGCAAGCGTTTACGTCCCATCACCGCCACCATTCCCAAGCCCATGGTTGAGGCGGGGGGCAAAAGCCTCATTGCCTGGCATATCGAGAAGCTCAAGGCCTTAGGCATCACCGACTTGGTGGTCAATGGCGCCTATTTAAAGGATGTGCTCTTTGACTATCTGGGCGATGGCAGCAAATTTGGGGTGTCAATTCAAACCTCACCGGAAGACGGCGACGGGCTGGAGACCGCAGGCGGCATCATCAAGGCCCTGCCGCTTTTAGGCGATGAGCCCTTTTTAGTGGTCAATGGCGATGTCTTCTACGCTGGGGACTACCACACCTTTGTGCCGTGTCCTAAGGACGTTCAAAACGGGAGCCACCTCGCACATCTTTATTTAGTTACTAATCCGGCGCACAATCTCAAAGGCGACTATGCTCTAGCTCAGAATAGCGCCTTACAATATGGTTCAGACTACACCTTCTCAGGCTTTGCGTGGTACCACCCTCAGGCTTTTGTTGGCCGTCAGGTCGCGCGTGAACCGCTGCGTCCGTACTTTGATGCCTGGGTTAAGGACCACTTAATCAGCGCTTCGGTGTTGACCGCCCCGTGGTTTGATGTGGGCACGGTCGAGCGCTTACACGAGCTTAATTCCTTTCTTCAAGGCTAGCTTTTGAGGATTCATCTATGTCATGGAAAGGCCGTATTATCGGCACTTTGATCGGTTTCTTATTTGGCGGAGTCGGCGCCATTGTCGGCTTTGCCATCGGCTACTTCTTCTTTGACCGCCCGCACAACGAGCGCGTCTTGCAAAACATCCAGGCGCAAAACGCCTTTACCGGCGCTAACGGCCACAGCGCTGAGCACAAGCAGATTATCGGCAGCACCTTCTGCCTGATGGGCTATGTCTGCCGTGGTGCTGGCCGCATCAACGAAGCTCAGATTAAGCAAGCTGAGCACTTGATGGATGTGATGAATTTAAGCACCGAATTGCGCCATATCGCAATCGAAGCCTTTAACAACGGTAAGAGCGACAACTTCGACTTAAATAGCGAGTGCCACGCCCTCTCCTCGATTATCGGCCGCAATATCTCGATGCTCTCCTACCTCTTGGAAATCCAGGTAGGCGTCGCCATCGCCGATGAAGTCTTAGATCAAGGCGAGCACGAGCGCTTGCTCAATATCGCAATGGCCTTAGGCGTCAACGTCCGCGATATGGAGCGCTTGATTCGGGTGCGCATCGCCGAGCAGCAATTTGCTAACTTCTCGCGCAACTACGCCCGCCAGCGTCAGCGCTACTATGAGTCAAAGGGCCAAAGCAATTACAACAACTACGGCAACCGCAGCTACGAAAATTACAAGCAAAGCGAGGACGATGCCGAAGAGGAAAGCTTTGAGCGCTTCCGCAGCGAGCAGCAACAGCAAGAAGAGCACAGCTACGAGCCGCCACACAAGACCGAGCTGCAGCATGCCTATGAGATCTTGGGCGTCACCCCTGATACGCCTTGGGATGAGATTCGTCGTGCCCACAAGAAGCTCATGCTCAAGTACCACCCAGATCGCTTAGCGGCGCAAGGCATTCCACCTGAGATGATCGACCTCTACACCCAGAAGTCGCAAGACATCCAGGCCGCCTTTGCCCTGATCAAGGAATCGCTGGGCAAGTAGGCCTATCGCCCCAATCAAGGGGCTAGGCTCCACCGGGCAAGGCTCCACAAAGCAAGGCCCTACTGGGCCCCAACTAAGGGGCCAGGCCCTGCACTGGGTCAATTACCCCAACGCCGCAAGCTGGCCTTGCGGCGTTGTTGTCTCTGCGCCACGCTAAGGCCCCTGCTCGGCTGTGCGCCGCTGCTGACTACAGCTGGCGCAAGAGATTGAAGGCGCTAATGGCGTCAGCGACCTTCTTTTGCGCCAGGCGAATTAAGGCGCGCGGCATATGCGCGCGCTCCAGCTGCACCGGCGCGTAGTGCAGCACCAAAATCTGGGTTGCCGACGCCGCCTGCTCCAAGGTGAACTTGGGCTCTAAGGCTAACAGGTCACAGGCATAGCGCACCAAGGCCGGATGAGGTTTAGCGCGCTGGGCCGCGCGCTCAGCGGCGGTCAAGAGCGGCGTGGGCTCATGGGCTAGGGGCTGCCCGTGGGCGTGATGCTGGCTTTGGGGCAGGGTAAAGGCGTGATAGGCAAGGGGCTTGCCCTTAAAGTGCTGGGCTAAGCTCAGCTCTTGCTGGCGCAAGCGCACGATATGCTGCAAGCGCACCTTATCGACCCCCAGAGCCTGGGCACAGGTCAGCAGCGTGGGAAGCAAGTTCGGGCTTAAGGCGCCGGGAGCTAAGCCCACATAGACCAAGAGCTCAAAGACAAAGTCTAAGGTCACCGGGCTTGCCCCCACCGCTTGCTTAAAAGCGGTGGCGAGCGCGCCCAAGGTCGGCGCCTTAGGAGCAGCCAGCACCTGTTTGACCACGCTCACGCATTGAGCCTTGGTATTGGCATTAAGGCCCATCGCGCCCATCATATCTTGCAACAGGGCTAACTCACTGGAGCGGCGCTCCTGAGGCTCACTGCGCACGAGCAAGGCACACAGCTGCCAAAACAGCACCAGCTTGCGCGCCTCGAGCTGCTCCCCGCTTGCCATAATGCCCCCTACTTGTTGGCGTCCGCCGCGCTCACGGTTTCAGGTGCGGCGCCTGCGACAGTGTCAGTGTCAGCGCCTGCGGCAGTGTCAGCGGGCACAGCGTCCGGGGCGACATCAGCAAAGGTCGGCTTGAGCATGGTAGTTAGGGTGTGCTCGATCTGCGGGGCTAAATCCACGTCAAGCCAGCTAAGCGCTGGGGCGTGCTCCGGCGGGATCGCAAATGGGGCCGGGGCACAGAACTGCATCCACTCGTCAGTGGTCGGGTGCTTAAAGCGCAGCAGCGCTGCGTGCAAATTAAGGTGCGGTACGGCAGAGTAAACGCGATCATCAGCGTAGAGGTGATCGCCTAAGATCGAATGCCCCAGCTGCTGCATGTGCACCCGCAGCTGATGTGAGCGCCCAGTCTTAGGATAGAGGCGCACCAAGCTGCAATCGCGCGCTGCGTCGTAGCATAGGGCCTGGTAATAGGTCAGGGCTGGTTTGCCCACCGTAAAATCAACCTTTTGGAAAGGACGATTCTCCAAATCTAGGATCAGAGGTAAATCGACCGCACCGGTGCCCTCAAGCTTGCCATCCACCCACGCAACGTAGACCTTGGAGACCTGCCGCGAGATGAATTGCTTGCCTAAATTGGAGATAGCAGGCTTATTAAGCCCCACCACCAAGACGCCCGAGGTGCCGTAGTCTAAGCGGTGCACCGCAAAGGCCTCAGGGTAGATGCTCTTAACACGCGCTAAGATGCTGTCATGATGCTGCTTTAACTTGCCCGGCACCGATAAGATTGTGGCGGGCTTGTTCACCACCATAATGTCGCTATCTTCGTACAGAATGTCGAGGAAGGGGATAAGCGGTGGGTCGTAATTAAACGGACGGCGATTTAAAGTCATGGGCACGTAAAAAAGTAAAAAGCCCACCTTAAAAAAGGCAGGCCTTGGTCAAAAAATCTGAGTTAAGAGCTAATTACAGAGCAGCCTCTGGTGCAGCCTCTTCTTGCTTAGGCTCCTCATTTACCTCGAGCGGCTGGGAGGTAATAGCCTGATTTTGCTGCTCCTCGGTGGCACTTTGGGTACCCATTACATCATCCCATACGCCAAAGATAACACCGGCGACGCTATCAAGCCAAGTATCGCCCTCAGCCGTAGTGCGCTTTACGCCCTCTTGATCGGTGCTTGGCACGGTGCCATCAGGATTTAATGGCAGCGAAGCATTCTCAAGTGGAATTGGCGTGTAGTCAGAACCAAAGGAAGCTGCCATGACCTGACGGACGTTAGCTGCAGGACGAGCTAAGTTCAGCTGCTCGTAGCAGCGGGCCATATTCTCTAAGGCTGGCTCTAATTGCGTGGTGGTGCGATAGGTCGACAGAATGTTTTGGCTGTGACGAATCGAGGACAAATAAGCCCCACGCTCGTAATAGTATTGGGCAATCGCCATCTCACGCTTGGCTAACTCATCCTTGATATAGATCATGCGCTGACGAGCGTCGGCGGCGTAGATACTGTTAGGATAAGTGGTGACTAATTGCTTGAAGGTGTTGAAGGCGTTGACGTAGTCGGTTGGATCCTTCTCGTAGCGCTCTAAGCCCAGATAATCTTGGATCATATCGGCACGGCGCTGCATCTGGGTTAAGCCCTTCATGTAATAGACGTAGTCGATATTAGGATGAGTTGGGCTCAAGCGGATAAAGCGCTCGATCATCGCGGAGGCCAGCTCGGTCTCACGCGTCTTGTAATAGACATAAATGAGATCCAGCTGAGCTTGCTGGGTCAGATCGCCGAATGGATAGCGACTGTCTAAAGCCTCCAGGTAACGACGTGCCGCACCATAATCGCCGGTGGTCATACCCGCCTTAGCGACGTTATAGAGGTTCTCTGGAGAAACATCAGGGACTTCGTCAGTGTTATAGTTCGAGCCGCAGCCGGTGGCTACCGCCAAGGATAAGCACAGCACTGCGCCGGCCAGAAACTTAAGCATGGAAAAGCTCCATTTCAAACACGTCTTACCTAGACTCACTAAAGCCCCTATTCTACCAAAAGTCGGGGCCCTCATCTGGCCTAAACGATTTGCCAAATAACCAGTAAGCCAAAATCAATTTGCCGCAGCACCGCATACATGAGCGAATTGAGCGCATAAATGGCGATTAAAACGATCATGAGCGAGATATCGATCATACCAATCGGCGGAATGATGCGCTGCACCGGAGCTACGATCGGGGCATTGATTTGCGCAAATAAGAAGCTCCACCCGCGTGTGGCCGGGAGCCACGAAGTTAAGGCCTGGGCTAAGAGCAAGAAGACAATGAGATAGCCCGTAGTCTTAAGCAGCATCAACAAGGCAGCCAGCGGAATATAGAGCGGCGGCATATTCAAAAAGAACAGCGCGATCAAGACCCACAGGGCCAAGGCCACGAGCGCCGCGACAATAAAGCCGTGCATAAAGAAGGAACCTAAGCGGATATTACGCCACAGCGGAATATTGACCACTGGGTTGGTGAGCTTGGTGACGGCTTGGGTTAAGGGGTGATAGTAATCAGCCGCTGAGCTTTGCATTAAAGAGCGCAGCTCAAAGAGCATAATCACGGCTGAAGCCACTAAGAGCAGCACAGGGAAGAGTGACGCCATACGAAAATTCCACTAATCAGGGCTATTTGAACATGTCCTCGAACTCGCGCGTGCGGCGCAGGCAAGCCTCAATGACATCATGCATCATATCCTCAAAATGATAATTGGTCATCTGAGCTAAGCCTTGGAAGGTGGTACCACCCTTGGAGGTTACCGCCTCACGCAATTGGGCCAAGGATTGATCTTGGTTGGCGATCACCATCGACGCCGTACCTAAGGCCATTTGTTCGATAATGGCACGCGCCTCAGACTCGCTAAAGCCATGAGCGACCGTTTCGGCAACCAGGGCCTCTAAGAAGCGATAGAGGAAGGCCGGGGTGGAGCCTGCCAGCGCCCCCAAGCTATTGATGCCCGCTTCATCGGTGAGTACGGTCTTACCAAGACCTGCTAAGAGATCAAGGCACAGCTGAGTTTGCTCCGCGCTCACATGAGCACCTGAGCATACGGCGGTAACCCCCAGACCAAGCTTAGCTGGGGTGTTAGGCATAATGCGCACTAAGGCGATCTCACCTAAGCGTGAATAAAAGGCGGCTAAACGCCAGCCTGCGGCCATCGACACGACCAGCTTGCCCGAGAAATCAACGGACTTAATCTCCTCGAGTACCTCAGGCATGATCTGCGGCTTCACGCCTAAGAACAGGACGTCCGCCCAAGTTGCGACCGCGACATTATCGGTGGTGAGCTCAGCACCTGCCTCCTTAAAGGCGGCAAGTTTCTCTAAGTGCGGACCGCTGACCATGAGCTGATCTTGCTGTGGGCGGGTCGTAACAATGCCTTTGAAGATGCAGGAGGCCATGTTACCGCCGCCAATAAAGCCGATTTTAAGTGCCATAACTAAAAACAATCCTTAATTCTTGGGAGCTGTTATAAATTAACTTTGATGCCTCTTAATGGTGCAGTCACTGCTCGAAGAGCAGAGCCACGCTTTACACCTGAACTTTTCAAATTTAGGTACAGATGTACCTAAATTTGAAAAGTTCAGGCATATAGCAAACCTCAGTGATTTTGGCTAATTAACTTTATTATAATCATCAAGCAAAACCGCTTGTTTAAGCCATTCTTCTGAAATTTTATAAAATTATAAAACAAAAATCTATTAGCAAAAACTAATGGCGTTTGCTATAATTATATGGCGAGGCAGCTAAAGCGCTTGTCGACTAAATTGATCTAAGCCGTGCCGCAGAAGAGATGCCCAATTTGGTGCAAGATTTAATTTGTAACAGCTCCCTTGTGCATCTTAGAGTAGTCACGCTCACCGAAGATCGCGGTTCCGATGCGCACCTCAGTGGAGCCCTGAGCGATCGCAGGTCCCAGATCATGAGTCATACCCATCGACAGCTCTCTCAGGCCAGGGTATTGCGCGACAAAACGCTCTTGTAAGGCCTTAAGCTGACCAAACTGCGCGTTGAGTTCAGCTTCACTAGCATCGATGCGGGCCACGCCCATCAAGCCTATCAGCTCAAGCTTAGGCAAAGATGAGGCAGCCGCAAGTAACTCAGGGAGTTCCTCGACTTCACAGCCTTGCTTTTGCTCTTCATTAGAGATGTTGACTTGCAACATGACCTGAAGCGGCGGCAAATCATCCGGGCGCTGGGCCGATAAGCGCTCCAAAATCTTGCGGCGCTCCACCGACTCGACCACATCAAAGTGAGCTGCGATGTGTTTGGTCTTATTAGACTGAATTGGGCCGATAAAGTGCCATACGATGTCGTTAAAACCTTGCGCGCGCAAAGATTCAATCTTGCCCACGGCCTCAGAGACGTAGGATTCACCAAAGTGGCGCTCCCCTTGCTCATAGGCGGCCTTGATTAAATCCTCGCCCTTGGTCTTAGAGACACAGAGCAAACGCACCTCACCTGAAGTACGGGCGCACGCCTGACAGGCCTTTTCAATCGCACTATGAACTTGCTGCAAGTTTGCCGCAACTGAAGCACTAGTTGGAGTGTCCATTTAGGTCCTTTTTCCTCGGTGAAAATAAAATTCAACAACGCCGCGCGGCCTGATATCATCAAGCTCCCCGCCCCTGAGCGCGCCTTATGTGCACAAAGCTTTATGCTATATTATTAGTCCAAAGCGCTGCGCTTGCAGCAATTGTCACAGAGATCTCTAAAAAGAGGCTTTCATGTTCGTAATCGATCCCGATACTTGCACCGCGTGCGACAGCTGCATGGACGCTTGCCCGTGCGATGCGATTTCCGTCGTTGACGGCGTTCACACCATTGATCCCGATCTGTGCGTTGACTGCGGCGCCTGTATGGATGTGTGCGAGTTCGGCAGCATCTTCGAGGTAGATGAGGCCGACATCATCCCAAAGAAGGACGTCTAAACGCCTTATCATCCCGGAGGACGCCCCAGTTCCTGCCATGGCACCTTTGCAAGGTGCCATACCAAGCCCGCCCCAGGGCCTTGCCCCTACCAGGCGGCGCGCCCCAAGCCAATGCCTTGGGCTCAGCGCCCGCTCCAGTACCTTGGGCCAAGCGCCCGCAGCCAATACCTTGGGCTCAGCGCCCGCTCCAGTACCTTGGGCCCAGAGCCCGCAGCCAATGCCTTGGGCTCAGCGCCCGCTCCAGTACCTTGGGCCAAGAGCCCGCAGCCAATACCTTGGGCTCAGCGCCCGCTCCAGTACCTTGAGCCAAGAGCCCGCAGCCAATGCCTTGGGCTCAGCGCCTAGAGCTCAGCGCCCGCTACCAGCGGTTCCAGCGCGAACCACCCCGCCCATATCTTGAGCCATAGCCCGAGCCATAACCGGAGCTGTAACCAAAGCCCGATTCAATGCCAGCACCGGTCTGATCCTTAAAGCTTTCCCATTGCTCGGAGCGCCGCTCCCCGACCTTGCCCTTAGCGCTGGGCTTACGCGCGCCCAGAGCGACCGCCTTGACCTCTTTTACCGCGCTCAGGCTCTTTAAAGTATCAAAGCAATAAGGGGCCTGAGCCTCACCTAAATCTAAGCCTAAGTCTTCAAAGTGCTGCACCGCCTCGACTAAGAACGAGCTTGGTCCGGTCGGCTCAGGACCTTGGTAGGTCATGCGCGAGAGGTTGTAGGTGACAAAGAGGCACTTCTTGGCACGGGTGACCGCGACATAAAGCAAGCGCCGCTCCTCGTTTTCATCATCGCTGCGCCGCGATGGCAGCGTGCCCTCGTCCACGCCGACTAAGATCACCGCCGGGAACTCTAAGCCCTTGGAGGCGTGAATGGTCATAAGCTGGACGCCGCGATCTTGCTCCTTGCCATCGGCGGTGCGCTCGGTCGAGGCAGCCAAGGTCGAAGAGGCCACGAAGTTCACAAAGAGATTGACCCTAAACTGGGGATCGGTGCTGTCTGAGACATTGCTCAAGGTCACGCCGTCCGAGGTCGCATCTAAGGCTGACCTATTGGCGGCGGTAATGCGCTGTAACTCCTCGTCGCTTTGATCCTCACGACGCCGAGCGTTTTGCTTGGCGACCACAGAGTTGATCGTGGCTAAATCACCGTTTTGGGTTGCCACTTGCAGCTGTTCGTACTCAAAGGCATTGGCCACGAGCTGGTCTAAGTTATCAACGCGCGCCGTACCCTTACGCGCGGCCTTATCCTTTAAGTCCACTTCGGCGTAGTAATCCCGCAGGCCACTTTCTTTGATCACTTTAGCCAGGAAGTCACCTAACTTCATCTTAGGCAACAGGCGCTTGAACTGCTCCATTTGCTCGTAGAAGCCTTGGCACTTCTTAATCAGCTTGAGCCCTGAGCGATCTTTGGTCTTAACAATGTGGTCAATCGCTTCGTAAATCGAAAGGCCGCATTGCTGGGCAAAATCTGAGAGCTTACCGAGGGCCACCTTACCCATTCCGCGCTTGGGTTCATTGATCGCGCGGTTAAAGGAAACGTCGTCCTTAGGATTGAGCAAGAGGCGGAAATAGGCCATCGCACTTAAGATTTCGGCACGCTCATAGAACTTGATACCGCCATAGACCTGGTAGGGGATATTATTGCCCGCCAGAGCGCGTTCCACCTGGAGCGATAACGAGTTATTGCGATAGAGCACCGCAATATCCTCATAGCGATAGCCGCTTGATTGCAGCCGTCCTAACAGCTCTAACACCAAGGCCCCGTCGTCCTGACCAAAGGTGGCGTAGGTACTGTCTTGCACTTGCAGCAAGTGCACTTGATTGTGCGGCACTTCCTCAAAGCATTGCTTGCGCCCAAGCTCTCCGCAACGCTCGCGCAATAAGCACATTTGCGCCCGCAAGGTGTTTAAGTCCTGCCGTGAGGCCAAGATTTTGCCCTCATGGGTCGGCTGCGGCTTGGTCTTGACCAATTTGTCAGTGAGGAAAGTAAAGTCTTCGGGGGCTTGGGCGATCGCTTGATCTTGCCAGCGATAGTACTGCACGCCCACGTCCTCAGGATTGGTCAGATTAAGCTCAGGATAAGGGTCGCTGCACGCGGCCAAGTAATCAATGCGCCCGCAGCTGGTGGTACCACCGTAGCTAAGGCACGCCCGCGCCTCCTTTGGCACTGTGCCATAGGAACACAGCGGGGCCATTCCAGGGAAGATATAGGCGCGCCGATCCACGCGCCACTTAGCCAGCTCTGGGGTTAAGACGCCCTCACGAATTAAGTCCGTGATGAGTTCATCGCGCGCGACAAAATCGAGATCATAGAGGCTGCGCCCGTTTAATAAGGCGTCAAGCCGTGGCTTTAACGGCGAACGATCGACCTGACGCAAGAAGAATAAGTCCTCTTGGCGCCACAGCTCAAAGGTGTAAGGATTGAGCAGCGACTTTTTCGTTAAGCGATTGGTGCAATCGGAGATCACGGCATTGGCAAAGTTGAGAATGTCTTGGCTGGAGCGATAGTTGATGGTCAGCTCATAGACCTTCATCGCAGGCAGTGCCTGCACCAGTTTGTTTAAGTTATCAACCTGCGCGCCGCGCCAGCCGTAAATGGCCTGGTCATCATCACCCACCACAAAGATATGGTTGGTCGGCCCCTTTAATAAGAGCAGGAATTGCAGCTGCATCTCGTTGGTGTCTTGGAACTCATCGACGCAGATATAGCGAAAACGCTGCTGCAAGCGAGTACGCACCTCCTCATTGCTCTGAAGCAGGCGCACGGCGTAGACGATAAGGTCTGCAAAGTCGACCGAGCCTGAGTTTTGGCGGATGCGCTCATAGCAGGCGAAGATCACCTCAAAGATTTCATCATCCGATTGCTGGACTAAGGACGGCCATTCTTGAGCCAAATGTTGCACATAGTGCCGGGCCTCAGCCTCGGACAGCGACGGGCGCTGGCCGCGATCTTTAATGCGCATAATGCGGTTGACCACGCTCTTAGGGTCAAGACCGTGATCTTTGAGCGAGCCGATCTCCGGATCGTTCTTAGCCTTGATGCCATGGCTGGTGTAGAAGTTGCGCAGCAGCGTCTCTTGGTCGGACGGGGTGAGCAGCGAGAAATTTTGGGGCAGCATGGCCTCGAGGGCGTATTGGCGCAAGAGGCGAAAGCACAGACCGTGGAAGGTACCCACCCACATGCTCTTATTGTCCTCCCAGCCCATCGCGGTCGCCAGGCGCTCATTCATTTCGCCTGCGGCTTTATTGGTAAAGGTCATCGCCATGATCTGATAAGGCTTCAAGCCTTCGACCTCAAGCAGGTAGGCAAGACGTGCAATTAAGACACGGGTCTTGCCGGTACCAGCACCGGCGACCACCAGGCTATCGCCCAATGGCGCAAAGACAATTTCGCGCTGTTGTTCGTTTAAATCGTCAATTAAAGCCCGAGCTGCCATGACCCAACCTCAAGCAAAGAAATAGAAAGAAAAAGACCAATCCCATTGTACCGCATGACACTTGGCCCCTCTATGCACTCAAAACACAGCTTTTGGAGCACAATGGTATACAGACCATCAGACTACCCCGCTAAAAACCGGTACACGATCCGGCGATTTGTGTACCGGTTTTCACCCCACCAACCTTGAGCTAAAGCCCGTAATCAGAAAAGTTAGGGCTTAAAGCCAGCAACTAAACCATACTGGAGCGCTAAGGCTGATAAATAGGCGCATACATATTTAAACTGGGTACCGTTATCCGATAAAACGTGATAAATCGCATAATTACACCAAAATATGTATACATTATCAGGCATTCATTCGCGCAAAAACGCCTTATTTAAGCGCTTTCCTAGTCACCTCAAAAGTAGGTATATGTATACAGTATTTTGGTATCCAGCAGCTAAACTCGCGCGAGTATTAGTGTACATTTTTCCGATAATGCGATAAATACGCCATTTATGCCAAGTTATCTGTATACATATTTATTCTTATCCCGCCAGCAGGCCACACCCTACTAGCGCCCCTACTAGCGCCGGGTACCGGCCCCGCAGCGTTCTAATCGATCTTAGGGCCTGTAGTCTGCGGCAGCACCTCAAACAAGGCCTTACTGTGCTCGAGATCGCTTTGCGCACCTGCCTCCTCTTGCGCCGTGACCGCCGCGCGCGGATGGGCGTGGTTATAGACGGCTTGCAGGCGCGCCAAATCCACGTGGGTGTAAATCTGGGTGGTACCAAGATTGGAGTGGCCCAGCATTTCTTGGACTAAGCGCAGATCGGCTCCATGGTTTAACAGCTCGGTGGCAAAGGAGTGGCGCAGCTTGTGCGGCGTGACCGTACCGGTAAGTCCGGTGTTTTTGGCCGCTTCCTTAATAAAGGTCTGCACCGTGCGCACGTTAAGGCGGGTGCCCAAGCGATTGACGAACAAAGCGTTATCGCGCGGCTTAAAGTACGAGCGCACCGCCAGATATTGCTCAATGGCCGCTAAGGCGACGCGCCCCACCGGCACCACGCGCTCCTTATCGCCCTTACCGACCACCCGCACCTCACGCATATCAAAGCTGATATCGCCTAAGTTCAGGCTGATAAGCTCGCCCACACGTAGCCCCGATGAAAACAAAAGTTCGGTGATGGCGCGATTGCGGATATCCTGCGGCGTCTTGAGCTCCGTGGAGGTCAGCTGGTCGATCTCTTGGGCCGAGAGCACGCGCGGCAGCGCATTCTTAGCCTTAGGGGCGGTGATGAACTGCATCGGGTTGGTCGCGATCAGGTGCTGGCGCTGCAAAAAGGTAAAAAATGAGGACACCACATGTACCGCGTGGGAGATACTGGCGCTGGCGTAACGCTCATCATTGCTCTTGAAGTTGAGGTGACGGCTGAGCGCGCGCATATCAAGCTTATCAAGCTGGGTCCACGACGAGAGCAAACCGGTCGCAGACGCCGCGCACGGCCGGGCGCTCAAGAACTTAATCACGCGCTCCAAGGTTTCCTTATAGCTTTGGAAGGTCAAAGGCGAGTAGCCACGCTCATCGCGGATATGGCGCAAAAAGAGGTTAGCGTAGTGATAGAGCCCACTATCTTGCTCAAAGAGGGTCTGCTTGATGCGCCGCCCGGAGCGCACCCCCACAATGCCCTCCGAGGCGACCACCGCCTCTTGATCCTCCACGCGCGGCACCGTCGTTTGCTGCGGCTCCGTCGTTTGCTGCGGCACCGTCGTTCGCTGCGGCGCCGCCGCTGAAGTTCCCGCAGGCAAAGCCTCATTATGCGCGGCATCAGGCGCAGAAATCCCAGGTAAGACCGGTACCGGCGCTGCCTTCAGGGCCGCGTGCGTGCCCTGTGCTAAGAGCCCATCAGGTATACAGGTTATGGCCGCAACGCCCGCATTTATCGCCTTTGTTGGCGCCTGCGCCGGTTCAGAAGGCACGCTTGCCCCGAGCTGTTTCTGAGGCTCAGACCCAGTCGCCACGGCGGCTTGAGGCGGTAAGTGCACCGGCGCGCCCGAGGCCCCGCTTAAAGCACTGAGCGCAGCGCCCGCCCCCGCTTGCGGCGTAAGCGTAGCTGGCATGGCTGGCATAGGGCCCGTTCCCTGAGGCATCCCGTACTGCGGCGCGGTCAGGCTACCTTGCGGCATTTGAGCTTGCGGCTGGGCCAGCATGCAATTGAACGCCATTTGAGGCGGGACAGTCTGCGGCATCGAGCCGCTAGGAGGCATCTGAGATGGGACGACTGAAGGCACCGAGCCGTTTGATGCCATCTGAGGTGGGACGGCTTGAGCCATGGGTACGTTAGGCGCCATCGAGCCGTTAGGTACCATAGACGCGGGCAGAGGCTTAACCGGTGCCGGTTGCGGCATGGCTTCAGGCATGGCGGGCGGCATCGCGCCTTGGGGCATCAGGCCATTAGGCGGCAGCTGACCTTGCGCTTGCAGCAAGGCCATTTGCTGCATCTGCTGAAACTGCACAAACTGCTGATATTGGAGCCATTGCAGCTGCTGGGCCGCTTGCAGATCATTGGGTTGCGGCAGAGTCTGCCCTTGCTGCAGCATCATTTGCTGCTGAAAGGCCTGAAATTGCTGGAATTGCAGAAATTGCTGGTACTGCGCCCACTGCTCGGGCGCCATGGCGGGCGTCATGGCGGGCGCCATGGCCGCAGGCTGAGCACAAGGCGGCGGGGCTAACGGCGGCTGAACTGCGGCCTGCGCTGCTACCTGCGCCGCTGGGGCAGGTTGCGGCGCTGGGGTTGATTGCCTCGTGGAGACAGCACTGGGCTTGCTCTTGACGGGAACATCACTCATGGCTGCCTCCTTAGTAATGGTTTAGACGTTAATCACGCCCTCATAGACGTGGGTTGCTGGGCCCTTCATTAAGACCGGCTTGCCCTTGCCTTGCCAGCTGATCGATAAGGTGCCGCCGGGCAGGTGAACCTTAACCTTTGCATCAAGCAAGCCTTGGGTCATGCCCACCACCGCTGCTGCGCAAGCGCCGGTACCGCAAGCCATAGTCTCGCCACAACCACGCTCAAAGACGCGCAATTTGACCTCGCTGCGCGAGAGCACCTGCATAAAGCCGACATTGACCTTCTCAGGGAAGGTTTCGTGGCGCTCGAGCAGCGGGCCTAAGGTCGCAATAGCACAGGTGTCGACGTCATCGACTAAGGTCACCATATGCGGATTGCCCATCGAGACCGCGCCCACCGTCAGCTCACTTACACCCCCGCTCTGTGCGGGGTCGAGCTTGACCGTGTAGTGGCTTTGCTCTTGTTCAAAAGTGCACGGAATCTTAGCCGGTTCAAACACCGGTACGCCCATATTGACCACGACCTCGCCGTCATCTTCGATCTTTAAGGTCAGCTCATTGGCCATAGTCGAGACCTTGATTTCGCGCTTGGCGCACAGACCGTGGTCGAGCACATAGCGGGCAAAGCAGCGCGCGCCATTGCCGCACATCTGCACTTCAGAGCCGTCTTGGTTAAAGATACGGTAGTGGAAGTCAAACTCAGGATTGTACGGCGGCTCAATCAAAAGCAGCTGGTCAAAGCCCACGCCAAAATGACGATCGCCCAAGCGCTTGATGAGGTCAGTGCTAAAAAACACCTTTTGCGTGACCGTATCGACCACCATGAAGTCATTGCCTAGACCGTGCATTTTGCTGAACTTAATCTGCATATAAGCTTCCGCCTCTTATTCCCACACATTCGCTGCGCTCAATGACGCATTTTATTGAGAGAAAAAAAATGCCCCAAGCGCTGTTGGGGCTATCTTAGCATTAGATTGCGGTGCTGACGTTTAGCACCGCTTGAGTCCGTTTGGGACCGCTTGAGTCCTATTCCTCGAACTCTTCTTCGTAGTCGGTGATGATGCGCTCGTTGGCCCACATATCCTCTTCTTGCTGGCGCTCACGAATAACGAAAGCACGGGCGCCCTCCACTAAGATTTCGGCACATAGTGGGCGGCTATTGTAGTTGGAGGACATAGTCGAGCCGTAGGCACCGGCACCACGTACCACCAAGATATCGCCCTCACGGACGTTGAGGTGGCGCTCCTTACCTAAGTAGTCGTCGCTCTCGCAGATTGGGCCTACCACGTCGTAGAGCTTATTGCCGTGCTGGTCGCTGCCCTCTAAGGCGTCACTTACGGGGCGCTTGAACGCTGGGATGATATTCATCCAGGAATTGTAGAGCGCCGGGCGGATGAGATCGCTCATCGAGCCGTCGACAATGCAGAAGTTACGCTCGGAATTGGACTTTAAGTACAGAACTTTGGTGACCAGGATACCGGCATTGGCGACCATGGCACGGCCAGGCTCACAGATGATCTCGACATCGATATCCTTTAAGCGCTGAATGACCGCTGCCATATACTCATTAGGCGAAGGTGGGGTCTCATCGTTATAGGTGACGCCCAGGCCACCGCCGATATCGATATGCTTAACCACAATGCCTTGTGCGGCTAAGTCGTGGTACAGCGCGATTAACTTGTCCGTAGCCTCGATAATTGGGCCGCCCGAGGTCATCTGCGAGCCGATATGGCAGGCAATACCACGCGCCTCGAGGTTAGGGCTATTTTTGATGTACTCGTAAAGACGCTGCGCCTCCTCAAAGGCGATACCGAACTTATTCTTCTTTAAGCCCGTGGAAATCGAAGGGTGGGTCTTAGCATCGACATTTGGGTTGACGCGTAAGGCGACCGGAGCGACTACACCTAAGCGGGCCGCTACCTCTTCGACCTTGTACATCTCGCTTTCAGACTCGATGTCTAAGCACAAGATCTTGTGGGTTAAGGCAAATTCGATTTCGTCCTCGCGCTTGCCCACGCCCGAGAAAATGGCCTTGTCAGCGCTGCCGCCTGCGGCGATCACCCGCATCAGTTCGCCCTTGGAGACCACGTCAAAGCCGCAGCCTGATTTGGCGATGATATTGAGGATAGAAAGGGAGCTGTTGGCCTTGACCGCGTAGCACACCAGGTGCTTCTTACCCACTAAGGCGTCTTCAAAGGCCTTGAGGTGACGGACTAAGGTGGCCTTGGAGTAGACGTACAGAGGTGAGCCATAACGCTCCACTAAGTCAGTAACCTTGATGTCCTCAGCGTACAGCTCGTTGTCTTTGTAATTGAAATAATCCATCGTAGCCTCGTTTCTAAAAGCGGCCTAGTTCTGGTCCGAAGTGTCAGCACCAATAGCGCTGCCCTGGTTTTGCTCCATGGCTTGCGCCTCATCCTCAGGCAAGTAAAGATCGTACTTAAGACCGCAGCCTGCAAGCAGCAGCGCGACTAAGCTTGCCCCCAAGATCACCAATCGCGACATTGCAATCTCCCATTACTCACTGAATTTCTGAGAATAGCACGCTTTGCGCAATTTGTGGGCACAGCGCTCAGCCCCGCGCCATTTTGGGCCACGCTGCCCCAAAAACATGGCAAAAACCATGCGCCCCAGCCAGGGCGCCCTACCAGCGAACCTACTGCGTGCGGCGTGCGAACCTACTGCGTGCGGCGTGCTAACCTACTGCGTCCAGGCCTACTGCGTGCGCGTGCGAACCTACTGCGTCCAGGCCTACTGCGTGCGGCGTGCCCCGCTTGCGGGGGCGCGGCTAAGGGCGCGGATAAGAGCGCAAGGGCCCAGCCGCCTACTGTGCGCGGCTGAGTGCGCAGCTGTGAGCGCAATGACCCGGCCACTAGTCGCTGTGGATGGTGAATGGGTGCAGGCTGCGCTGGTCTTGCGAGAGCACGTAGTACTGCGGCAGGTTAAAGCGCGCGGTGCGCAGCAAGCGGTTTTGGCTTTGCTGGGTGTAGAAGCGGTTGATCGCGTTCACCAAGGACGCGCGCGAGCCGTAATAGTCGTGGTAGATGTTGACCTCATTGCGCTCGTTGACGATGTAGATATCCCAGTGGCCCTTGTCCGGCAGCGGCATAAAGAAGTACTGGACAATACCGGTGTTGGCATAGCGATCGACAATCGGCGGTACTTGCAGCGCGTGCTCTGGGCGCATACCGTAGCCTGAGACCACGCTGATATCAAAGTCATTGGAGCCAAAGACACTCTTCTTGTTGATCTTCACGCCCCGCTCGCCAACCGTACGAGCGATATAGGAATTGCGCCCGACCTCAAAGACGTACTCACTTGAGCCCGTGCGCAAGAGGCAGTTGCACACTTGGCGCACCGTCGACTCCAAATCGTATTTGATCAGATCTTGATAGGACTCGGCATAGGAGCACACTTCAATATGGCTTAAGAGCTCATTGAGCTCTTCGTTGGTCGCAATAGCGCGCTCACTCTCAACCTTACTCTTGCTTGCTACGGTCACACTGTGCGGAGCTAACGCGCCTAATAAGCTCGCCGCCGCAACGGTCGACGCTTGGGCCTTAAGCTGAGACACGTCATCCCCCTTTAGTACCCCCTCAGAGTAGGCCAAGCTGCTGGCCCCCACTGCGGCCTGAGCGCCAATACCGCTCGCCGATTGGGCTAAGGCACTGGCTTGCGTGAGCTTACTTACCGCATCGGACACGGTGCTGTCAGGCAAAATCGGCTCCACTGACGGCAGCGGCGTCAGACTCAAGCTGTTGGTGACAATGCGCAACAAGGTCGAGAGCAGCTCCACCACACCTTCCTCGCCGCTGGGCAGATTAATCGCGATCGCCTCACCCCAAGCATTGACCACAATCAGATCCACCGAGCCCACTAGGCACAAACGCTGGTGGCCGTAGCACAGAGTCGAGCCATACTCGGTAGCGAGCACCTGGTTCTTTAACAGGTTAGTGTTGTCCTCTTCTAAATTGACCACCACCACGCAGGACTTGAGCTTAAAGCCGCGCTGCATGCTTTGCTCTGACACTTGCTTCATGCTGGGCTCGAGCACACGCATGATATCGCTGCTTAATTGCTTAATTTTGCTCGGGGTCACGCCCTTGGTGTTGCCCGCGACATGAATCTTAGTGCGTGGAGTCAAGAGGCCATTAAAGCAGGACCAGGCTACGACCTCACTTAAGCGCGTGCCGATATAGGTGACACGCTGGTTTAGCAGGCCAATGTCATAATTGGCGGCGGTGTACAGATGCCAGCCCTTGCGGCACAGACTCTGGGGGCTTGGACAAATAAAGGTCAGATGGCGCTCTTCTAAATTATGGAAGAGCGAGGTATGCATGACCAAGATCTTGCCTGGGTAGCGATCAAAGGCGGCGTAAAGCTTACGCGAGAGCACGCCCGCGTCATCAGAGGTGATGGCGTACTCAATGCCGTGGCGCACGGTAAAGCGCAAAAGCGCTAAATAGCTTTCAATTAAGGTATTGAAGACCTCGCGGTTGAAGCGGCGCGCCTGATTCATCTTCCAGCCCGAGACATTCTCAAGCTCAGTGAGATATTCCTTACTCCAGCCCCAGCGCGAACTTAGCTTATCTAAGAGCTCGCGTTTGATCTTATCGTCGGCGTGGTAGGTCTCACTTGATTGATTGAGGCCCATATAGAGCTTTAAGTAAAAGCACTTGCGCATCAGCTCTAAGCGCTCGTTATCCTCGCCCTCTTGCAGGTACTGGGATACCTTGAGGTACATGAGGTAGTACGAGTCGAGATCTAAGCTGTAGCCATCATGCGAGAGCATATAGTCCTTAAGCTCTGAGGACAGTAGGCGCGTGTGCGGATAGGAGCTTGAGTAGGCCTCCATCAGCAGAATTTTGAGCACGACCTTAAAGGGCGAATCAATGCCCTTGTACAAAAGCCACAGGCCCGAGCCGAAGTACTCGGTCGGCGAGCTAAAGACTACGGTGCCAAAGTCAAACCACTCGGCCGCATCAAGAGGGGCCTCCCCCTCGACCCAGCCATCGCGCGTGGCGAGCTCTTCGCATTCCTCCACGGTAGGCAAAATGAGGCTACTTTCAGCGACGCGCCGCAGCCGATCGCCGACCCTACCATTGGCCGCGCCATTGCGCACCTCATTTGAGCGTAGCTCATTTGGGCGCACCTCATTTGAGCGTAGCTCATTTGGGCGCACCTCGGCCGCGCGTACATCAGCACTAGGATAGCTGAGCGCATCACTAGGTAAAGTATCCGTCCCGAAGTAAGAATCAACATAGAGTGCACTCTGAGCTTCAGGCGCAGCTGCATTCGGAACCTGTTCATAGGCAGGGTCGGACGCCGCTTGCGTTCTCTGGTTCAGTACTGACGCATACGACAGGGCGCGCCTCATATTTTTGCCCCACAGCGGTACCGGACTTACGCCCATAGCTTGCACCAAGCGCTCAAAGCCTGAGGTGCTAGTCGCTTTAGGCACGACCTCGGGGATGCTCTCAGCTGGGAGCACAAAGTCACGGCGCTCACTTAAGGACTGGGCTAAAGCTTCACTTTCCTGGACGCTTAAATCAGGATAAGGCGTACTCCAGCTCTCAAGGGGCTGGTTAAAGGCCGCCTCAGGGGCGGGCGCTGCGCCCGACGCTGCGAGCGCGGCCGCCGACGCGGTTTCCGCTGCGTCAGACGCAAAGTCAGATGCTGCGTCAGACGCAAAGTCAGATGCTGCGTCAGGCGCAGCATCAGACGCTAATTCGTCATGAGGCACGGGGCGCCAGCCTGCCCCCGAGGCAGGGCCTACGCCCAGGCTTGTGACCGGATAGACGGTGGGATCGGCCAACTCCAAGCCATTGTCGGCTCCCGCCCTAGCAGAGGAATTAACGCGCTTAAGCTCAGGGCGTGAGGGCAAGCGCCACTGTGACGTTAGTCCACTTAAGGTCGAGCGGCCGCTGGAGCTACCCGAATAAGACGAGCGATAGGTCCAGGTAGATGCCGCAGGCTGGGGCTGCTCCTTAGCTTCGCTTGGCCCTTTGAATTTGTGATACCAGCCCTTGAGCTTATCTAAGCGGCTCTCACCCTTTCCTGAGCTACTGGCCGCCTCCCCCGCATGATGGGCCGTGGAGTTGTTAACGGCATAAGCGCTACCCTCGGGCACCTCTATCAGACGCTCGAGTGCCCCCTCGCTTTGGGCGTAGTAGGCCTCTTCATCGCCAATTAAGGCCGACATGAGGATATGGGACATACCGTGGGTACTAAGGCCCGGTTTGGCCTGGGGCTCGGGGATATGAGCACTGAACTTAGGTAAGTTGGACTTACCCTCAAGCAGAAACTTGACGTAGTCCTGATAAGCGCCTTGCTCCTCGCGCGTTGAGATGAGGTACCAAATAATGTAGCGGCCGCACAGGCGAATCGACGAACGATAGAACTCGTCCAATAAGAACAAATTCTGCGCACTGCCGCAATTTTCCTCGTCTAATTGGTCCGGCTGGAAATTGGTGAAGCGATCTTCGGGGGTAACAAAGAGGTTTAAGTCCACGCCCAAGGACTTAACGTAGGTGGTGATAAAGCGGCACTTGTCCTGGAGCGCACTGATGCCCTCAGGGCTAATGTGGGCGCGCACACAGACCCAGATATCAAGGTCGGAGCCCTGGGACTGACCAATCGACGAGGTCGAGCCCATAGCATAAAGACCTAAGATATCGTGCTGCACCGGCTCCTCTAAGGGCGGAATCGCCGCTAAGAGCTCGGCCTTGTTGAGCTCGCGTGCGGCTTGCTGCTGCGCACGTGCGGCGCGCTCAGCATCAGGCGCATCATCGGCGAGGGCATCTTGGGTGTCTAAACAAGCTTCACTTAAGCTCTCAGCTAAGATTGAGCGCAAATAGCTCAGCTGAAATTCATTGGGGGTGAAAAGATCGATGCCATGGGGGATATAACCGGTGCGATAACCCGGCAGGCAAATATGGTTGTAGTGCAGCAGTACCGGCACGATCTCAAGACCGCGTCGGGCTCTAGGGCCCATCAAGGCACGGGCGCGCTGCAAGCGCGTTTCATTGAGCGCCTTGTAGCGCCGAAAGCGCGTCAAAATCTGCTGTTTGCTGATATAAACCATGCCGCTGCCCAAAAGAGAAAATGCCCGACCAATCAAGCCAATTATAGCGCAGCCCTTTGAGGTGTTATGACAAGTGGCGCCCGCACATTTAGGCGCATAGCTGCCCTTGGGCGCGCGCCCCATGCGCGATCCATGCGCAGCACATGCGCGATCCATGTGCGATCCTTGCGCCCCCTATGCGCGGCACCGGTGCGACGCAAGCGCTAAGTTGCGGGCCACGTCCTAAAAGCTGAGGCCTTTTGGTGCTAAAATTCTTTCTCAGCGCCTATGGGTGGCGCACCGCTACTTGCCCTAGCGCGAATGCGCCGAAAGCGGGCAAAAGCCCTTACCGGCAGAGCCTTAAGCCTCTAGCGGCTTGAGGTCCAGTTTGTTTGCAAGACCCAGCAGGGATCAAAATGGTTAATAATACGTCCGCCACTGCCAGCACTTCCGATGCTGCCTCGACCCCAGCAACTGAGGTTGCTATGGTAAACACCGATTACCAATCGTACGTCTCGCAAGAGACCGCTGCCTTAAATGAGCTCAAAGGCGAAGTTGGCGCCTTAAAGGCCCAGCTTGCTACAGTGCAAGCTCAAAACTCCGGCAGCAAGCATGGCTTGCTGTGGCTGGTCGTAGTGATCGCCTTGGCCGGCGCTGGTTTTGCTGGCTTCACCGCCTACCAAAACCAAAACGCACTGTTAAAGCTCGATGCCAACTCTGAAGCCACGAAGCAACAGATTAGCTCGGCCGTTGCCAGCATTGAGCGCAGTGCTAGCTCCTTTGAGCTGACCCAGCAGCAAAACACCACGTTGCAACAAGCCTTAGGCAGCTTAAACCAGAATTATCAGAACTTAGGTCAGACGATCAATGGGCTCGTCTCGGCCCAGCAGCAACAAGGTGCCACCGTTTCGGCCCTGGACGCCAAACTGCAAGGCTTTGCTGAGCGCAATCCGAATGATTGGAAGCTCGCCGAAAGCTACTTTATGGTCAACAACGCCGCTGCTAAGGCGATCTTTGAAAAGGACATCAAGGCTGCCGTCTGGATGTTAACCAAAGCAGATGAGCTCTTAGTTGGCATGCAAGAGGACGAGGTCGTCGCCTTACGCGAGGCTATCTCCAAGGACATCACCACCTTAAATAACATCAGCTTAGTCGATCTGCGTGGTTTAGGCCTGACCTTAGATCGCGCCTATGACAACGTCGACCAGCTGGTCTTAGAGGGCTACTCTGATCCTCAAAAGCGCGCCGCCGCCTTCCAATCGAATAATGAGCCAAGCTCCAATGTCGCAGACTGGAAGGAGAATTTAACCAAGTCCGCTAACGACTTTGCCCAGCGCTTTGTGGAGATTCGCCATCGCAATCCTGAGGCTGCCACTGAGTTCTTAAGCCCAGAGCAAGACCTGTACTTGCGCGAGAACATCAAGACCCGCATTCTCCTTGCCAAGGCTGATTTAGCTCATGGCGATAAGGAAGCGATGCAGGCTAATTTAAACGATGCCATTAAGATGGTCACCACCTACTTTGACCCTGAGAGCACCGTCACGACCAACACCTTAGAGCTGTTAAACAAGGTCGCGCAAAGCGAAGTTACGATCGCAACTCCTGAGAGCTTACAAAGCGCGATCGAGTTTGCCAACTTTGCTCAGGCCCACCTGTTAAACCGCGCTAACTAAGGGGGCTCATCATGATTAAGATCCTCATTGCAGTTGCGCTGTTATGCGCTGCGGTCTTCTTAGGCCCACGCTTAGCGGACAGCCAAGGCTTTGTCCATATCGCCACGGACAATTACATCATCGAGACCTCGCTGACCACCGCCATTATCTTGGCCTTGGTCGCTTTCGTGGTGTTACATATCATAGTCAACCTGTTAAATCGCTCGATCAAGCTGCCGCGCAGCACCTCCAATTGGTTTGCGCGCCGCCGCAACAAGAAGCAGCAAGCGATTTTAGGTGAGGCCTTCTTAGCCTACGAAGAGGGCGCCTACCAGCGTGCTTTAGGCTTAGTCCGCAAGTACGGTGCTAAGGGCACCTTACCTGCCAGCCTGCTCTTTTTAGGCGCTAAGAGCTCGTTTAAGTTAGGCGACTTAGTCGGCTGCCGCAACTATTTAGACCAGGCCGAGCAAACGCCATCGGGCTCGCTCTTAGCCTGCCGCTTACTGCGCGCCAAGCTCAACTTACGTCTGGGCAATGCGCAAGCTGCCCTTGAGAACTTAGACCAAGTCAAGAAGGACAGCTACACCAACGCTATCACCTCTAAGCTCTTAAGCGAGTGCTACGAGCAAGAGGGTGAGTACGACAAGCTCATCGGCATTTTGCCGCAGCTCAAGAAGCTCAAGTTATTAAATGACGAAGAGTACCAGGCAGCCTTACTCAAGGCGATTAAGGCCGTGGTTGCTACGAGCCAAGACTCCAATAGCTTAGTTGGCTTGATCAATAAGTTAAGCCGCAGCGAGCGTGGTGATGCCGAGCTCATGACGCCAATTGTCACCAAGCTGGTCGCCTTAGGCGATACCGTCAACGCCGCCAAGTACACCACGAGCCTGTTAAAGCATAGTGCCGCTACGCCATTACTCGAGGCTATTGCCACCTGGCGTGAGGCCGTGCCTGCGGTCTTAAAGGAGCTGACACGCCAAGAAAAGCAAAACTCGGTCGGCGCTCAGACCAACCAGCCGCTGTTGAAGGCTTTAGCTAACTTAGAGCTCAAGGAAGGCAAGTTAAGTGAGGCCAAGGAGCACTTACAGCAAGCCTTTAACTTAGGCAAAAGTTCAGAGCTCTACCTCTTAGCTGCCGAGTTAAACGAGCGCTTAGCTCAGTACGACGAGGCCACCAAGTTCTTTGCCTTAGCCGTCCGCGATCAAAGCTTTGCTCCTGTCCCAGTCGAGCCTGAGACCAAGGACGAAGAGCCAAAGGACGAGGCCAAAGAAGAGGCCGAGCAGCCAGTTGAGTCAAAGGAAGAAACTGAGCAAAAGTCGGCCTAACCGAGCCAAGCTCTCATCAAGAAAAAAAGCCTGAAGCATCCGCTTCAGGCTTTTTTTTTTTTGGGCGCCGCACCAGTCAGTAGCGCAGAACCTGCTGGCTTTAAGCGCACGCCCGGTTTTCGGTGGTTTTCGGTCATAGCAGTGAACGCAAAAACGCGCGGGGCGCGCTCATCAGCCCCGAAATCAATAATACAAGGATGGTGCGGCGCTGCGATTGAGCAGGTCGTCAAGATCAAGCTGCATCTTGGCAAGCGAAAAGGCGCGGGTCATTTCCTCAGAGGAAATAAAGCCACAGGCTCCGTACAAGAGGTAGGAGCTGCCATCAAAATAGGTAACTAGCCCGGCGCACGGGGCGTTATCGACGTATTGGAAGCTAAAACCACGACGCGCAATCTGCGCGGTCAGGCCCCAACCACCGTAGCTATCCATCACGCTTTGGGCGTAGGCCTTGGTGGTGCTCAAATGCGCGGTCGGCGCTAAGATTTGGACAAAGGCCTTAGCCTTGCCGTCCTTGCGCGTCAGGCTCACGCTGCGCGCTTGGCGGTTATAGTTTAAGTTGTAATCAGGCAGGATGCGGCTCACGCGCGCGTCTTGCTCGCCGCCAATGCTCATATTGATGGCGTTGGGTGCGGCCCGTGGCGTCACAGCAGCCTGAGCTACGTTCCATGAACCTAGTACCATCAAGGTGAGCCCTAAGATTTTGCCCCAGCGCGCCATGCTCTTCTCCTTTAAACCGAAATGCCTTTCACAGTATAGCCCGTGGCAAAGCCTATGCCCAGATTGACTCCTAAGTTTAGACATGGAGCCCTGTGATAAAATGGCGTTTTTTCGGGATTGCCCGCCGCACGGTTTTAGCCTCGGCTGCGCACTTGCTTCCTTTTGCTCGCAACAGGGCTCACAAGCCCCTTGCTCCATGAGGCGCTGCTCTATGCTGTCGTTTTTACCTGGTCCTATCCTCCTTGTGTTTAACTTGGTGGTGCTCAGTGTTGTCACCTTGATTTTGGCTCTGCCGATTTTCGTGGGTGCCTTGATCCGCTTAATCTTGCCGCTTAAGCCGGTGCTCAAGGGCTTGGATTCGCTCTACCAATTCATCTTCTTGACTTGGGCGCACTTCTTATCTTTTGAAATCGCCCTCACCAACAAGACTAAATGGGATATCGCGGGCTTAGACCAGGTGAAGGTCAATGGTGCCTGCATGATTATCAGCAATCACCTGTCCTGGGCCGACATCGTGATGTTGATCGTGCTCTATCGCGGTCGCATCCCGATCACCAAGTTCTTTTTAAAGCACTCCTTGATCTACATTCCGATCATTGGCCAAGTGTGCTTTGCCTTAGGTATGCCGTTCTTACGCCGCTACACCAGAAGCGAAATCTTAAAGAACCCTAAGCTTAAGACCAAGGACTTAGATGCCACGCGCAAGGCTTGCTTAAGCGTGATCGAGCATCCTTCGACCTTAGTGAACTTCGTTGAGGGCACGCGCTACACCAAGGCTAAGGCCAAGGCCCAAAAGAGCCCATATCAAAACCTGATGCCACCAAAAGCCGCTTCGCTGGCGGTAGCTTTAGGCATCATTGGTCCAAAGCTTGACTGCATCTTAAACACCACCTTGCAGTACCCTAAAAACGATGGCGGCAAGGTCTTCATTGACCTGCTCAAGGGCCGCTTACACGAGGTGATTGCGCGCGTCGAGGTCATCCCAGCGCAGACTATTCAAAATGAGCTCACCGGTGACTACATGACCGACAAGCAGTTCAAGCGCCGTTTCACCCAAAAGCTGCGTGACCTGTGGCAAGCCAAGGACGAGCAGATTGCTCAGCTTCTGGGCATCACCTACCAGCGCCCAGAACCTGAAGCCGAGGCCAAGCCTACGACTGAAGCCACAGCCGAAACCACTGCTGAAACCAAGGCCGAAAACAACGCTGAAACCAAGCCTGAGGCCGTAGCGGAGAGCAAGGCCGAAAGCACCGCAGAGCCAGTCGCAGAGTCCAAGCCTGAGCCCGCCGTAGCCGCCAAACCTGAGGCTGAGCCTGCATCCACTGAGGCTAAGCCCGCAGCTGAAGAAGCTAAGCCTGAGCCTCAAGACGCTGCAAGCAAATAAGCTTGCTCACCCCTGAAAAAAAGAAAAGGTCGCGCTGCGACCTTTTCTTTTTTCTGCTCTTTAGGGGATGGGCTTACTTGGCCTTGGTAGTGACTTGAGCCTTGCCCTGTGGGGCGTCAGGCAGATTGTCCTTTTTTAAGAGGTAGTCAATCAGATCGATCATTTGCTCGATATTTTCGACCGACTCCATCGTGACCAAGTACTTGCCGTTGACCAAGATCTCAGGGACGGCCTCGATATTGATATCCTGGCCCCAGCGGTCAAATTGCGCCACTTTGCCGATAATCGGGAAGCTGTTGTACTCCTGCTCAAAGCGGGTCTGCGGAATGCCACTGCCCACCGCCAGCGCGACCATATCGGCGTGGCTCATCGGGATATTGCCTTCTTGATGCATCTGAGTGAACAGATAGTTCACAAAGATATCCTCAAAACCTAAGTTTTGGGCTACCGCAATCGCGCGCTGCGACTCAGGGCCCATTGGACCGCCTAACATCGCGACCGGATTGCGCTCAAATTTAGCGTTAGGGAAGGACTCCTTGATGCGATCAAAGTCACCTTGTAAAGCAAAGCAGTGGCCGCACCAGAACGAAAAGAACTCACGGATTTCCTTATATGGGGTGAGCTTATCGGTTCTGACCTCGTAGTTGACACCCTCTTCATACGGGGCATCAGCGGCCAAGCTTGCCGAGCTGACAATCAGGCCTAATACCACTGAGCCCATCAGAGCAGCCACTTTTTTCCACATAACTTGATGTCTCCAAATCCCAAAGTGAATAGACCTCAATACCGGGCCCCATCTTAAAGACCGTCCCTTAGAGCGCGCTTAGCCGCAAAAGTTGCACTCAACTAATGGAGCAAAGCAGCATGCACCTAATTAGGTAAAGCTAGACGCACCTTTAAAGTCGCCCCCACCTAATTGGTCGTGGATGAGTGATCCCAAATTGAGACCTTATCGCGCAGCTGGCGCGCACTACGCCGCGCGCTTTTCATGCCTAAGGATAAGATAAAGCTCAAAGCATGCACCGACCAATTGGCGCGCACCGCCAAGCGGCACCAGATAAACAAGCGCTTGGTGTTGGCGCGGGAAATCTTGTAATTGCACTCAGGATCTAACGGATTGCGGGCGACTTTGCGCAATAAGTACATCGCCATAGCGACGTTGGTGAGGCAAAACAGGCGTACTCCGGCGCTCTCCTTAGGCGAGAGGGTGCAGATAAAGTCGATGGCATCGTCTAAGTGCCCTTGGGTTAAGGCCACATAATCTAGCACCTCATCACGCGTGCTCGCCGGTAAGAAAGAGACGCCCCGCAGTGAGTCTTGGGCGCGATCGCGCAGGATATTAGTCAGCTGCAAGCCCTCACCAAAGCTGACCGCCAGCTCCATCAAATCCTTCTTGTCGGCCTTTTTGTCGCTCAAGCTAAAGAGCTCGGCGAGCATCTCGCCGACGACACCCGCGACAAAGTAGCAGTAATTGTCGACGTCATCGAGATTGATGATTTGGGCATCCTCTAAGCTCTTGCGCTGTGCGGAGGCCATACCATGACCCAAAATCGCCACGCCATGGCAAATGACTTCCTTGACCTCATCAGGGAAGCTCAAGAGCAGATTGATCGCGCGCTCTAAGTCCGCAATCAAGGCAACCTCGTACTCATTGGAGCCTGCTTGGGTCAGCTCTAAGGCGCGCTGACGCAAGCCCAAGAGCACGTCATGTTGCTCAAACTCGTCTCCGGCCAAAAAGGAGAAATCCGAGAGCCAAGTGATCTTATCGACCGTTGCTGCTTTGGCATCATCCTCTACCGTATCGACGATACGGCAGATCAGGTAGGCAAGGCTGATGTAATCACGCAGCGGGGCAGGCATCAGGGGAATAGTCAAGGCAAAGGAGCGCGACACCTTATTGAGGTGGTCGTACAAAGCGCTCTGACTTAGCACCGGTCCTGACGAGGAATAATCGTAAACAGTCGCTGGAGCATTTTTGCGTTTGGAGTTAGAGGGTGGGTACGCGTCCATAAGTCCTAAAGGTCAAATTTCTACTGGCTGCCAACAAGAAAAAGCAGCGCTGTACCCCTCATTATAGCAAGCGCACAAGCTTCGGCTTAACTTGCGCCCCGCAGCTTTGCCCGATTGCCCAATAGATGCCCTATAATGGCCAAGGTTTTGGTTGAGAGGATTGCTACATGAGTCAAGAGAATATCCCAAACACCGCTGTGGCCGCGAGCGCCACTCCCCACAATAAACCGCTGCCGCCCGTGGGCAGCAAAAAGGATGTCAGTAACCATCCGCATCCACCTTTAGGTAATCTCTTGCTGCGCACCATGACCTTGCCGCGCGACACCAATCCCGCAGGTGACATCTTTGGCGGCTGGATTATGTCTCAGCTGGATATCGCAGGTGCGATCTTAGCCCGCGAAATCGCCCATGGCCGCGTCGTAACCGTGGCGGTAGATGCGATGAATTTCTTAAAGCCAGTTGAGGTCGGTGATGTGGTGTGCTGCTACGGCCATTGCATCAAGGTGGGCCGCACCTCGCTTAAGATCAGCCTCGAGCTGTGGGTCAAGAAGATTTACGAGCACACTGAGACCACGCGCGACTTAGTCACCGAGGCGTGCTTTACCTACGTCGCGGTAGGCGACGATGGCCGTCCGCGTCCACTGCCACCTGAGGCTCATATCATCGCCGAAAAGGGCATCGATGCCGGTACCGTCGGTCTGCAAGCAGACGGTTCGATCAAAAAGCCTGAGTGCTGCTAAGCACTAAAAAACGCCCCAGGCTCTTAAGCTCGCCGCTCTCAGGCCGACAAGCTTTAACCGGCATCAATCCCGCTGGGGGCTCAGCCGACCGGCAGCTCTTAATAAGCTGCGGTCGGCTGCTGGCGCAGCTCACCTAAGTGCGCAAAGGCGATGTCGATCATCTTGAGGTAGTAAGCGGGCTTAAAGAAATCGTCCAGCTTATACGCCATCGAGAATTGACCGTCGACAATCGCCTTTAAATAGGTCGCAGCGATTTTGACATCAAGATCGACCGGGAGCTGATGACGCGCCACCGCATTGCGTAAGGCCGCCTCTAAGGACAGATTGCGCACTTTCAAGAACTCGACCAAGCGCTGGCGCGCCTCATCCTCTTCATCTGCGGCCATGATCGTGACACAGATGTTGACAATGGCGGGGCTCACGATCAGGTCGATGTTCTCATCAAACATCAAAGTCATCCACTTGCGTAATAAGCCTAAGGGGTCAGGCGAATCAGGATTAGCGGCCGCAAACAGCGTGGTGCGCAGATTGGTACTTTTCGATTGCGTGTCTAAGAGCTCAACGAAGATATCGCTCTTATTTTCAAAATGCCAATAGATCGCACCGCGTGTCACCTGCGCCTCACGTGCAATGTCCGACAGCGAGGCTTTTTCAAAACCTTTGGCGATAAAGACTTTATTGGCAGCGTCTAAAATACGCTGCTTAGTGAGCATGGCATCTTCGTGAGTTCGTTTGGACATAGCTTGTCTCAAAGTTAAGAGCCTCCAGCTTAAGCCGACAATTGCAGGTCATTGAGGTGCCGAAACATAGTCTCGACAATCAGCCTACTGCTTTGGTAGGGCACAATATGCAAGCCATCGCGCAGTGACACGATCAGTCCTACGATCGTGCCATGCACATAAGAAGCTACCAGCTCCGGGTCAACCTTAGAGGAAAGCTGGCCTAACGCCACGGCGCGTTTGAAGGCATCCTTAATCATCTGACGCTCGCTTTCAATGAGCTCAATCAAGCGCTCTTGGGCATCGTGGGTCGCTTCGGTGGCCATCACCTGTTGGAAGATATCGGCTAAAGGCGAGACAATAAAATCCTCGGTATCGGCTTGAAAGTGGAGCATCGCCCATTTATAGATCAAGCCTAAGGGATCGCGTTGATTTTCCGCTGCCGCTGCGCGCAGAGTCGGCAATAAATTCAGTTGCTCAAACTGCTCCTCAACCAATGCCGCCAACAGCTCACCCTTATTTTCAAAGTGCCAATAAATAGCACCACGGGTCACTTGCGCCACGCGCGCAATGTCTGACAGTGAGGTTTTAGCATAGCCCTTTTCGGTAAACACCTGTTTGGCTGCCGCTAAGATGCTTTGCTTGGTCTTTTGCGCTTCCTCATAAGTCTTTTTTGACATGGTGGCTCCTTAACCACATCTAAAACTCCGCTCAGCGGGTCAAAACTGCACGTGGTAGGTCAATTGAGCGCGCGCTCAACTGAACGCAAGCGGGACACAACCTGCAGCAGAAAGCAAGCAGTAATGCGGCCTGCGTCGCAAAAATTTACAACATACAATCATGTCTGTATGTTTTGAACATGGTTATAATAGAGCGTAGGCGCTAAACATTCAAGCCTGTATGTTAAATGCCGATCAAAAGTGGAGCACCTGAACTTAACTTGGCTTAATCGCTCTAAGTTAAGCGCCACACGCTGCTCTATTTTGAGCCAAGAGGCGGGATCTTCGTCCCTTTACTAACATCTTGTCCGCTTTTGATTAGGCGTTACGGCAAAGTATTGCTATGTTGTAGCCCCCTATTGGCACCTCCTTGAGCCACGCTTGAGGATTGACTCCTTCTTTTTGGCAGAAGGGGCTCGAGCCATTAGGTTCACATAAAGCAATTAGGGCTGCACTAACCCAGAGTAAGTCTGTGGTTGGTGCGCGCTATTTTCTTTTTTCACAAGGATTATCAGGTATGTTCCTGTCTCACATTCACCACAAGCATGTGCTACCGAGCGTTGCTCTCAGCGCGTTAGCTGCTGCCGTGCTCCTTTCAGGCTGCGGTCAGGAGGATCAAACCCAGCAAGCGCACGCTACTCCGGTTGATGTCGCGGTAGTTCAAACTATGGAAGTGCCAATTGTCTCGCACTTAACTGGCCGCGTTAGCTCCACTCGTGTGGCTGAGGTTCGTCCGCAAGTTTCCGGCATTATTCAACAGCGCTTATTCGTAGAAGGCTCGACCGTCAAGCAAGGCGAGCAGCTCTATCAGATTGATCCAGCTTTATACCAAGCTCAGGTCAGCAGCGCTGAGGCAAACTTAAAGAGCGCCCAGGCTAACCTCTACGCCACCAAGCTGCGTGCCGATCGTTATCGCCAGCTGCTCTCCAACAAGGCGGTAAGTAAGCAAGATTACGACGACGCCCAAGCTGCCTACCTACAAGCCGACGCTGCAGTTAAGGCTGCTGAAGCTACCCTTGAGACGGCGAACATCAACCTGGCCTACACCAAGGTTTACGCCCCAATTTCCGGTCGCATTTCCAAGTCCAATGTCACCGAAGGTGCGTTAGTTAACGCCTCCCAGGCTGAGCCTTTAACCACGATTCAACAGCTTGACCCAATGTACGTGGACTTAGGTCAAACCGTTGAAGATCACTTAGCACTGCGCCAGGCGATTGCCACGGGTAACTTCAAGACCAATGGGGGCAAGGCTCCAGTTGACGTCTATTTCTCCAATGGCCAAAAGTACCAACACCAAGGCTTATTAGAGTTCTCGGATGTCACGGTTGACGAGACCACCGGTATGGTCAGCTTACGTGCTATTGTGCCAAACCCTGAGCAGACCTTACTTCCAGGTATGTTCTTACGTGGCGACCTGCACGAAGGTGTCATTCCTAATGCCCTCGTAGTACACCAGTCCTCGGTCATTCGTGAAGCAGGTGGCTTAAGCTACGTTTACACGATCGACGAGAACAATTTAGCCCAACGTACCATTATCGAAATCGGCACTGAGTACGGCGAATACTATGTGGTCACCAAGGGTCTGAAGGTCGGTGATCGCGTTGTTTCGTCCAACCTGCAGAAGATTCGTTCTGGTGCCCAAGTCACTGAAGTCAAGGATGCTCCAGCCCAAGAGGGTGGCGCTGACGCGCAAGTTGATGCCGCCACTGGCGCTTAAGCACCCGCTTAAGCCCGCTCACTTGAGCCGGTGCAACGCGCTTAAGCAGGTGTGCTTAAGCCTGTGTGCTTAAGTTCATGCCAACGCGCTCAAGCCAGCACAGTTGCACTTAACTCCTTACTTCACCAATGAAAAGCCCCACATGGGGATGAGTAATTTATGTCACGCTTCTTTATCAATCGCCCGATCTTTGCGTGGGTTATCGCGATTGTCATCATGCTGGCAGGCTTGGTCTCCGTCTTTACCTTGCCTGTGTCGCAGTACCCGACGATCGCGCCTCCTGCCGTATCGATTCGTGCTTCCTACCCAGGTGCTGACGCATCGACGGTAGAACGCTCCGTGACCCAGATCATTGAGCAAAATATGACAGGTCTGGATGGCTACATGTATATGTCAGCCGACTCGGACTCCTACGGTAACTCCTCGATCACTATTACCTTCGAGCCAGGTACCAATGCTGATATTGCTCAGGTTCAGGTTCAAAACAAGCTGCAACAAACGCAGTCTCAGTTACCAACCGTAGTACAGCAAAACGGTGTTAACGTTTCCAAGTCGACTGACGCGTTCTTGATGGTGGTAGGCTTAGTTGCCAATGACGGCCTGCACACCAACACCGACTTGTCCGACTATATCTACGCTAACATCAACGAGCCATTAGCTCGTGTTGCTGGTGTCGGTGACTTGATGGTGTTCGGTTCTGAGTACGCGATGCGTATTTGGTTAGACCCAGAAAAGCTCACTAACTACGCCATTTCGGTGGCTGAAGTTACCGCTGCGATCACGGCCCAAAATGCTCAGGTTACCTACGGTTCCTTAGGTGGTACCCCAGCCGTTGAAGGTCAGCAATACGCTTACACCATCACCGGTCAAAAGCGCTTAGAGAATGTCGAGCAATTTGAAAACATTCTCCTGCGCGTGAACACTGATGGTACTAAGGTTCGTTTAGCTGACGTCGCCCGCTTGGAGCTTGGTTCTGAAAGCTATCAGATCTCCGCTACCGAAAACGGCCAACCTTCGTCAGGTCTGGCCATTCGCTTAGCATCTGGTGCTAACGCTCTGGATACCGCCGAGCGTGTTAAGGCTCTGATGAGCAACTTAGAGCAGTACTTCCCTGAGTGGATTACCCTCTCCTACCCATACGACACCACTGACTTCATTAAGGTCTCCATTAACGAGGTATTCCACACCTTAATCGAAGCTATCATCCTGGTAGTTTTGATTATGTACCTCTTCTTGCAGAACTTCCGCGCTACCTTGATCCCTTCGATCACGGTGCCAGTTGTGCTCTTGGGTACCTTTGCCATTATGTCGGTCTTGGGCTTCTCGATTAATACCCTGACCATGTTCGGCATGGTGCTCGCGATCGGTCTGTTAGTTGACGACGCGATCGTGGTGGTCGAGAACGTCGAACGTATTATGGAAGAGGAGCAGCTCCCGCCACGCCACGCCACGATCAAGTCAATGGATCAGATTACCGGTGCTCTTATCGGTATTGCGCTGGTGCTTTCGGCGGTATTCATCCCAATGGCCTTCTTCGGTGGTTCGACCGGTGTTATTTACCGCCAATTCTCGATTACTATCGTTTCGGCGATGGTGCTCTCGGTTTTGGTTGCGTTGATCTTAACCCCGGCCCTGTGCGCCACTATGCTCCAATCTATTGAGGAGCGTCAGGCCAAGCCAAAGAATAAGCTGTTAGCAGCCTTATTTGGTTTCTGGGAAAAGCTCATGACTCCATTGAACAAGTTCTTTGCACTGTTCAACCGTGGCTTTGAAGGCTTCTCCCACAGCTACCAGCGTCACGTAGGCAAGGTCGTTCACCAGTTAAAGCGCCAAATCTTCGCCTATATCGTCATCTGCGTAGCTTTAGGCTTCTGCTTCGTGCGCATTCCTTCGGCCTTCTTACCAAACGAAGACCAAGGTGTGCTCATGGCGATGATCAACCTGCCATCAGGTGCGACCGTAGAGAAGACCACCGCTGCTGTAAACAAGGTATCCGATTACTTCTTCACGAATGAAAGTGAGAATATCGCGTCGGTTATGGCGATCACCGGCTTCTCCTTCTCCGGTGCCGGTCAAAACGCAGGTATGGCCTTCTTAAAGCTCAAGGATTGGTCGCTGCGTCAACGCTCCGATCAGCATGCTGATGCGATTGTTAACCGCGCTTACATGCCACTGTTAGGCATCCGCGATGGCTTAGCCTTCGCCTTCAACCTGCCAGCTATTCCTGAGTTAGGTATTGCCTCGGGCTTCGATCTGTACCTGCAAGACAATGGTGGTGCCGGTCACGCCGCCTTAACCCAGGTGCGTCAAGACTATCTGTACGCCGCCCAGCAATCGCCACTGTTGATGCAGGTTCGTGCCAACGGTCAAGAAGATCAGCCACAGTTCAAGCTCTCGATCGACTACGAAAAGGCCTTGGCCTTAGGTCTTAATGTTTCTGACATTAATAACACCTTGTCGGTTGCTTGGGGTTCGGCTTACGTCGATAACTTCATGGAGCGCAGCCGCGTTAAGAAGGTTTACGTCCAAGCTGAAGCCGACGCTCGTATGACCGAGCTTGACCTCAACAAGTGGTACGTCCGCAATGCCTCAGGCCAGATGGTGCCATGCTCGGCCTTCATCACCACCTCGTGGGATTACGGTTCGCCACGTCTGGAGCGCTTCAACGGTGTCGGTGCGATGAACATTCAAGGCGCACCTGCCCCAGGCGTCTCCACTGGTGAGGCGATGTTAGAGATGGAGCGCATTGCCGCTGAAGTCTTGCCTGCAGGCTTTGGTATTTCCTGGACCGGCGTTTCCTTCCAAGAGCGTCTGTCGGGTACCCAAGCCCCACTGCTGTACTCGGTATCGCTCTTGATCGTGTTCTTATCGCTGGCAGCTCTGTACGAATCGTGGTCGATTCCATTTGCGGTTATGCTGGTGGTACCTCTGGGCATTATCGGTGCGGTCTTAGCTGCACTTCTTACTCAGTACGTACCAGTACAGACGGTCTTGAGTAACGACGTGTACTTCCAGGTCGGTCTGCTCACAACAGTGGGACTATCGGCCAAGAACGCGATCTTGATCGTAGAGTTCGCCAAGGAACTGTACGACAAGGGTTCGCGTCTGACTGACGCGGTCACGGAGGCAGCGCGTATTCGTCTGCGTCCTATTATCATGACCTCGGCTGCGTTCATCTTAGGTGTGCTGCCACTGGCTATGTCCTCGGGCGCTGGTGCTGCCGGTCGTAACGAAATTGGTATCTGCGTTATCGGCGGAATGATTTCGGCGACGGTGCTGGCGATCTTCTTCGTCCCAGTCTTCTTCGTCTTGGTTATGAGATACTTCACCAAGTACATCCCAGCTGACCAAAAGAAGAAGATGGCAGAAGCCGAGGAAGCCCGCATCTTAGCGCGCCAACAGCGTGCTTTAGAGGAAGCAGCCCGCAAGACGCCTCCAGTTAAATAAAGACCCCAAATGAGATCTGAGTGAATTAACAAAACGCTCAGCTCTCATTAAAATAGACAGTATCTGGCGTAGCCTTCAGGCGCGGCAGGTGCTGTCGGCCACCGGCTCTGAGTCTATCGGCAAGCAGGCTTACGAGCAGCCCTCGCGGGTGGTGGCACCAGCCTCTTGGTTCAGCCAAAAAACCAAGGTGCTGTTCCTTAAGGGCCATCCCTTAAGGCGACATACCAAAAATCCTTTCAAAAGCGCAGCGCAGCTGCGCTTTTTTATTGCTCGCCGCCCAAACCTTGATCTCGAACATAAAGTTCAACCCGCCCTATCCCACCTCCCCAATAACGTGCTACAAGAAGCAAGCAACTTCATTATCGTGAAGAGCAAAACTAGACATCACAATTGTTGTTTAATTACGAAAAAATGGAACTGCGTTTTTGTCTGTATAGTGGCGACACTATACTGGTAAGGCAGTGATGGCGATAGTGATATCGTTATCACTTGCAACCCAAATGATGCGGTTGGGGTTTAAATTATTGTACTGCCTTTAGGCTGGACGATAATTTAAAATTTTGTGTCATGTAGTATTGTTTTTCATTCTCTCTTTGAAGTTGCTTTGGTAGCTTCCTTTTGCCTCGGTAAGGGGGAGTGATGGCTTGCAAAGTTATCGCTTCCGTGTGCTGGTAACAGTACTTACAGCCTGACATACAATAGAGCAATATCTATTGTATGGTATAAAACTATTGGGACCTAATAGGGTTGACACTTATGTGGTACAAAGAGAGAGATGACTGACCCTAGTGCATGTGCTTGCATTAGTTTACTTATGACACAAAATCTGTAGAGCAATCTATAGACTCAGCTGATAAGTTTGGATTATGTTGCAGCGTTCCTCGGGGAATGAGCGCCTCCTTAAGTTGTGATAAAGGAAACCTAAACAACTTATGGGGAATCCGACTATCACTTTTGTGATAGTGGTTCCAAGATGTCTCATATGGCTAAAGGCAAAGCACGGAACGACTACTACTATAAGGTCGAACCGCCTCATATGAGACACCAAAATGTTGCAAAATTTAATTTGTAACAGCTCCCGCAGGCCGCGTTGTCATCTCGGGACGGCTTGCCAAAGTCGTTTAGCTAGTAGCTTCAGGTGAGGGGTGAGGCTATAGAAATGGCATGCTGATAAGCTTTGTCATGTCTTTGGGCACCGACCATGCATTGCGTTATGCTATTTGACTTGAAGCCTAGATTAGCGCCAACCGCCTCATGGCCCGCAGCGGAGCGTGCCCAGAATCTAGCTTCAAGCAGCGCTTTTGGTCGATAGGGCCTTAGGAGATAAGCCGTATGGCAAGCTTTAACGTCAATGAGTCTCTTTTTGTCCTAGACCTCGATGACACCTCCCCAAGCATCCTGCCCGTAGGCGAGATGCTGCCTGATGGCATCACCATCGAAGTCGATCGCGACCGTGGTGAAAACTACGCCTTCTATGTCAGCGCTGATGGCAAATACGATATCTTAGCCGCCCGCCCTGAGCTGGCTGAACGCTGGGTCCAAGAAGGCTACCTCGAAAAGCGCATGCTGCAAATTCACTGCGATGACTCCGGCGAAATCGACTGCTATCTCTTAATTAGCCCTTGTGCCCACGTCTTAATGCGCCTGACTGATGTGCGCGTCTATCAAAGCCCGTACTACGCTCACGTCGTTGCCACTTGTATGTGGAATACCCGCCACCACGACCCATTTATCAATATGCGTGATGGCATCCTGTGCGAGCTCTACGGCGTGGTCCTGCCTACCTACACCAAGACCCCAAAGATCGCCGATGCCGCCCTCTTTAACAATGTCTTACGCGGGCAATACGATCCTGAGGATATTCGCCGCGATGAAGACTTTGAGCCAGGCCGCGCCGGCTTAAATGGCATGACCTTCAATGAGCTGATGACCTTACATGGTATGGAGTGCGACATGATCACTCCTTACTTCCAGGTCGGAGAGCCCGTCGATGACTTCGTCCAGCTTGACCCTAAGGCCATTATCACCGGCCCATTAGTCTTAAAGGCCCAATACCAAGTCTTTGCCACTAACTCCGATGTCGTGCTGCTTGCTATGTCCCAAGCTTGGGCCGAGGAGTTAATTGCGCGTAATTACATTACTGCGATGGACTTAAAGGCGGTATATGTCGGCCGTGAGCAATTACGCATTATTGCCCTGTCGCGCCGCTGTGCGGTTGAAAGCTTAGGCCACCGCCACTTTGGCATTGCCGCTCCTGATGCTTACGCTCTGGCGGTAAATCTGCGCCGTGCCGTAGCTCAGCATCCAGAGAATGATCTCGAGCACGCTCTGTACTTACAAGAGTACGGCTTAGTCCTGCCAACCCGCTTTGATGTCTTTGGCGCCGACGGCTCGATCAATCTGCCAGAGGGTCAGATCGTCAACCAGTCAAGTGCTTTGGCCCAGGCTGATGCCATCATTTCCGATGCGGTGCTCCACGGTCCTTTTGCCCAAGGCCCATTCTTGGATGAAGTATTAATTGCCTGCCGCGCGATCGTGGCCTCAGCGCAATAGCGGGGCTCCCCTTTTGATCCACGGCGCTGATATGCTATCTTTAGCATTGAGCTAGCAAAGTTTGTTCTCTGGCGCATGCGCGCTCTTCAGAATAGGTTTTGGTTATGAAGCAAATTGGTTTATTTTACGGCACCTACACTGGAACCACGGGCAATATTGCCAAGCGCATTGCCAAAGAGCTCGGTGAAGACAAGGTCGCAGTCCACAATATCTGCTGTGAAGGCGATAAGATGGCAGATTACCCTCTGCTTATCATCGGCACTTCCACTTGGAGCGTCGGCGCGCTGCAAGAAGACTGGAATAATTTCATGCCTAAGCTCGAGAACATGAACTTTGAGGGCAAGATCGTAGCGCTCTTTGGTACCGGCGACCAAGTCAACTACCCTGACACCTTCTTAGATGGCATGGGTATGCTCTATGAGACCTTCCAATTTCGCGGCGCTAAGTTCGTAGGCTTCTGGCCGACCAAGGGCTATGACTTCACTAGCCCGCTGCCGCTCTATAACCACGATAACTTCGTCGGCCTGGCTTTAGACGAGGACAATCAGCCCGAGCTGACCGATCAACGCATTAAGGAATGGTGCGCCTTAATTCGCCCTGCTTTCGGTTTGGAATAAAGCAAGTGCATTGAGCGCCTATTTTGCGCTCTGACCTCCTTTTTGGGGTTAAAGTAAAACTCACAGGCCCCTGAGTGGTAACCGCAGCTGCGGTTAGCGCTCAGGGGCCTTTGCTTTGGCCGCAATCTGTACTTTAGCCCAACTAAGGAGGAGCTTATGCCTATTCCCCTGCGCTTACGTGGAGTGCTCCTGAGGCACACTCTCGCCGTCGGCATTCTGCCTAATACCCAGCACTGCATGGTGCTGCATCTGAGAAGCTGCAACGACGGTTGCGTTCCTGCTGACTTGCGCCACCAGGCCGGTATTCTGCCGCCGCTCTCCCCTGATCCTTCCGACTTAAGCACGATCTTAGAGCAAATGCCACTCAATTCGGCACTGCGCCGGGAGCTTATGCGGGCTCAGCACCACGAGGACACCTTCCAGTGGTGTGGTGAAATGCGCCTGGTGTTCTTGGTGACTCCGCGCACCGAAGCCCCGTTAGAGCGTTTTCTCAATCGGCATTTCTGCGATCACGTAGTGGTGATCGATGGTTTTGCCATCGAGCACAACGTCGATTATTCCCTGGTGGTTCGTCAACCAGTAACTTGGGGCCGGAGCACAAAGAAGTGGAACTTCGATGACCTCGAGCAATGTATTTACCGAGATCGTCATGGCTTAGCGGTGCTGGTCCGCGCTATTGCGCTCTCGCCTTTAGATGCGCAGTTTAGTCCCGATCAACCCTACCTCTTCTTTACCGCCAGCGACTGCCGCGTGCACAATGTCCCCAAGACCACTTTCCCGGCCGCCGCAGCTAACACTGCCTCTACCGCTGCTGATGGGGCCGCACCGGTAGCTTTCCAAAATATGTTGCTGGGTCTGAACCGGCCCGCTTACGACCTCCGTTTAGCAGGCCTCAGTTTAGTAGGCCTCAGTTTAGCTGACCTCAGCCTAGCTGATCTCAGCCTATCTGCTCTCAGCGCCTCCGCTCTCAGCCTAGGCAAACTGAGCGGTGATAGCACTGAGCGTCAGGACCACGCTATCATCACCGGGTGCTAATCAGCCTAACGCTGCTTACCCCGTCGGGTGCTAAATCATTCGACCTGTACGGTCGACTGCCACTTAGAAGCAAACAGCCACAGATATCGTGCTTTCTGCCTGTTTATGGCTCTTATGATTACCACAAAGAGCTTAAGAGTGATTGCAGGTACAGCGCAAAGAGCCGTTTTAGGTGGTTGTTTACTTAAAGGTGGCACACGACCGTACAGGTCGAAATCATTACAGCACGCTCACACTTGAGCAGAGCTACCATCAACCTCCAAGCAGGGCCTCACCTGTGCTTGGAGGATTTTTTTTTGAGCTATCATAGATACAACATATAGATAAGAAAAAAGACGCAATTGCGTCTCTATTCTTTATCTCCATTAAAGGTCTTGCTGGTGCGAAGAATGGGACTCGAACCCACACACCTTGCGGCACTAACACCTGAAGCTAGCGCGTCTACCAATTCCGCCATCTTCGCACAGCCACCTAATGGTGATCCCGATGAGAATCGAACTCATGACCGTCAGCTTCGGAAACTGATACTCTATCCAACTGAGCTACGGGATCACAAGCTCATCTGAGCTCATCAAGCGGGACGCATTATAGCAACGCACTTAGGGCTTGTGAAGCATCTGCCCTAAAAAATTTTGGCGTGCCACCTTCATTTTGCAATTTCAAATTGCATCACAGCAAATAGCGTGTTCTCAAAACGCATAAATATGCCGTTTTAGCCCTAAAGCTCAGAGCTTATCCACCGAAGCAGTGTTTAGAGCAGCGCAATATTAAAATTGATAACGCCGCTCCCCAAGCTCGCAGGGCCATGTTTTTGTCCCTTGATCTGTGGTACAACAAGGCCGCACGCGAACCATGGGGCACCCCTTAGGGCACGCCTTGGGTACTCCTTGAGTTACGCGGCGTTCTGACCATTCTTTCTTCGACAATGCGAGATTTGCTATGGCCTCTTGTTCTGATTTTGCTTTTCTTCAGTTGCCGCCCAGCGTCCAACAAGAACAATTGGAGCGCTTTAAAGGTATCTGTGCCCTTTACGGCTTTGAAGGCTTCTTGCGCCTGCAAAATGCGCATGTCGTGGTCTTAGGTAATGGCGGCGTGGGCTCGTGGATTGCCGAGTCACTGTGCCGTACCGGCGTCGGCGCTCTTACCTTGCTTGACTTCGATACGATCGAGCTTTCTAACTCCAATCGCCAGCTGCACACCCTGAGCACGACGATCGGCGCGAGCAAGGCCCAAACCTTGGGCGCACGACTGTGTGCAATCAATCCCTACCTCAAACTTAAGACCATCGAGGTACAGCTCACCAAGGACAACGTCGCCCAACATTTAGCCCAAGCTCTGGGCACCAGCCCTGAAGCCTTGCGCGCCTGCCGGGCCACCCCACTTGAGACAATCGCCGAGCCCCAAGCCTTGGCTCAACAGCGTTTGCGTGCGCTCTATGAGGAGCACACAACCGTGTGCCCAAAGACGGGCTTGCCGCTTAATGTTTATGTGGCCGAAGCGATCGATGATCTCTTTGCTAAGGCTAGTGCAGTGGACCTACTGCATCGCGCGCACATTCCGCTGGTCACCTCGGGCGGTGCTGGTGGCCGTATTGACCCGTCACGCGTACGCCTGGGCGATGTCAGCAGCGCTAAGGGCGATCAGCTGATCAAGCGTTTGCGCACTGAATTGCGCCGCAATTACGGCTACCCTAAAGGCGCTGATGAAGCCCCAAAGAAGGCCAAGCCTAATAGCGAGCGCTTTAATATTTGGTGCAGCTACTCTGATGAAAAACCGTTGCGTGCTCACGATCGCGCCCTCTCAGATCGCACGCCCGATGAGCTCGGATTGGAGACAACCCCGTCTTTACCAGCCTTTGGCGCCTCGGTTACAGTGACCGCTACAGCGGGATTATTACTTGCATCAGTTATAATAAGATGGATTGTGGGCGAGCGCGTCTAAGGCCAAAATAAGCCAAAGTTGGAGACCAAAAGCCTGTGCTTTTGAGGCCAAGAGTCCCTGCTTGTAGAGACCAATAATCCCAGCTTTGGGGTCAGGGCGCACTTAATTTTTTTTTTTTGCTTGTTATTACACCAGCTCAAGCTAGGTATTGTGCAGTGTGTGAGGCCAAAGTATGTCAGGACAGCACTCGATGATCGATGAGAGCACACGAACTTACCTCAAAAGTAAGTTGCCTGAGTACTTGCGCGCCCATGGCATTGACCCAAACCGTAATTTCACCTGCCTCAACCCGCAGCATCGCGACTTGGGGCAGAGCATGCACTATAACCCCCAGACCCAAACGCTCGATTGCCCGCAGTGCCAAACGCGCTACGATATCTTCGACCTCGTGTGCTTGGAGCATAACCTGCCCAGCCTAGCGGCTGCCGTTAACTATTTGTACGACCAGTACCTAGGATCCCAGCAGGGCTCTGATCAGGTAATGGAGGTCAACCCTCAATCTGAGCGCCCAAATGCCCCTGCAGTCAAAACCCATAACGTCAGCGATTTCGACCTCGACCTTGATAATATCAATGGCCTGTCCGATGACTTATTTGCTGGGGTCACCACGGTAGCGCCTAGTGCGGTCGAGCAGCAAAATAGAAGCGTCTTACCTAAGGCGCAACCGGCACTTGATTTTGGGATCGAAACGGTGCCTGCGACCCACAATCCTAATTTGGGCATTACCTCAGTACCGGCTCAAGCGCCACAAGCGCCTAGTCCTAGGGGCGGTTTTGACCCATTTAGCCCCGTGCAAACTACCAGCGCTCCATCCCGCCCTGCCCCTAAAAAGGCACCTCTAGGCGATGTGCGCGTGATGGGCCCTATGAACGGCGCCCCACAGGGCCTGCCTATGGGCCAAGGCCTGCCTATGGGTCAACCTCCTATGGGCCAAGGCCTGCCTATGGGTCAACCTCCTATGGGTCAGGGCCTGCCTCTGGGCCAACCTCCTATGGGGCAAGGTCAACCTCCTATGGGGCAAGGCTTACCTTTTGGGCAGCCGCTGAAAACCGTTCCGATCGGCGCGGGCCGCAGCGATCCTTTCTCCGATCCGGACTTTATCAAAGCCCAACAGATCAAACCGACCTTTATCGAACCACTGGCCCAGCCAAAGCCTGAGCCAAGTACTCCATCCTACGTGCAACCTGGCGTGCCCGATGGCGATCGGCACAGCAAGCTCAATCCGCCTAATGTGCGCAATCTCGACCATATTAAGCTCAGCCCTGAGGAAATCGAGCGTCGTACCGCTGAAATCTGGGGCAAGCCCAACGAGCAACGAGCCGAGCCTGAACCCGAGCCCCAGACCTACACCATTCCAAAGAACTCGCCTTACGTTGGCGCGGGGGTACAGGCTAAGGCCATAGACCCGGCCAAGCGTCGGGCCCAAGAGGCCGATGCCACCCGCCCTGAGGTAGAGATGCCACTGCGCAATCCGACGGCGCCTTCGACCCTGATCAATGGCAAGGCCTTTGATTTTGAAAAAAAGAGCGCCGCCGAGGTGCAATCGGGCATTCGCGATGTCATGAGCCGTAATCCGCCGGTGCCACAACATGACAGCACAGGTGAGGTTCACACCACGATTACGGCCAGCACGCCGCAGGCTGCCGCCACCCTCAATCCTTTGCGCGCGAGCGCCTCGAGCAATGGTCCGAGCACTTTAATTCAGCGCAGCACCCCTACTGCGGCCGCTCCGGCAGCTGACAGCAGTAATCCTTACGCCAAAGCCTTTGCCGCGCTCAATGCCACCAACGAAAACGCCACGCGTATTTCGGGCTATTCCTCGGCCCTGCATGGCAATCAACCGGCCCAAGCGCCGACCGTCAGCACGATGATCAGTAGTGAGCCGGTGGCTCAACCGAGCAATGCGGCTAAGGGCAGTGTCTTTAACCCAAAGGCACCGGGCACCACCGTCTTTGGCCTGGACGCCCAGCGTCACACCTCGACCTTGATGAGCGACAATCGCGGCCGCGTCTTGACCGATGATTTTGGCCATCGCGTCCACGAAGATGAGCTCAGTGCCGCCAAAGTCGCCGCCGCGCGTACTGCCACCTTTGACTTCCTGCACCCCAATAAGGTGTCAGCCGCTCAAGAAAGCGCGAGCACCAGTAACGCCGCCGCTGTCGGCGCAGCAGCCGCAAGCACAGTCAGCACCGTAGCGGCCAGCACCGCTGCGGCCAGCACGGGTGTCAGCAGCGCCGCCGCAAGCACCGCCAGTGCTAAAGCCAGCAGTGCCGTAGCCGCCCGCGCCCCTGAAGACACCAGTTCCATCATCTTAGGTGCCACGGTCGCAGCCGAAGCCCCTGAGACCCCAGCCAGCCCAGCGGCCGTCCCTGCTTCTGTGCAACAGGATATTAAGGCCTTAAACCAAGCTGCCTCCGCGATTTTCTCGGCCCTCAGCGTCCCTGAGACCAACGCTCAGAACAAAGCTGACGCCAGCCCGGCAGAGCAGGATCAACCAACACCGCCATCCTTAACCGTAGCTCCTGCTCCGCAACCAGCGGCACCGCAAGTAAGCCCGCAGGCAACAGCGGGGGCAGCGTCAGCTGCTCCGTCGCAGCCTGCCACGATAGCGCCGCCTGCCACGGTAGCGCAGCCTGCAGCTGCCCCACAGACTGCCGCTGCGCCTCAGCCTCCTGCAACCACCAAAGCTGCCCCACAGCCTCCAGTTGCCACCATGGCCGCGCCTAAGAAGGCCAAGCCGGAGTTCTTTGCCGCTGAAGAAACCGAGACCAAGATTTTAGAGGTCAACCCGCTCGAAGAGCGCCCGCACAGCAGCGCTCCTGAGCTGGCTCCCCTCTCCCATGATTTAGATCTGCCGGACGTCGCCAAGTTAGACGAAATGGAGTCTGACTTTGAGGATGATTTAGAAAGTAGCGATAATCCGCTGGCACGCTCCGGCCATAAGGATCCGGGCTTTACCTTAAGCGAGGACGATCTGGAGCTGGAAACTCCGCCTAAGAGCGTCGATGCCTTCTCGACCTTAACGGCGACCGCCGATGCGCTCCACCCGCAAGGTGCCCTCAAGGCACAAACGCCGAGCGCGCCGAGCGCACCCCGCGCCCCATTTGCGTCTGCTCCGAGCATGGCAGCTCCAGCTGTAGCGACCCCGAGCGCTCAGCCGAGCGCGCCTGCGGTGCCTACAGCGGCACCCGCAGCTCATGGGGGCGATGTGGTGTTCGTACCACAAACAGCCGCAGTTCTGCCTACCCAGCTTAAGGGTACGCTCAGTCACTACTTGCAGCGCTGCAAGGATGCGGTAGGCTCTTGCGGCTACTTTGCCGCCCAAGGCTTGAGTGCCGCCTTGATTGAGCGCTATAGCCTGGGTTTTGACCCGTCCTATCGCGTCGAGAGCACCTTTACTCCAGGTTCGATGGAGTCATGGCAGCCGCAATTGTGGCAAGCAGCGATTATCCCGCTCAATGAAGACAGCTATGTCGCCCTGGACATCAACTCGGTCGATCGGCTTCACCCTGATAAGCGCTATGTCGGCCAAGAGCGCTGCTTTAACCTCAATGTCTTAGGTGAGGTCACCGGCCATCTCTTGGTGTGCGCCAGCGAGTTAGACGCCCTGGCTCTGCTGAGCCTAAACGTACCAGCGATTGCCCTAGGCGCACCGCAACATGCGGGCGTACTCTTAGACGCATTGCTCAACACTGATTTGAGCGCTAGCCATCTGTACTTGACGCTACCGCAAGAACCTGGCTGGAATGAGGTGCGTGACTTCTTACTGCGCGAGCTTAGTAGCCGCCAGATCGCAGTTCATGCCTTGGACTTAACCTACCCTTATGGCAGCATCGCCCAAGCTTTAAGCCAAGATCCGCAAGGTTTAAACCAGAAGCTTAACCATCTGACCCAAATCAGCGATGTCACCTTGCAGGCAGCACTCACCCCGCAGTCGCTGCCGCACAATCATTTGGTACTGAGTCTTGAAAGCTTAGCGCGCCTTGAGCTCTCGCCTATGATGTACGCCATCTCAAGCCCGGCGGTAGCGCTCTCGCGTTTGGTCTTAGCCAGCCTGATTGAGAACAAGCAAAATGCCATTCTCTACGCGGGGTCGAAGATGCAATGGCAGATGATCTGCTCCTTGCTCACCTTTAACTTAGCGCAATACGGCCCGATGTCGGGCTACCAAGCGCGCCTGTTAGAGCTCCCGGTCGAGCAAAACGCCGCTATGCTCGAGGCCACCTTAAACCACGGCTTAGTCGCCGCGCGCTTAAGTGGCATGGCCCCAACTTTAATGGTCGACACCTTTGCCTTTGACCACAGCATGTGCGCTCAGCTCTCACCGCGCCTGGCGCAACTTGCCACCGAGTTCCAAGTCCCGGTCGTGGTCTGGTGCAGCTTTGAGCAGCAGAGCATCTTTGAGGGTAATGCCTTGCAGACCTTGGCGATCAACCAAGGTAACGACAACGAGCTGATCTTCACTACCCTCGACAGCTCGTGCCGCCTACACTCCTTCTCGACCAAGCAGGGCTAGCCCCAGGCTCACGGGCAAGGCTCACGGGCTAGGCTAAGCCCCAAGCTCACGGGCTAGGCTAAGCCCCAGGCTCACGGGCTAGGCTAGCCCTCAAGCTCATGAGTCCGGCCAGCCGGTCAGGCTGGCCCAAGCTCACTTAATTAGCTGGCTCTTGAGCGATCAGGTTCACGAGGACGGTGCTGAAATCGTCCTCGTCAGCCATATCTTGCGCCTTACGTACACAGAGGTGGAAGAGCTGGGCTAAGCGCGCGATATCGTTGTCCTCAAGCCGCGCTTTGAGCGCGGTAAGCACGGCGGACACTGCGGCAAAGCCGCAGCTTACCACCAAGCTCACATCCTCTGAGTTAAACTCGAAGGCCACGCGCGAGCGGGCAAAGGCCGCAGGCTGCGCTATCAGGCGCTCCAGCTCAAGCTCCCAAATAAGCAAGTAGTGGCCTTGCCCATAGCAGCGGTCAAAACAGATAAGCTCCTTATTGCGCGCGGTGCGCACACTGAGCTTGAACTTATCGACCACCACTACAACCGCCGCTCCCGGTCGCATATTAGGCACCGAGTATTCATTGCCCTCAAAGCTAATGCGCCCAAACTGATTGACCTCGGCTTGATGCACGCTGGTGCGTGGAAAGTCCGTGACCCGCGCATTAAGCGGCGCTAAGGCATGCAGCGCCCGCCCCAGCTGCGGTGTGCGCGGCGCATGCGCTTTGAGCCAAGCTTGCAGCGCCTCCTTGGCACCATCTTGCGGGCGCTTACCAGCCGCCACTAAAGCCATAAGCTCAGCAAAGTCTGCCCCACTCAGTCCTTGGGCCTGAAGCAACAGCGTGTGCAGCTCTTCATTGAAGGCAGCCGCATCACCGCGATAGACCAAATCTGAGGCCAGCACAGTGAGCACACACCAATCCGCGCCGGTGGCGCCACTTGCCCCCAGCGTGACCTCCGCCCCTAAGGCCAATTTGAAGTTCATAAAGTCAGTGGTAAAGGCACAGGCCTGACCTTGATGATCGCGAGTGACCAAGGAATTGCCTTGGCCTAAGACCGTTTCGTGCTCACGTAAAGGCCGGGTAATGAGGGGCTCAAACTCAACGGCAGCCAGCTCTAACTTCTGAGGCAAGCCCTGCAAGTGCGCGCTGAGCTCTTGCAGTGCTTCGACTATGCCCTCAAAGCTTGGGCCGGGCAGGACATAGCCTAGAGTCAGCGGCACTTGCGGCAGGCACAAGGTCAGCAAACATTGCTTGAGCGTACCAGTCGGGGTCTTGAGCGTAATGGGACGCAGATCAAGGCGCAGCGTGCCCCAAGCCACCTGATCCTTGGGAGCCTTGACCCGCGCTAAGCCCTCCACGAGCAGCGCAACCAGAGCCTGCGCTAAGGCTGGGGCGACTTTGAGCTCTGAGGCCAGCTCTGAAACGAGCTTAGGGCGCGCCCGCTTGAGCACCTTCCAGCCATATTTTTGGTCTAAATAGCGCGCCGCTTGGGTAAGTAAGGCCTGAGCAGGGCCTGGCGGGAGGCTTTGCACCCATAAAGTTGCAGGTTCATGAGCCTCAGGCGTGAGCTGAGCTGACAAGCCCGACTTCTTGGGACGCGACTTGGGCAAAGGCCGCTCGTCACAGACCCAGCGGCGAATAGTCAGGACACTGTGTCCGTACTTGCGCTGCATATCAGTTAAGCTCATGCCGGCCTGATAATCAGCGCGTAACTGTAACACCCGAGCCCGTGATAGCATCCTGTCCCTCCCCCTAAAAAATCAGGACGATCATTGTACAATGGCGCGCCGATGAGGTTGTTATTGGAGGTGATTTATGGCGATGCAACTTAATGCCGCCCAGCTTGAGGCAGTACAGTACACCTCAGGGCCCTGCCTAGTGCTGGCCGGAGCCGGCTCGGGCAAGACCCGTGTCATCATCACCAAGATTGTCCACTTGCTGCGCAATAACTTAGCGCAGGCCCGTGAGATCTTGGCCGTCACCTTTACCAATAAGGCCGCCGCTGAAATGCGCGAGCGTATCGCGCGTGAGGTCGATGAAAAGACCGCCTCGGAGCTTACGATCTGCACCTTTCACGCCTTAGGACGCATTATCTTAAAAGAGCAGGCGGCACGCTTAGGCTTAGGGCGCAACTTCTCGATCTTTGATGAGACCGATACCTTCAAGAGCATCAAGAATATCATTACCACCGACTTTCCCGGTCTGGCGCAAGACGCCTCGCGGGAGTACATCGAAGATCTGTGCAACCGCATTTCGCTGTACAAGGGTGCCTTAAAGACCCCTAAGGTGGTGCAAAAGGAAGGCGGCGATCCCCTGATCATCGATATCTACCAGAAGTACACCAACTATCTGCGCGCCTGCAACGCGGTCGACTTTGACGACCTGCTCTTTATTCCGACACGCCTGTTATTGCTCGACGAGGCCACCCGCACCCAATACCAAGAGCGCTTTCGCTATATCTTGGTCGATGAGTACCAAGACACCAACCAGACCCAGTACATCTTGCTCATGTGCCTGGTCGCGAGCAATCAGCGCTTTACCGTCGTGGGCGATGACGATCAATCGATCTACTCTTGGCGCGGCGCCCGCCCTGAGAATATCAAGCAGCTGACCCAAGATTTCCCTGATTTAAAGGTGATCAAGCTCGAGCAAAACTACCGCTCGACCGCGCGCATTCTGCGCTGCGCCAACTCCATCATCGCCCACAATCCGCATATCTTTGAGAAGACCTTGTACTCCGCGCTGCAAGAGGGCAGCAAGATTCGGGTCACCTATTGCGATACCAACGAGTCGGCCTGCGAGTACGTAGCCTCGGAGATCTTGGGCCATCGCTTTGATCACAAGACTTCCTGGGGCCACTATGCCATCTTGTATCGCTCCAACTCACAAGCGCGCGATATGGAAAAGGAGTTGATGGCGGCACACATCCCCTGCAAGGTCACCGGTGACACCTCCTTCTTCTCACGCATGGAGGTCAAGGACATCCTGGCTTGGTGCCGCTTTTTGACCAATCCTAAGGACGATGCCGCCTTTTTGCGCGTGATCAATGTGCCGACGCGCGGTATTGGCGCCCAGACCCTCAAGGCGATGACCAGCACCGCCCATCAATACCAGCGCTGTCTTTACGATTGCATTTGCTCCAAGGAGTTCTACGCCCAGCTCAATGCGCAGCAATCAGGCGCGGTTATGGGCTTTTTAGGGCTCTATGTCGACTTGCGCCAAATGCTACTGCGCGGCCAAGACCAAGAGCTGTGCTCGACCTTGCTCGATCGCTTAGGCTTTCGCGAATATCTGCGCGCCGAGAGCTCGGAGCAAGCCTATGAGTGGAAACTCAAGAACGTCGAGACGGTGATGAGCTGGATTGGTGAACTCATCGCCGGAACCAAGGGCGAGCCGCTACACTTTGGTGAAGCGGTCGAGCGCCTAGGCTTACGTGAAATGATGGAGCAGCGCGACGATGACGAGGAAGGCAATGCGGTACAGCTGATGACCTTGCACGCGGCCAAGGGCCTAGAGTTCCCATTTGTCTTCTTACTGGGCATGGAAGAGGGTATCTTGCCCCACCGTACCTCCATTGACGAGAACAATATCGAAGAGGAGCGCCGCCTGGCCTATGTCGGCGTGACCCGTGCCCAAACCGAGCTGACGATGGTGGTAGCGCGCGCCCGCAAGGTTGGCGCTAACCTCAACGCCCAAGAGCCCAGCCGCTTTATCGCCGAGATGCCCGAGACCGACCTCGAAATCGTGGAGGCGGGAGCCGCGCGTGAACCGGCGGCCAATGAGCACGGCCTCAACCGCGCGATCGAAGATCTCGCCGCCCTGCTCACCTCCTAGCCCCGAAGCCCTCAACTGGGCCGCCCACCAGCCCCAAAGGCATCTGTGGGCCAAGCCCATATTTAGAGCGACCGCACATTTAGAGCGACACGCTTAGCCCCGCAGTGGCTAAGCGGCTTTACGGCGGCTAAGTGGCCCTGCGGCTATTAACCGGCTTTATGGCGGCTAACTGGAGCGGCTGGGGCTAACTGGAGCGGCGGCTAAATTGCGGCGCTGCCATTAAGTTGCGCCCTAACAGCGGGCAATATGTATCTATCTTGAGCCAATTTTGTGATAAACATGCGTTTTTTGCTCTGAAGCGAAGCGAAAAATGGGATCTTGGGCGCGCCCTTTAGGCCTAGCTTTTGGCGGCCCCTAGAAAACGCGCTATATTAGGGGGTTAGTGGGACGCCCGTCAGGCGAACCTGTTTACGTATTTTTAGCACCCTTAGCTGATGAGAGGAGATGTCATGCTAAAGAACGTCAATCCAACTACGACCAAGGCTTGGAAGGCACTGGAAGAGCACTTTGCTCAGACCAAGGGTCGTACCTTAAAGGAGCTCTTTGCCGCTGATCCTAAGCGCTTTGAGGAATTTTCCTTAAGCGTCGGTGACGGCGATATCGTAGTTGACTATTCCAAGAACCTGATTGATAAGAAGACCCTGTCCTTACTCCTTGATTTAGCTAACGAGTGTGACGTCAAGGACGACATCGTCGCTATGTTCAAGGGCGATAAGATCAATCGCACCGAGGACCGTGCCGTACTGCACACCGCCTTACGTAACTTCTCAGGCGAGCCTGTGATGTTAGACGGCGCTGACGTTATGGTAGACGTTAAGGCAGTCCTTGCTAAGATGAAGAGCTTCTGCGAGCGCGTCATCTCTGGTGAGTGGAAGGGCTACACCGGCAAGCCTATTACCGACGTAGTTAACATCGGTATCGGTGGTTCGGACTTAGGTCCTTGCATGATCACTGAGGCCTTAACCCCATATCACAACCACTTAAAGAGCCACTTTGTCTCCAATATCGACGGCACTCAGATCGCTGAGACCTTAAAGAAGCTCAATCCTGAGACCACCTTATTCTTAATAGCCTCTAAGACCTTCACCACCTTAGAGACCATGACCAACGCCCACACCGCCCGCGACTGGTTCTTAAAGAGCGCCGGTGATATCAAGCACGTCGCTAAGCACTTCGTCGCCTTATCGACCAATGCTAAGGGCGTCAGCGAGTTCGGTATCGATACCGACAATATGTTCGAGTTCTGGGACTGGGTCGGTGGCCGTTACTCCTCGTGGTCGGCGATTGGTCTGTCGATCGCCTTAGCTTGTGGCTACGACAACTTCGAGCAGTTCTTAAAGGGCGGCTACGAGATGGACTGCCACTTCAAGAGCGCCGACTTTGAGCACAATATCCCAGTACTCTTAGCCTTAATTGGCATTTGGTACAACAACTTCTACCACTTTGCCACCGAGGCGATCTTACCTTACGACCAGTATATGTATCGCTTCCCTGCTTACTTCCAGCAGGGCAATATGGAGTCCAATGGTAAGAGCGTAGACCGTGACGGCAACAAGGTTACCTATGAGACCGGCCCAATCATTTGGGGTGAGCCAGGCACCAATGGTCAGCACGCCTTCTATCAGTTAATTCACCAGGGCACCAAGGTCATCCCATGTGACTTCATTGCTCCAGCCCGCACCCACAACCCAATTGGCGATCACCACGTCAAGCTCTTATCGAACTTCTTTGCCCAGACCGAGGCTTTAGCCTTTGGTAAGACCAAGGAAGCGGTTGAGGCTGAGTTCCTCGCCAAGGGCAAGACCTTAGATCAAGTTAAGGACGTAGTACCATTCAAGATCTTTGAGGGCAATCGTCCAACCAACTCGATCTTAGTCAAGGAGATCACCCCACGTACCTTAGGTATGTTAGTCGCCCTCTACGAGCACAAGATCTTCGTCCAAGGCGCTATCTGGAACATCTTCTCCTTCGATCAATGGGGTGTTGAGTTAGGCAAGCAGCTGGCCTTAAAGATTATCCCAGAGCTCGAGAACAACGAGACCATCACCTCGCACGATTCCTCGACCAATGGCTTAATCAACGCTTACAAGAAGCTCAAGTAAGCCTCACGCGGTAAAACCTAATAACAGGTTCTACCCAAAATCAAAAAAAAAAAGAGGCCCCGGCACTGCCGGGGCCTCTTTTTATTGCGCCCCGAGGCTGGGGCCAAGGCTGACAGCCTAGCTAGCGCACAAAAGTGCGCACAAAGGTGATGGCCTGGTCAAACCATTGGGTCAGATAGTCATCTACGATGCTAAAGGCCCCTGGATCCACCTCGTCGCAGGCTAAGGTGGCACCGTGCAAGCCGCGCGCAAAGATATGCAGCTCACACGGACAGCCATGCTGCCACATGGCTTGGGCCATCACCAAGGCATTGCCCACCGGCACGCTCTGGTCAGTTGCGGTGTGCCAAATGAACATCGGAGGCGTGTCAGCGGTGACATTGCGCTCACAAGAGTAGCGCTCCCACATCTTCGGGTCATTGCTACCAGTAAAGCAGCCAAAGGTGACCTGATGAGCCAGCTTTGGGTCAGCACTGATGACCGCATAGCTTAAGATGGCGCCATCAGGACGCAAGAGCTTAGGATCACCGCCGGTGAGATCAGCAAGCTCAGCTGAATCGTACAAGGTCGCCATAGTCGCAGCTAAGTGCCCGCCCGCCGAGAAGCCGCACACAATCAGCTTATGCGCCGTAAAGCCCAAATCCTCACGGGTACGCAGCTCTTTGATGGCTGAACCGACCGCATGCAGCGCCTCAAGGCCGACGCCGTGACCAGGCACGGCCTCTTCGTTTAAGCGCGTGGGGTAATCGATGGTCACAGCATCAAAACCGGCGCGGGCAAAGTAACGGCCCACGATATGGTCTTCACTAAAAGAGCAAAACTCGTAGCCACCACCGGGCAACACCACCACTAAATACTTAGGGTCAGACTGATTCTTGCCTTCGGCGCGCGCCAAGAACAGATCGAGCTTACGCCCATCGCTCAACTCAACGGTGCCATCGGCCGGTACTGCCTTAAGCATCCACTCATGCTTTTGGGCAAAAAACTTTTGCTCTTCCGTGGTCATGGGGTGCTCCTAATGCACAAAAGTCCGAATAAAGGTGAGCGCGCGCTCAAACCATTGGGTCAGGTAATCATCAACCATGTCAAACTCGCCGGGATCGACCTCATCGCAGGCGAGGCTGACGCCGTGACGGCCGCGTGCCAGGACACAGAGCTCGCAGCTATTGCCATGTTGCCACATAGCTTGCGCCATTGAAAGCGCATGCTGCACCGGCACTTGCTGGTCGGTGGCGGTGTGCCAGATGAACAGCGGCGGGGTATCGGCCGTGACAGTGCCCACAGTGCCGGACTGAAAGCCGCATCAAACCTTGTTTCTGTGGGCTTTGGTGTGAGTTTAGAATAGAAAGATTGGGCCCTAAAAACAAGCGCTTGGTATAATTTAGAACAAAATTTTAGCGAGGTGTCCTATGCCTAAAAGCGCCCTTTTTCCGTCCTATCCCCTCCAAGCTCCTGAGTCCAATCGTGCCGCAGGTGGCCTTGATTACGACTACGGCGCTCAAGGCTTAAATTACATCCCGCTGCACGTGCACTCGGACTACTCGATCCTCGATGGCTTAGAGAGTGTCGAGGCTATCGTCAAGCAAGCAGTCAAGCTTAAGATCCCGGCCGTTGCCTTAACTGATCTGACCAATATCTGCGGTTATATCAAGTTTTACTCGGCCTGCCGCGCCAACGGCATCAAGCCGATTATGGGCGCTGACCTCTTGGTCGAAGAGCCGGTCAAGCAAGGCGAAGAGCCGCGCGTCTTTAGACTCACGGTTCTGGCGATGGATCGCGAGGGCAAGCAAAACCTCTACGACTTGCTCTCGGAGGCCTGGCTGCGCTCGCACCCAGGCTCCTTTGATGCCTACACCAAGTTAGATGAACTGGCCAAGTTCAGCGCGGGCCTTATCGTGCTCAATGGCTTTCGCGGCGACTTGGCCTATTATCTGGCCGACCACAACCAAAAGAAGCTGCACGAGCGGGTGCAATTTTATTTAGAGCACTTTGGCGATCGCTTCTGCTTGGAGCTAACCCGCACCGGCCGTGAGGGCGAGGGCAGCTTTGAGCGCGGCGCCTTAGAGCTGTGCGTGCAATATGGCATTTGCCCCGTCGCAACCAACGACACCTGTTTCTTGTACGGCGAGGACGCGATCGGTAAGGATGGCATTTCCGACTATCAAGTGCACGATGTGCGCGTCTCGATTCAAGCAGGCCTCAAGCGCAACGATAAGGAAATGGCGCGCCGCTACTCCAAAGAGCAGTACTTAAAGTCGCCCGAGGCGATGCGCCAGCTCTTTTTTGACCTGCCCGAGGCCCTAGCCAACACCCGTAGTATCGCCGAGCGCTGCAATGTTGAGTTAGAGCTCGACCACCCGCGCCTGCCACGCTACCCTACCGGTGACTTAACTCCGGCCGAATGCTTGCGCCAAAAGGCCCATGAGGGCTTAAAAGAGCGCCTTAATTTCTTATTCCCTGATCCTAAGGTGCGTGAGGAAAAGCGCCCGATCTATGAGAAGCGCCTGGAGGTCGAACTTGATGTGATCATCAAGATGGACTTCCCTGGCTACTTCCTCATCGTTATGGAATTTATCCAGTGGTCCAAGGACCATGGCGTGCCGGTGGGACCGGGCCGTGGCTCGGGCGGTGGCTCGCTTGTGGCCTACGCCCTTAAGATCACGGACTTTGACCCGATGGCCTTTGACCTGCTGTTCGAGCGTTTTTTGAACCCAGAACGTGTCTCGATGCCGGACTTCGACGTCGACTTCTGCCAGCGCAATCGTGAAAAGACGATTGAGCACGTCAAGGAGACCTACTCGACCAACGCCGTTTCGCAGATTGCCGCCTTCGGTACCATGGCCCCGAAAGCTGCGATCAAGGACGTGGCGCGCGCCTTAGATATCAACTACAACGAAGCTGACCGCGTCGCTAAGATGCTGCCGCAACAGCCGGGTCTGACCTTTAAGGCCGCGATGGGCTTTGATAAGAAGGGCAATCCGTGCGATTCGGCCGCCCCAGATTTCTTAAACCTCTACAACCAGGCGATCAACAACGATAACAAGCAATTAATTGAGCTCATTCACTACGCGATGCGCCTTGAAGGCGTGATCAAGACCATTGGTAAGCACGCGGCCGGTGTGGTCATTTCCCCGACCCGTACCGCCGAGTTCACCCCACTCATGCTCGACTCCGATGGCAATCCGATCACCCAATTTGATAAGAAGGATGTGGAGCACGCGGGCTTAGTTAAGTTCGACTTCTTAGGTCTGACCACCTTGACGATCATCCAAGATGCCTTGGATATGATCAACGCCAAGCAAGCGCGCTTGGGGCTACCACCGGTGGATATTCACGCTATTCCGTACCACGACGACGCCTCCTTTGAGGTCTTGCAGCAAGGTGAGACCACGGCGGTGTTCCAGCTGGAATCGGACGGTATGCGCAAGCTCATCGGCCAGATGCGCCCAGACCGCTTTGACGACATGATCGCCTTGGTGGCCCTATACCGCCCAGGCCCAATTAAATCAGGCATGGTGGAGCACTTCGTTAAGCGTAAGCACGGTGAAGAAGAGGTTTCCTACCCAAGCCCTGACTTCCAGGACCTCGATTTAAAGCCAATCTTGGACTCGACCTACGGCGTTATCGTGTACCAAGAGCAGGTTATGCAGATTGCGCAGGTGTTGGCAGGCTACTCCTTAGGTGGTGCTGACATTCTGCGTCGTGCTATGGGTAAGAAGAATCCAGCCGAAATGGCCGGACAGCGCTCGGTGTTCAAAGAAGGTGCCGCCAAGAAGGGCAAGGACACGGAGATCGCGATGAAGATCTTCGACCAGGTGGAGATGTTCGCCGAGTACGGCTTCAACAAGTCGCACTCAGCGGCCTACGCCCTGGTCGCATGGTGGACCTTATATCTTAAGGTGCACTACCCAGCTGAGTTCCTAGCGGCGATGATGACCGCTGATCGCCAACACACCGAAAAGCTCGTGTCCTATATCGCCGAATGCCACCGCTTAGGTATTATGGTCAATCCGCCTGATGTCAATATTGGCCGCTTTGATTTCACGGTCGATGAGAACGGCGCCATTATCTACGGCCTAGGTGCAATCAAGGGCGTGGGCGAGGAATTGGTCGCGCAATTAGTCCAAATCCGGCAGCAAGATGGCCCGTACCAGGACTATTTTGACTTTGTAGCCCGAGTAGGCACGCAGCGCCTCAACAAGAAGACGATGGAATCCTTGATCTTCTCGGGCGCCCTCGACCGCTTAGGGCCATCGCGCGCCTTAATGCACGCGAGCATTGCCAAGGCTATTACCTACGCTTCGGCCAAGGAAGAGGACTCAGCCAGCGGCCAAATGGATCTATTGGCCGCATTAGATGACGTGGCCGAGACCCCAGAATACGATCAATGCACCCCATGGCCGGATAAGTATCGCTTAGCCCAAGAAAAGAGCATGTTAGGCCTCTATCTTTCGGGACACCCGATCAATGCGTACAAGAACGAGCTGATGCGTTATTGCACCTCGACCTTGGCGCGCTTAAGCCCTGGTACCTTTGATCGCCCGACTATTGCGACCATTGCCGGAGCCGTGATCAACTCGGACGCCCGCACCTCCAAGCGCGACGGCGCCAAGTTCTACATCCTGACGATAGATGACTCGACCTCGCAGGTCACGATTCCGCTCTACGGTCCACAGGCGGAGGAGTACACCAAGATCTTAGAGGAGCGTCGCCAAAGCAAGGAGCGCAAGTTAAGCTCCTCACCGGACGTCGACGAGAGCTTATTGTGCGAGGCGCCGCTCATATTGATTGCGACCATCGCCTACTTCAATGCGCCTGAAGGCGCGCGCCTGCGCGTACGCCGCCTGCAAACGATCGAGCGCATTCGCAGAATGCGCGCCCACAACATCACGCTGTGTTTAGAGCGCAAGTTCTACGAGCAAAACGCCAAGCTCATCAACGATATCATTGGGCGCAATCTGCTCAGCGTCGAGGAGATCAAGGCCAATCTGCAACGGGCGCACGTCCCGGCCAAGAACTTCTTCCCAGGGCTGCCGCAACCGAGCATGGAGCATTTTGAGCGCAATCAAGGGCGCTTTGACCAAAGCGAGGATGAGGTCTTAGTCGACGAGGGCTGCAGCTTAAGCCTGCTCATTGATAACACCAAGATCAATTTGCAGAACAACTACTTCCGCGTGCTGCCGTCAGACGACCTAGTCGAGTCGATCCGCGACCTGGCAGGCCCCGACTCGGTCCAAATCCTCTACCACTAAAGGCCCCAGCCCGCCGCCCACGGGCGGGTCTGGTGCGCCTTAGGACACGGTGCGACTGGAGCATGGTGCGCCTTGGGAACATGGTGCGCCTTGGGAGCATGGTGTGCCATGGGGCACCCTGCGCCCTTTGGGGGCAAAGCCCGGCGGTACGAGCCATCAGGCTATGATGAGAGCTCCACTAGGTTAGGAGTTAGTATGGAGCATTACTTAGCGCAGCTTATTGCCCTCAACACGGTCAGTGGCAGCGAGGACGCCGCCGCCATTCAGGGCACCGCCCAAGCCGCTCGCTTTTTCAGCGACTTTTTGGTCGAGCAGGGATTAACCGTTCTTGAGATCCCGTGCGCTACCGGCCAAAAGAGCATCTTGGGCTTAGCCCCGCAGCTGTGGCACGCGCCCAGCGCTGATTTAGGCCTCTTGCTCTCGGGCCACTACGACGTCGTACCCTTTAACCCAAGTGATTGGCACTCTGATGCGCTGACGCTAACCCAGCGCGCGGGACGTTTCTACGGGCGCGGCACCTCCGATATGAAGGGCTTTTTAAGCTGCATGATGCAGCTTGCCCATGAGAGTTTAGCGGCCGCGCGCGTAAGCTACCTCTTCACCTGCGAGGAAGAAACCTCGATGGCGGGCGCCCAAAGCGTCGCGGCTCTGTTAAGCGCTCCTGTTATTACAGCTGAGCTTTGTGCGGGCCTGACCATCCGCACCAAGGAACACACGACTCAAGACCCTCAATTCATTGCCGAGCACCTAGCCCCACTTGCCGGGCGTAAATTTGCCCTGACCGTGATCGGCGAGCCGACTCAAATGCAGCCGGTCTTAGGTCACAAAGGCTGGATTGCACGCGATCTCATCATTACGGGCGAGGAGGGCCATGGCTCGCGCAGCCCCATCATCTACAGCGCGATGCAGTCGTTGCCGCTTGTCCTCAAGCACCTTGAAAAGCTGCAAAATAAGCTACAGCGCTACGTCGATGAGCGCTTTGAGATTGCCGCTTCCACTTTAAGCATCGGTACGATCAAGGGCGGCCAAAGCTATAACACCATTTGCGCTGAGATTACCCTAGGTCTTGAGGTGCGCCCGACGCCCAAACTGAGTTTAGCTAAGTTAAATGAGCTGTTAGAACAAACGCTCGCCGCAATCAACGCTGATCTCCCGCCGCAGTACCCAGCCCGGCTCAATGCTCCATATCCTGACACCGCCGCCTTCCCTGAAGGGCCAAGCGCAGACAACGACCGTACGCGCTACCAGAATTACCTCAAGCTGTTAAACCCACAGCTTCAGGCCAAGTACCACGATGCGCTTGCCAGCAGCTATGTCGCCTATTGCACCGAGGCCTCGTGGCTGCAGGTCATCACCCACGAGTGCATCATCATGGGCCCTGGCTCGATTGCCGACGCGCACCAAGCCAATGAAGGCATTGATCCCAGTGAGCTGAGTGCCTGCGCCGCCACCTTGCAGCGCTTGGCAAGTAAGTTCGCCTAAAGACACAAAACCCAGAGCAATGAGCTCGAGCTCACCTGCTCTGGGTCTTGCAATAAGGGCGCGGCGCGCCCCCAAGCTGGGGCGCTAAATGAGCTGGGCCTTGGCATGAGCTAGGTCTTGGCATAGCTGCGCCTTGGCGGCGCCTTAGCGGCGGCCATGCTGCTGTTCGCGCAGCTTTTCCTCATTTTTGCGATACATTTCGAGCTCAGCTTCGATCTTAGCGTGAGCCGCAGCGCGGGCCTTTTCGAGCTTAATGCACAAAAGTCCGGCCAAAATCAGGTAGCCTGCACTTAAGAACGCCAAAATCATCCACAGACCTTGGCTGTAGGGCAGCGGATAGATCGGCTGAATCAAGACCGCAAAAATCACGCACACAGCACCGTAGAGGGTTTCGTTTTCACGCACCATGAAATAGAAACCGCCCCACATCATAGCGATGCCGCCTACCAACTGGGCATAGAACAAAATAGCCTGTGAAGTTGGAGCTACGGCAATCAGCATAGCCACAGCACCAATAAACGCGATGAATTTGAACAGAGCCACCCACTTCCTCCTAAGAGAACACAACTTGCTTGCAGCGGCAAGTGACGCAATATTGTAGCACTTGGCTACCCCCTTTCGGGGCCAATAGACCTGGCAGACCTCAGACTATGCGCCATCATAGGGCCTCGTAGGCTTTCAATCTGCAATTTGTTAGCCATTTAGCACCGGGTTGGCGCAGGGCTAACGCAGCACCAAGCGTTGCACAACCGGCACTGGCACCGCATAAAAGCCATCGGTCCCCAGCACTTGCAGCGCCAAAGAGTCACCGCATTCAGGGCAAAAGAGCGATAAGACCAAGGTCGCGTGCTCCTTGGCATAGTCACTCTTTAATTGCGGCACGCCGTGCAGATCAAAACACGGCGGCAGCAGCGCACTGACCAAGTAACCTTGCGGCAAAGGCTTGCCAGCGAGCATGGCCAGCAGGTGCGCGTCTTCATCGGGCGTGGTCACATCCGATGGACTAGGAATGCGCTCGGCTTTAAAGCCACAGTAGCCTGCCTTAACATCGATCAGCATGCTATCTAACACAAAGATGCTACTGCCAATGAGTTTAACCAAGGCCTCGCGCAGGGTCCATTGGCGCTTAAAGTAGCGGCACGCCTCATTTAACGCCGCGCGCGCTGGTAAGGAGAGCGCCTCCAGCTCCACTTGGGGTAAGCGCCCCTTAGGCGGCAGTGCGCCTAAGGCGGTGAGCTCGGCTAAGACCGGGGCATACAAAGCCTGCCACTGGGCAAGCTCATCAGGTGAGAACACGCGCTCACTTAAAGACTGCGACGGGCGCTTGAGGTCAGGCCAAGCAAGCTCTAAATCCACGCCCTGAGGCCCAGAGCCTAAACTTAGGGCCATAAAGCCATAGGCATGGCTTAAGTTAAAGTCAAAGCCCAGCGCTTCAGGCAAGCACGGGCGCCCATGCTCTGAGAGGGCAAGCTCGGGGAGAGGGCGATTCTCTGCCAGCACGCCCTGCTCAATCAAGGCATGCTTGAGCAGCGCGCGCCCGGTCAAAAAGGTGTGTTGGCGCAGCGAACCACTATCCGCGCATGCGGCAAAGACCCAGGGCTCCCGCTCCGGGCTTAACAGCGGGCCGCACTGAGCCCAGAGCGCATCAATTGCTCCCACCCACAGCACGACGCTTACTCTCCACTAGCGTGGCTAGGTGCCTGAGGGCGCACCCGCTTGAGCGAGTGGCTCTTAAGCGTGGCGCGGCGCTTAGGCGCGGCCGCTGGCTCCGTCGCGGGCTCCGTTGCCGGTGCCGCCATCGGCGCAGCTTTAATCTCTTCTTTAACCTCAGGCGCCGCGCTCCGGCGCTTGGTCTTTAAGCTGTGACGCGGCTTGGTCGCAGGAGCGCTCGCACCCTGAGATTCTGCCCCCTGATGTGGGGCCGCAGGGGCCGTCTTGACCGCCGGAGCTTGAACCGTAGCACTTACCTTAACCTCAGGTGCCGCTTGATTGCTCTCAGCCGCCGTCTCACTCTTACGCCCCAGGCGCGACTTAAGCGCCGTGCTCTTAGTGGCTAGGCTCTTCGACGGCGCAGCTGCTTTCCGTTCTGCCTCTGGCGGCGCCGAAACCTGACGTGGGGCTTGAGCCGTCCGCCCCTGCGCGGTTGCACGCGCCGCCGTGGCCGAGCGTGCTGCCGTGGCCGAGCGTTCCGCCGCTTTGACTGGGGGCTCAGCCTGAAGCGGCGCGCTGGCCGCAGCGCGTACCGGTGCGGCCTGAGCCGCACTTGGCTTCTTAGTCGCTAGAGCAGTTGGCGCCGGTGCCGCTTTAGTCGGAGCGGCACTGCTCTTAGGGGCCGTGCGTGGCGCGCGGGTAGCCTTAGGCGCTGGAGCCTTAGCCGTGGTCTTGGCCGGGGCGCTCGCCGCACTCGGCCCACTCGCCGCGCTCGGCGCACTGGCCGCAGCGGCCTTGGCGGCAGGGCGCTTGGCTCCAGCGGTGCTCGCCGCAGTCGTCTTAGCGGCGCCTTCAGCCGTCTTAGCAGCGCTCTTGGCAGCAGCACTCTTAGCGGCAGCGCTCTTAACGGTAGCGCTCTTAGCGGCCAAAGCGGCGGCTTCAGGCGCGCGCGGCGGCTTGGTGCGCGTAATCACAGTGTTATCTGAAATGCCATCAGTCTTAGCTGGGCGCGCTTGAGCCGCTGGCTTGGCCCCAGGCTTGACCCCAGGCTCAGACTGAGCGGCGGGCTCCGGCTCAGAGACAGGCTCAATCTTAGCGGCGGGCTCAATCTTGAGCGTTGACTCCGCTGGAGTATGAACCTTAAGCTCGCCCACTACCGCAGGCTCAGCCTTGAAGGCGCTCTGGGCCGCTAGGTGTAGCTCCTCGCGCTTGAGCTCAGGCTTGAGCGGTGCCACCGAGGCCGCAGGCGTGGTATTAAGCTGAGCTTCGCTGTTTTCTTGCAGCACGCGCGTAATCTGCTCGAACATGCGCTCGACTTCGGCGCTATCTTCTTGCAGCGAGAAGCGTTGCTCATTGGCCTTAGCCCCTAAGCTCTTAAAGCCTTCAGGGCGGGTAATGCCTTGGGCAATCAAGGCCGCATCGGTTTGGGCTTTGACCTTTTCCATGGTCAGCGCTAAATCACTATCGCCCTTGAGTAAGGCCGCAAGCGAGCGCGCCTCATCTTGCCCAGCATCGGTGTAATCGGCGGTCAAGGCATAAGGCAAGTGCCCACTGCGCTGCGTCTTAGGGTCCTTAGCAGGGGTCGGCGAGATCCCTGCGCGTGCCGCCAGCTGCGCCGCCGTGGTTGGGGCGTTGACCTCATCGCCCAGCGTCTTGGCTTCGCTCAAGAGCTCATGGGCCACGCGCTCGGCGCGCTGCCACATCACTTCATCGCGCTGGCGTTTGGCCTCTCGATCCTTTTGCTCGCGCTGCTCACTTAAAGCTCGACGCTCAGCCTGAGCTTGGGCCTTCAGCGCTTCTAAGTTAGCTTGCAGCTCTTGGCTCTCGGTCACATTAGGGGCAGCAGGCTCGGTGTGTGGACGTGTAACCCGCTTGGTCTCATCTTCAGCGCTAAAGGTCGCCGCCACCTTAAACTGCTTGGTCGGGGCCTCATCCTTATCCGCACTCTTGCCGTAAGCATTGGTCTTGAAATCAAGCTCAAAGCTATAGCTGGTGCTATCGCCCATAAACTGCGGCAGCTTGCGCGAGGTAGCGTGCGGCTTTTCTTGATGCGGGGCCTTTAAGGTAAAGGAATAGGAGGCACTTGGCATCTCAGGGGCAGCGGCCTTAGCCGGGCCCTTAGGCTTAGCAGGCTCCACCTCAGCCTTAACCTGTGCAGCCTTAACCTGTGCAGACTTAACCTGCTCTGATGCCCGTGGCTCAGCCTTGCTTGGCTCAACCTTATTTGGTTCGGCCTGGCTCGACTCAACCTGGCTTGGCTCAGCTTTGCTCGATTCGCCCTTGCTCTCCGCGCTCTCATTTTTATCCAAGGAGAGCATTGCCTCCTTGGCCTTGAGAGCTGCTTGCTGAGCCTCCAGGGCGGCCTCGCGGGCCTTGAGCGCAGCTTCCTTGGCCTCTAACTCAGCCTCTAAGCTCTTGATATGCTGAACCCGATCGGGGGCGATATCTTGGGCATGAGCGGCCGCCGCCTCATTTAAGGCGCGCTCAGAGATTTCATCGGCTTGAACAATTTCCACATCCGCTGCCGACAGGGCAGTAATGAGATCTTCATCGGACGGTTCATCGGCACGCGGTGGCTGCTCTGAAGAGATCACCTCAGCTTCGGCCGGGATGGCTTGATCCAGCTCAGCTAAGGCCTGTCCGACGGTTCGGCCAGGGCTATAGAGCTTGGTCTTAGCTAAGGAAGCGGCCTCAGCGGCACTTAAATCTGAGTGGCGCGACAGCTCGATTTCGTCGTCGGCGAGCGCTCCTTGCTCTTGCAGCGCCTCATCAACTGGAGTTGGCTCTGAGCTCTTGCGCGCCGATGGACGCACCGTCAGGCCATGCGCGGCGGCAGCGGCGCGCCCTGCGCTCAAATCAGGCTCAGGTGGCAGCACGTCGTTATCAGGGGCAAAGCCATCTTGGCTCGCCTCAAGCTTACTTTGACGTGAGCTGGCTGACGATAGGATATCCGAAAAGCTCATGCCGCCCTGGTGCGGCGTGTTCTCAGCTTGCATGCGGGCCTTGAGTTCAGCTTCGGCCGAGCGGCGCCCGGCCTCGTCCTCACTTAAGTCATGGAGCAAGTCACTGACCTTGGGGCCTGAGACCTTCACTCCAGAGCTGACGTGCGGCTCATTAGAGAGAGCCATGCCGCCGGGAACCACGGCATCAGGAATGGCGGAGCGTGGCTTTAAATCAGGCGAGGCCCCCGCCCCTGAAGTCATAGCATCAAGGCGTGATAAGAAGCTACCCAAGCTCGGCGGTGGGGTATCGGCGCCCGCTCCTTGCGCGGCATGCGCCGTGCCGCGCGACGCGGCTGGCGCCGGGGCCACAGGCTGAGCGCGGCCTGGAGCGGCGGCTGGACGGGCATTAGCGGCATTAGGGCCTGGCGCATTAGGGCCTGGCGCGTTAGGGCCTTGATTGGTGCGGGCCATGGCGCGCGCGGCGGCGCGGCGCGGACCGCGCTTGGTGAAGAGGTCGGAACTTAAGGTGGGCTCACGGTCGGCATCTAATTGGGTGAGCTCGTCATGAGTCTTGGAGGTGTCTTTAAGCGAAAGGGGATTATCACCCGACTTTAAGTGTAGAGTGCTGGTACGGGCCTTGTTCTTGCCGCGCTTATTGTTGTTCTTGGTGGCACGCTCACTATCTAACAGCCCGTCATCGCCCATGATGGGATCGTCATCGCTCAAGCGCTTGGTCTTATTTTGCCAAAAGTAATAGGCCGGGCCCTTGCGGCCGCGTAATGGGTACCAATAGATCAAAAATAAGATCAGGTAGAGGATAAGGCCCGAGGCGATACCTAAGGTATGGCTTTGCTCGACCGTAGGAAATTGGCTTGGGGCGACGCCCTGGTTTATCACCCACTCCATCACGCGGCGAGGCGCGGCGATGCCCAAAATGAGCGGAATATTGCCCAGCACCATGACCAAGACACCCAGCTTAAAGGTACGGGCAAATAAACAGCTCAAGAGGCCTAACGCTAGCAGCGTCCAGCCCATATAAGAGCACCAAGCATCAACAGAAGGTAGTAGTTCAACCATGGGAATCAGCGAGCTTTGCAGCCTCAGATTAGCCAGAACGCGGCATTATTAATTGCCAAAAGAAAATCAAAGCGATTATAGCAAAGCGGTCTAAGCAAGAACGGGGCACGCCCGACAATCCGTAGCACTAACCTAGCGCAAACCTAGCTCAACTCCCAGTGACTGAGCCCCTAAGCTCTGCCCTAAGCTCTGTCCCAAGCTGAGACCTCATAGGGGCTCCACCTTGCCTAACGCCCCTATCTTGGCCACAATACAGCAATATTCTTCTTTGTGGGGGTTAACTATGTTGGTGTGGGCGGGCGATCCCATTGCCTTGAGCATTGGTCCAGTTGTACTGCGCTGGTACGGCCTTCTCTTTGCCGGAGGCTTTGTCTTAGGCTATTTCATTATGGTGGCGATGTTCAAACGCGCCAACTATCGCACCGAAGATTTAGACCGCCTCTTGCTCTATATCTTTGCCGGTACCATTATCGGCGCCCGTTTAGGCCACTGCTTAATCTACGAGCCAGATTACTTCTTAGCGCACCCGATTGAAATCCTCAAAATCTGGAATGGCGGCCTAGCCAGCCACGGCGGCACCGTGGGCGTGGTGCTGGCGTTCTACCTCTTTATCAAATTCAGCCGCCGCTACCGCTTTTTTGATATCGCGGACATGCTCGCCGTGCCGATTGCCTTGGTGTGCACCTTCATTCGCATCGGCAATTTCATGAACTCGGAGATCTTAGGCAAGCCCACGGACAGTGCCATCGGTATCGTCTTTGCGCGCCTAGGCGAGGACTTTGCGCGCTATCCGGCGATGCTCTTTGAGGCGGCCGCCTACTTTATCACCTTCATCATCTTAGCCGTGCTCTACCTCAAATGGCACCGCCGCCCTGAGGGCTTCTTGCTGGCGCTCCTGCTCTTTTTAATCTACACCGCGCGCTTTTTCATCGAGCCGTTCAAGGAAGAGCAAGCCGACTACAGCACCGGGATTGCGCTCAATGTCGGCCAGCTGCTCTCGATCCCATTTATCTTAGGCTCCCTGGCTTTAATGCTCTTTGTCACCTGGTACGACCGCAAGCGCCGCGCCTCAACTGCCACCCGCACCTCAACTGCCGCCCGCGCCTCAACTGCCGCCCGCACCTCAACTACCGCCCGCGCCGCTCCAGCTGCTGAGCGCAAGTCCAGCGCCGCTCCAGCTGCTGAGCGCAAGTCCAGCGCCGCTCAAGCTGGGGACAGGGAGCCACAGGACAAAGCAAATTCAGAAAAGAAGAGCTAAGGCGCAGTTAAGCCATAATTTGGGGAAGAGCGCGCTAAGCCCCATGCTTGGTGCTATGCTCACGAAGAAAAGGGCCGATGGGCCTAAACGGACAATAGGGCGCTGTGATCAAACAGCCCCAAAAAGTTTGAGGAGAGGATATGGCTCTTGAAGTGATCGTCTTGGCAGCAGGTATGGGCAAGAGAATGCATTCTAGCCTGCCTAAAGTGCTTCATGCTGTGGCTGCACAACCTATGCTGTTTCATGTCATCAAGACGGCAGCAAGCTTAAATCCTCAGGCGATCCATGTCGTCTTAGGTCATGGTGGCGATAAGGTTGAGGCAGCGCTTAAGCAGCTCAGCCCTGAGCTGCAAGCCTTGGTCAAGGTCTGCTATCAAAAGGAGCAATTAGGCACCGCCCATGCGGTAGCGCAAGCATTGCCTCAAGTTGCTGCATCAAGCCAAGTCATCGTGCTCTACGGTGACACCCCACTCACCCCAAAGGTTGAGTTAGAGCGCTTACTTGCCGCCTTAAACGAGGGCGCGGCCCTATCCTTACTGACCGCCGAGCCTGATAACCCAGCAGGCTATGGCCGCATTGTCCGTAGCGCCACCGGCGCTTTACAGGGCATTGTCGAGGACAAGGATGCCAGCCCGGAGCAAAAGGCAATTCGTGAGATCAACACCGGTATGATTGCCACCACCGGCGCCCTGCTCCAAGAGTACCTGCCGCAAATTGGCAATAACAACGCCCAAGGCGAGTACTACCTGACCGACTTAGCCGGACTTTTAGTTCAGGCGGGCCAAAATGTAGTGGGCATCAAGTCCGCTCCAGAGAATATCGAGCTACTCTCGGGTATCAACAACAAGCAGCAGCTGGCTTTCGTCGAGCGTCTGTACCAAGAGCATGCCGCCAATCAATTCTTAATGGACGGCTTGACCTTAGCTGACCCAAAGCGCTTTGACCTGCGCGGCGAGCTCCACTTTGGCCAAGACTGCTTTATCGATATCAATGTGATTATCGAGGGTAAGGTTACCTTAGGTAATAACGTAGTAATCGGCGCCGGCTGCGTCTTAAAGGACGTCGCGATTGGTGATAATTCGGTGATCTCGCCTTACACCATTATGGAGCGCTCCGAGCTTAAGGTACACACCACAGTCGGCCCATTTGCCCGCTTACGCCCAGGCAACGTCTTAGAGGACGAGGTTCATATCGGCAACTTCGTCGAGGTTAAGAACAGCCACATCGAATACGGCACCAAGGCCGGTCACCTCACCTACTTAGGCGATAGCGATATCGGCGCGAACACCAATATCGGTGCCGGTACCATCACCTGCAATTACGACGGCGCCAATAAGCACCGCACGACGATTGGAAAGGACGTCTTTGTCGGCTCGGACACTCAGCTCGTAGCTCCAGTCACGGTTGAGGACGGCGCCACTATCGGCGCGGGCACCACGGTCACCCGCACGGTTAAGGCCAAGAGCTTAGTGGTCACCCGCGCCCCACTGCGCGCCATAGCGGACTACGAGCGTCCAACCAAGAAGCCAAAGGCCTAAGCTCAATTAAGCTGAAGCTCAAGCTGAAGCTCAAGCTGAAGCTCAAGCTGAAGCTAACGCTCTTAGATCCAAAGCATCAAGCCCCGCTGGGCTTGAGGCTTTGTTGTCTGACCAGTCAAGTGAGCTGCCTCGAGCAAGTTTTTTTTTTCGGGCACACTCTGACGTTCTTTAGTGCTCCATAACGGAGCAATGTTAAAAGTAACATAGTGCAGTCTTTAGGCAATGTTGCGCAAATGTATGCTCTAGCTCACAAGTCTTGCTAAAATGGACGGGTTGTTTGGGGTTCAAACCTCGATAGGTGAGCGGTTTATGCCGTGGTAGCGCTTGGGCGTTGCCCGAGCAAAACATAACCTGTAGGCGCCTAGTCCAGCGGCAATTTAGGATCAGTGCGCCCAAAACTGTTGCGTGGTGTGAACATCAAATGGCATAGATTGACTTTATCTCTTTTCCTTCGACCTTTTGAGACTGACTGAATCGGCAAGGATAAGCGTTAGCAGCTGTGGCGCACGGATGTGCCACCTAAGTGCTGGGGACTTGGCCCCAGAGCGTGAACGTAAATACGTGCACGTGGACACTTAGGCGGAGGCTAACTTAGGGTCATGACCTACCTTAGGTTTCATCCCTCTTGGGAGTGACCCTTGGTCGAACTAAACGTAAGCGTCGCATAGCGACTCCCCGAGAAATCGTAGCTTGCTCGAGGTGTTACCCGCAGGCTGCCCTAAGCGGCCCCGGAAGTTGCGCTTATTTTCCCTTGCCCCACCAGTGGCACCTCGTGCCCCTGGCAAGCATTTGATCTTGTGTCATGAAAGATTTAACTGCAACCCTAGCCTTTCGCGATAAGTTTGCCTACAGCACGGGCTCTCTAGGTAAAGAAGTCGCACATGGTTTAATCAGCTGTTACGTCTTCTTATACTGCATCCAAGTTCTTGAGCTCGATATCCCTTTCTTAGGCGTACTGTACCTATCTCATAACCTCTTAGGCATTATCACCGCGCCTCTCTTGGGCATTTTGCTGGATAACCTCAACTGCCGCTTTGGTAAGTACAAGCTCTTAACCTTCTTAGGGCTGGTCTTAAATTGCGTCACCCTGATGGGCTTTTACTACCTGCCCAAGCTCACGCCGAGTAATGTCGAGCTGACCATTACTATCGTTTACTTATTATGGTCGCTGAGCTTCTTTATGATCGACCTGCCTTCTTGGTCGATTTTAAGCGCCTTTAACACCACCAACACCACGCGCGATGCCATGGCTACCGTGCCGTGCATTACCAATCATTTAGGCACGCAGCTGCTTGTGATCTGCGCGCTGCCCTTTATGCAGCACGCTAGCACCATCTTCGAGACGATCAGCTATCCACTTGGCGCCTTGGTCGCGTTCTATATCATGCTGATTAGCCAGAGCATCTTCTTATTCTTGCTCAAGAACAACGCTTTTCACGGGGCGCCACGCCATCCAAGCCCGAGCATTGTCGCTAAGTCAGAACCTGCCTTTGAGCCGTTAAAGCAAGAAGAAGAGGAAGAAGAAAGCTCGCCTGAGCTCACGGCCAATAACTACGAATACGCCACACCGACCTTTGGGGCAGTCAGCACCGAACAAAGTTTGGTCGCTGCCTTAAATAGCATTACTGAAAGTAAGGCCAATGAGGCCAACGTCTATCATGCGCCCGCTCCAAGCCGCTTAAGCCTCAAAGAACGCCTCTACACTATGGCCCAAGTGCTCTTTAAAAACGACCAGCTCATGGTGATTTTTCTGAGCACCGTCCTCTTGTACACCGCCTTTGGCTTGATTTTAGGCGCTTATGTCTCGTTTTTCATTGAGCATCAGCTGCTCTTAAACCCGACCTTGTACCTCATCTTGCTCGGGGCCGGTCTCTTGCAGCTTTTTGCTATGGCCTCCTTTGAGGCCTTAGTGCGCCACACTTCAAGAACCTTTATCTTCAGCCTATCGCTTTATATGAGCATGGCAGGCTTTGCCCAGATGTTCTGGGCCGAGTATAGCCAAAGCTACACTTTAGCGATTTTGGCCGCCTCCATCTTCTTGACCAATTTAGGGGTAGGCCTGTGTAAGGTCGCGCTGACCTCTATGACCATCGACACGGTCGACTACGGCGAGTTTAAGCTCTCGGTGCGCACTGACGGCCTTATTTTCTCGCTGCGCGCGATGGCCCATAACTTAGGCAAGACCATTTCCTTTTTCTTCTACGGCGGCGCGCTCACCATTGGCTATATCTTAGGAGCTAATGATGACGCCGATATGCCCGGCGAAATCAGTGGTACGGTCTTGATCGTGCTCATCTTGCTCGTTGTGACCCTGCTCTTGTACGTCAAATTCTACAAGCTCAACGGCGCCTTCTACCGCAATGTACTCAACAACTTACAGTACCTGCGCCAAAACCAAAATGTGGCGAGCCCAACCCTGGCCGACCTCAATGCCAACAAGTTTATGCTGCGCTACGCCTTAGATGAGAGCACGATGCTGATCAAGCTCAACGCCAATAACGTCGACGACATCTTAAAGGCTATGGTGCAAAAGCTAAGTGAAGTGCAGGCCGTCACCTCAGAGCATGACTTTATGTCTGACTTGCGCGCGCGCCTGGCGCTGGGCCCTTGCGGCATCGCCGAAGGCATTGCCCTGCCGCACGCCAAGTCCTCAGCGGTCCGACGTGCCACGGTGGTGGTCGCGACCTTAGATCACCCGATCGACTTAGGTGCTTTAGATAATAGAGACTGCGACCTCATTTTTCTCTTGGCCAGCCCCGACGATGGCTACACCCATATGAATCTGTTAGGCCGCCTGTCCTTGCTGCTCAATGAATCGGGCTTTGCGGACAAGCTGCGCGCTTCAGGCTCCCCTACCGAGCTCTTTGAGCGCATGATTCAATGCGAGCGCCACATCATGCGCTAGGCGCGCAAGAGCCCCGCAGGCAGCGCGTAATAGGCGTGCATAAGACCAACGCACAGCGCGCTTAATACCGGCATAAAGCACACTTGATACCGGCATGAAGCACGCTTGAGCCCCGCAAGCAGCGCGCGGTAAGGCGCACGTTTTATGTGCGTTCAGGGCCCAAATCAGCTAAGATAAGCCCCGGATGAGGCGAATAATCGCAAGGGCTCAAGAGGGAATCATGGCTAAGCACAATCAACCGGGCACGACGCAACCAGCTGCTACTGCTCAGATGCAAATTAATAACATCATGGACAGCGAGGTGCCGCTTAAAGAGCAAAGCATGCACGCTATCGCCTCCCATCTCTTATTCATGATCGGGGGCAAGCATGACACGCTCAGCGAAGATGAAGAGGTCATGCCGCAAGTGCAGCACTACACCGGCACCATGAACTTAGCCCGTGCTTTGGCCCAAGACTTACAAGCAGAGTTGCTGCAACAACAAGGCGGCACTCCACGCCAGCTGTCGCGGGAGGAAGCTATCTCTTTCTTAAAGAGCAAGTTAACCACCAAAGATCCCGATGGCAGCTACGCTCAGCTCATCGATCTGCTCTTAGCCCCCAAGAAGGATCCTAATGAGGTTAAAAAGGTGGCTGATAAGATCGCCCAAGAGCGCGACACCTTGCCTGAGCTCATGGGCTAACTCACCTAAAAAAAGAAAAAAGAAAGATTCAAGTGGCCATTTGGCCTAAAGAGATCGCATGCTGTCTAAGGCTTTACAGGCCCTCGGCTCCGCCCTCACTTTATGGGGCGCTCTTACCATGTGCGGCAGTGCCGCAGAACTTAAAGTCTGCGCGGTGCCCCAGCTTTATTTGGCCTTAGAGCACTTACACGGGGTGTTGCCGCATGACTTTACGTCCCGCTATGACACCCCCAGCGCGCTCGCTGAGCGCCTGATGGCCGCATCCGACACCACTACCGAGTGTGATTTGGTGCTTTCAAGCGATGAGCGCTTGCCTATCACCCTAATTCGCGCCAAAAAAGGCTTAGGCAGTGCCATGCTGCCCTTTACCCGCGCGCCGCTGGTACTGTGGTCAGCCGATTCCTCCCTCTTTGCCGGTAATCCTTTAGGCTCCAAGCCCACCAGTGACGCCCCAGTTGCCACCACTTGCGACATTCCCGAGGAAAGTAGCGCCGCGCCCGCACAGTTGGCCCCTGACCCTTGGGACGAGCCCACGCCTACCACCGCCATCAAGTCCCCTGAGAGCATGACCCAAGCTGAGTGGGATCGCTACGTCAATACGATTTTGCTCAGTGCCGCGCACTCCGATACCAATGAAGAGCTTTCTCAAGCGCTCCAACAAGTCAAGCTCAGCTCTCTAGCCTACGCCGATGCGCACTTAACGCCCGTGGGCTACGCCACGCGTCAAGTCATGACCGACTCGCGCAAGATTAAGAAACTTCTGCCTCAAAAGCGCTACGAATACGAGCACGAGTACCAAATCTATGAGCATGTCCGCTCAGGTAAGGTGCAATGCGGCTTTGTCACTAAGCCCCTGGTCGTAGCAAGCGCGCACCCCAGCACAGTACGCGGTTCCTATCTCACCATGCCGCGCCGGGTACATGCCGATATCCAATACTATGTGCTCTTGATGGAGCAAAGCAAAAACAAAGTCGAGGCGCAAGATCTGATGCGCAGCCTCCGCCACGATGCCAAGGTGCAAGCCATTTTGAACCACTATGGCTTTGCTCCGCTCGCCCCTGAAGAGCCTTAATCTACTTGGAAACAGTCAAAACGGCATTGGCCGCCATCGACGCTGTAGGCAAGCTCAATTCCAGGGTAAGAAAGCGGTGGAGCGTAGTCCGGGCGCTTGACCACCACACGTCGGGTAGCCAGCGTGAGCGCCGCGCGCAAGAAGTCTTCGTTGTCAGTGTCAGCTCCGATCACTTCTTGGAAGATGTGCATATCCTTTTTGACTTGAGCACTACCTGAGCGCTCTGGGAACATCGGGTCGTAGTAAATGACCTCGGGGCGCGCGGCGCCACGATAGTCCTTAATCGTGCCTAAAGGGTGGAGCGTGGGCACCGTAAACGGGTAAAAGCGCGAGCGGCCTGCGCGCAGCAAGCCATCGTGCAAAATGCACCAGATTGGCAGCTGGCGCTCAAAGGACAAGACCTGCGCTCCGGCGTGCGCCAAAATCATAGACTCACGCCCCAGGCCGGCGGTCGCATCAAAGACCAGCGCGCCATCGGGCAGACCTGCCATAACCGCACGTGCAACCGCTTCCTTTTGGCGCCCGCCCCGAAGCAAACGCTGGCGTACCGCCACCTGCTCAAAGTCGATGACTAAAGGCTTGAAGTTGGCTAAAGAGCCTAAGCGCAGCCCGACTCCCGCCATTGGTGGCGTGAGCTCTAAGAGCACGTCCTCAGGTTCCAAGGCCAGCCCCGTCACCGTCTTGCCCTTGGCGCGTAAGGTCGTGGCCTTGATCAAGGCGTCATAGTCGCTGACCGCCACCAGCTGCCAGGCACCGGCCAGAGGCGCGGCTTCCTGGGCTGAAGCTGCCGCTTGGACAGCGTCCTGAGCAGCAGCGATGAGCTGCGCAAACTCGGCGCGGCGCGTGGCCGTAACTTCCGGGGCGCAATAGTAGTACAAAGTGCGCATGGGCTAGCCCAGCTGTGCGCGCACTTGCGCTAACGCCGCACCGACATCAGGCATGACGCCGGTCCATAAGGCAAAGGATAAGGCCGCCTGCCCTACCAGCATACCCAGACCGTCATAAACCGCCGGTACGCCTAAGGCCTTGCAGTGCTCGGTAAAGACGGTGGTGCCCTGCGGGGTGTAGAACAGGTCATAAGCAAAGCGCGCCTGGCGGTAGAGCTCATCCTTAATCTCAGGGAGCTCACCTTTGAGCGAGAGCGAGGTAGCGTTGATGATTACGCTGTAAGCCTCAGGCTTAAGCTCGGCAAAGGAGCAAGCACTGAGCTCTACTTTAGAACCGAGCTGTAAGGCCTGCATGTCAGCAATGATGTCTTGAGCCTTGCTGACCGTGCGATTGACAATAGTGATACGGGCAATGCCGACCTCAGGGTCCAAGAGTGGTGGCACGATGCCGCGTGTAGCGCCACCAGCGCCGATAATGAGGATATTGGACCCAGCAAGTGGTGCCTGAAGCCGCACTAAGTCGGTAAAGAGGCCTCGGCCATCGGTGTTATCACCTAACAGAGTACGGGTGCCATCTGCTGCCACCTCAAGCTTAATCGTGTTGACCACCTGGGCAATTTCCGCGCTCTTAGTGCAGTGATCAACCAAGGCAAAGGCGTCCGGCTTGCACGGTACGGTTACATTGCAGCCCACGCCGCCTGCCTCAAAGAACGCAGTGGCGGCGTCCTTAAAGGAGCCTTCGACCTTAATGCGTCCATAGTCGACTGCAATGCCGGTCTGGGCGGCAAAGACGCTGTGTACCAGTGGCGAAATGGAATGGGCAATCGGGTTGCCAAACACCGTTAACTTGAGGGGTTGAGACACAGGAACTCCTTAATCTTTTGTTTAGGCCCGCAGCACCGCACCGGTGAGCGCATCATAAATGGTGCTAGGCTTATTACGGCCCATGCACGGCTCATCCAAGATGTAATCGACGCTTGCGGCAAAGGTCGCTTGCAGCTCAGGCAAAGTCGTGAGGGGCTCTGAACCTGAGATATTCGCGCTGGTGGAGACAATGGGCTCACCCACCTCATCACACAGCGCTGCTAGCAACTCAAAATCGGTCACGCGCGCCGCCATCGTGGTGCGGCCTCCGGTTAACACCGGAGATACGCCGGACTTAGCAGGCACGATAAAGGTATTGTGCCCCGGCCACTTATTGTGAATCAAGCGCATACTGTCGGCGCTTAACGCCCCAAAGTTCACCACCGATTCAAGCTGGGCCACACTAGAACTGACGATGATAAGTCCCTTATTAAAAGCACGGTGCTTGATTGAGATGATGCGCTCAATGCCTTTGATATTGCTAACGCGCGCCGAAATGCCATACACCCCCTCGGTTGGGCAGATAATGACTCCACCCTCGCGCAAAGTGAGAGCCGCCTCTTTGACCTTATGCCATTGAACCTCTGTTAATGCCACGCCCTGCCTCCTGCCATTTTTTTTTTCTAACCCGCAAACAAAAAGGGGCACTGGGCCCCTTTTTGTGTGAATTAAGCAGCACGCCTAAGTTTGAGCTGCTTGAGCGCTCTTTGAGCCCTAATGGGTTGTTAGAGCTCCTTGAGCTTCTCTTGGAGGGCGCGATCCTTGGCCATTACCTCTTGGGAAGCAGCGGCGCGGTTGGCCTTAACCTTCTCGTCTAAGGCCTTATCGGCGATTGCCATGATTTGCGCAGCTAAGTAACCGGCGTTCTTAGCACCAGCCTTGCCCACTGCGACCGTGGCAACTGGGATGCCGCCTGGCATCATGACGGTGGAGTACAGGGCGTCAACACCGTTTAATGGACCGCCATCAACCGGAATACCGATAACTGGGCGGGTGGTACGGGCAGCAACGGCACCAGCTAAGTGCGCAGCTAAACCAGCAGCGCAGATAAAGACGGCAGCGCCACGTTGCTCGGCGTCAGTGACATAGTTTGCGACCACATCAGGCGTACGGTGGGCCGAAGCGACGCGCACCTCGTACTTTATATCAAAGCCCTTTAAGACGTCTAAGGTGTTCTTAACCAAAGGTAAGTCCGAATCCGAGCCCATGATGACGACAGCAAATTGCTCTGCCATAAAAATCTCCTAAATTTTTGCCCACTAAAGTGGGTCTGAATGAGCGCCAAGTATAGCACGAAAGCCCGAAAAATCAGGCTTTTGCCCCCAAGTTAGCCAGGGCTATCAAGCTAGCCCTCAGTCAGTCGGGGATCAATTAGCTCCAGTTAGTCAGGGCTCTAGTCTTGCAGCAAGTCGTACTTGCGCTTTTTGCGCGTTGGACACTTAGGATTGCCACAAACCAAGGCAATGCCCGCCTTGACCTTCTTTCTAAAGCGCAGCGGAAAGCCACACTCCGGGCAGGTCTTGACGTAGGGTGCGCCCATCAGCTTGAAATCACACTGCGGATAGCACTCGCAGCCATAGAAAATTTTGCCCGAACTACTGCGGCGCTGGCGCAATACGCCCTGGTGACACTGGGGGCACTCCACCGCGTTTTCTTCGGCCGCTTCCTTGGGGCTGTAGGTGCAGTTGGGGTAATCAGAGCAGCCGATGAACAAGCCATACCGGCCCTTTTTCACCGCTAAAGGCGCGCCACATTGCGGGCACAGACTCGTAAGCAGCTTTAAGGTGTGAACCGGGCTGACAGTACGCGTGAAATAACGCAGCTTGCAGCGCGGAAAGCACGAGCAGCCTAAAAAGGCGACCTTGCCGCTTTGACGTAACACCAAGGTGCCGTGGCCACAGGCTGGGCACGGATCGCCCACCTTAAGCAGCATGCGGTTGTAGCGTTCCAGCTCCGCTGCACTGAGCTCAGGCCCTTCCTCAAGCACCGGCGCCACAACCTGGGACTCAGCGCTAGTGCGCACCGGCGCGACCGTTGTTACCACCGCCTCCTGGCTTTGCACCGCCGTGATGAGCTGCTGCAAAAGGTTTTGCGCGCGCAAGCTGGTCTCAGGATGAGCACGCTCAACCTGAGCTTGTGGTACTGCCGCAGCGGGCTTCACCTCAGGCTCTGCTGATACGAGCTCGGTCGCCACGAGTGCCGCTGAAGCTGTGGGTAGATCCTCAGCTGTGGGCAGATCCTCAGCTGTGGGCAGATCCTCAGCAGTGGGCAGATCCTCATCGGCTAAGACCTCGGCGGCGAGCTTAAGCTCAGGTGCAGCCTGAGCTTTACGGCGCTTGCGCTTAGGCTCAGAGCTCTCCTGAAGGTGCTCTAAGGATTGCAGCACAATGTTGTTGCCCTCGGGCGTGGTGAGGTTAGAGGCGGGCTCGAAATGATTGAGTTCAGACATAGCAAGGCAAAACAAAGCCCTGCCCCTCCCAGGGATGAAATCCTTGGGAGGGGCAGGGCGAGGCGGCCCACGGCCGCCCTGGATTTTAGTTAGAAGTTGGAGTCAAAGGCGTTGTAGTAATTGACCACCAAGAAGTCAGGGGTAAAGCCTAAACGCTCTAAGAGCGCTTGACGGTGAGTTCTGAAATCAGCGTCTTGCACACTGAGGCTGGAGTCAAAAAGGGCTACTAAGCCGCCCTGATTCTGTACTGCGGCCACTTGGCCCAGCACCTTCTCATTGGCTAAGAGCTCGGCGCTTAAGGCGACACCAACAGCGTGCTCGGTGCTGGCACTCTCACTGTTAAGTGCGGCCAATGGCTTCAGGCCCTGAGCCTGTAAGGAGGCGCGCAGCGCTTGATCAGTGAGGGCAAGGTAGAGATGCTCCTTAACCTCAGGGGCTAAGGCTGCAAGCTTACCCGTAAGCTGCTCTTTTTGCTCGGTGCTGAGAGCGGCTTCATTATCGACGGTTACAAGTAAAGACACGTTCCGGCCCTGGTGGTCAGGCTCAAGCCAACTTGCGCCATCTTGGTTCTTGAGCACTGAAAGGAACTGCTCTAAGGTGTAGAAATCACGCTTAAAGTCCTTTAAGACGCGCACGTAGAGCTCACCTGCCTCAAATTGAGTGTTGAGCTGAAGCTGATGATAGCCCTTAGCCAGGCTGGAATTGGCCTTAAAGGTCGAGTTGGCGCTCTTGACCGTGAGGTTTGCGCCCTCAGGCTCATGGGCGTGAGCAAAGGCTAAATAATCTGGGTCGTGCCCGACAATCTTGTGCTGTAACAGCTCAATTTCATCCGGAGTACCACGTTGATAGCTCGGATTACCTAAGGCCAGCTGGTAATTGATCGCAGGCGACTTGATCTGCAACAGGTCGAGGATAAAGTCATAGAGCGTATCGTTGGTAAAGATGTCCTGACGATGCTCACTTAAAGCCTGAGCAGTGTGTGGATACTTGGCCTTGAAATCCTCGGAGAGCGCCACGATCAGCGGAATGCGGGTCATAGCAAAGGAGAATTGGGCCACATTGTGGCGCCCGGCAGGCTCCTTGGCATTTTCAGGAGCGATATCGTTAAAGGACTGATAAATCAGGGCCTCGCCGTGATCGGAGTAATAGACCAAGGCCTCAAAGTCCTCACGATCCATGGTGAGCTTGCCAATCTCGCTTAACACCATGTCGTTGTACTTGATCGCCGTTAAATAGTTTTCGTAGTCACTCGCGCCTACTAACTTCTCGTTAAACGGTGGCTTGGTAATCAGACCACCAATTTGAGCGGCTTGATTTAAGACCACCTTAGGGTAGTCAGCCGGGAAGCGATTGTAGTAAGGGGAGTGATTGCCCATCACGTGGATGATGAGCAGATTGTTTTCGTTCGGGTCGATTTGCTCTAAGGTGCGCTTGATCTCCGGAATTAAGATCATATCCGGATGCTGCGAGTAAGAGCCATCAAAGACGAAGTTGGTGGTAAAGAAGCTATAGTCGGTTAAGGACGAAATCGCGCCAATTGGGGTATCAGCCGAACCGTTCTTGACTTGGTTGGAGATCCAATAGGTCTTAAAGCCCGCCTTCTTGGCGACGGTCACCAGGTTCGCGCCGTACGGGAAGGTTAGTCCCGTGGCTAAATTGCCCTGCGAGAAGGAAGCCGTAATCGAAGGCACGGTGTTCACAAAGGAGGCATAGGCGTTCGGGAAAATCTGAGCCTGACCTGATAACACCAGCTGCGATAAGAATGGGGTATTGTCGACGCTGTGGTTGTACACGCCCATACTGTCGCGGCTTAAGGACTCACCGATGATTAAGACGTAAAGCTCGCCCTTACCCTCCTTGGTGGCCTGGAAGGAATCATCACGCTCCAGCTTAGCCACCAAATCATGGAAGGTATCCAGGCGGCTGTTTAACTCTTGGACCATGATGGTGTAGTACTTCAAAGGACGGGTCTGCGAGGTAACACCAAGCGAGCCTAAGAGCAAGATCGCGCTCACAGCCACTAAGGCCATCGACTTGATGCGCAATAAGCCTAAGGCGCGCCGGGAATATGGCGCAAAGAGCGCAGCTTGGTTGTCAGGGCGCCACAGCTTGAGATAGACCTTAAAGAGCAGGTAATAGACTACCAAGAGCACGATAGTGCTGACTAAACTCGTGGTATTGAGGATGTAATGGTTTAAGAAGTCCCACACTTCCTCTGGGTTTGATTGGGCGATAGCGACCACGTCATCACCGGTGAAGACCGCATCGATCGAGCGATAGTACAGGTACATCAAGGTGATAAAGAGGCTGGTACCGTAACCGACCACAAAGTGCATAAAGGCCGCAATGCGCGTCCGCCCGAGCCGAATCAATACCATTACCGCAATCAAGGCGAACATGACCGACAAGGATGGACGAACCCAATCGGGGGCCAAATCACGCCCTGAGAACTTAAACATGAAGTAGCCCATCACCACGGACAGGGCGATACTCCAAGCAATAACCCAAAAGGATGCTTTCTTCATCTAAAACAACTCATAGAGCCCAAAATCCCGCGCATCATACCGCCTTGCACCGATAAATCAAGCCGCGCCGCCCCAAATCCCACCCAATCTAGCCTCAGGTGGTCTGACAGGTGACAAGATTCCCAGCGCGCCGCTTAAGGAAGAGTGGCGGTTAAGAGAAAGTAGCTGGCGTACGGGCTAGGCGCTACGGGTCGCAGCGGGACGGGCTAGGCGCTACGGGTCGCAGCGGGACGGGCTAGGCGCTACGGGTCGCAGCGGGACGGGCCAGGCGCTACGGGTCGCAGCGGGACGGGCTAGGCGCTGCGGGCCACAGCAGAACGGGCCAGGCGGTGAGGCCGCAGCGGGACGGGCCTGGGTACGCACCAAGCGCGCTGCCTGAGCGACAAACGCCCTGAATGCTGCCTGAGTGCTAGGCCCGCAGCGCCCTTGACGGACGTGGTAAAATGCGGCTTTGTCCGTTTGTGCTAAGAAATTTAAGGGTTACGCTATGGCTGTACGCGATATGGTCATTTTCCCAGATGATCGCTTAAGAGTTAAAACCACTGAGGTCACCAAGTTCGATGAGAAACTGGAAGCTTTAGTTTCCGATATGTTCGAGACTATGTACTTCTACGAGGGTATTGGTCTGGCTGCACCGCAGATTGGTATCAGCAAGCGCTTAGTCGTTATCGACGTTGCCGATACCGATGAGCAAGGCAATGTGCTGATGCGCCACCCTATGACCTTGGTCAACCCTGAGATTGTAGAGAAGTACGGCGAAGTTGAGTCCCAAGAGGGCTGCCTGTCGGTACCGGAAATCTACGAAGTCGTGCACCGCGCTGAGCGCATCAAGATTAAGTATTACGACGTGCACGGTGAGGAGCATATTGAGGAAGCCGAAGGCTTGCTTGCGATCTGCATGCAACATGAGCTCGACCACTTAGAGGGCCACCTCTTTATCGATTACTTAGGCACCTTCCAGCGTGAGCGCATCAAGAAGCGCCTAATTAAGTTCAAAAAAGAGCACCTGAAGCAATAAGCTTGATCCATCCTTGAGGTTTGCATGTCCCAACGCATTATCTTTGCTGGCACCCCTGATTTTGCTGCCGTGCATCTTAAGGCCTTACTTGAGGCTAACTTTGAGATCGTCGCGGTGTACACCCAACCTGACCGCCCGGCAGGACGCGGCCACAAACTGACGCCTAGCCCAGTAAAGTCCTTGGCCTTAGAACATAACTTACCGGTCTTCACCCCGGTCAACTTCAAGGATGAAGCTGATATCGCCACCTGGGAAAGCCATCAGGCGGATCTGGCGATCGTCGTGGCCTACGGTTTAATCCTACCTGAGCGCGTGTTAAACGCTCCGCGCTTAGGCTGCATCAACGTGCACGGCTCCTTGCTGCCTAAGTGGCGCGGCGCGGCGCCGATTCAGCGCGCCTTATTAAGTGGCGATCCAGTCACGGGCGTGACCATTATGCAGATTGTCAAAGCCTTAGACGCCGGTGCCATGCTGGTCAAGCGTGAGCTCACTATTGCCCCCGAGGACACCTCAGGCACCCTCTTTGAGCGCCTGGCCTCCTTAGGCGCCAGTGCCTTAGTGGACAGCCTACCTGCGATCTTGGAGCAAAAGATTAGCCCTGAGCCGCAAGACGAGGCCCAGGTCACCTACGCCCAAAAGCTGACCAAGGACGAGTGCCCGCTTGATTTCACCAAGAGTGCGGCGCAATTGTCCTTACAGGTACGCGGCTTAAACCCATGGCCGGTTGCAACCTGTAAGCTTGCCGACGTCACCTACAAGGTCTTTGCTGCCCAAGCAGCACCGTGCGCTGAGAGTGCTGAGCCGGGCACCATCTTAGAGGTCAACCACGAAGGTATCGTGGTCGCCTGTGGCCAGAACAGCGCCTTGACCTTAGTGACGATTCAGGCTCCAGGTAAGGGCAAGGTTGCCGCCTGCGACTTAGCTCGCTCCAAGAAAGATCTCTTTGCTCGAGGAAACCGCTTTGCCTAAGCTCACTTTGCGCCCGCGCTCGACCTCGGGCAGCACCACCCCAAATCAATCGCCAAGCGCTGCGCCTAAGGCTCAGGGCAGTGTGAAAGCCCCTGGCAAGCCGCAAGGTGCTAAGCCTTACGGCGCCAAGCCGCAAGGTGCTAAGCCTTACGGCGCCAAGCCCCAAGGCGCCAAGACCCAAGAACCTAAGTCCCAAGGCGCTAAGACCCAAGGACCTAAGGGCGCTCGGCCTCACGGGGGCAAGCCGCAAGCTAAGGGCCCATGGGCGCGCTCTAATGAGAATGGCCCTAAGCACAACTTCTTTAGAAAAGAAGTAGCCGCTGACGGCAAGGTAAAGAGTTTTAGCACCACGCAAGAGGAGCGCCGCACTGAGCGCCACGCTGAGCGTGCCTCAGCCCACTCCCCTGACGCCGCTGAGGGCAAAGTCATCGCCCTGAGCCCTCAAAGCCACAGCAAAATGGTCAAGAACAGCGTGGGTCTGGCCGCTGGTGCCCGCTCGCGCGCAGCCGCTGCCCTCATCGTCGATGCGGTCAGTGACGGCGTGTCCTTGAGCGAAGCCTTTCCCCGCCATCTGCAAGGCTTTGATGAGCGCGATGTGTCCTTTATCAAGGAAATGGTTTACGGCACGCTGCGTCAGCGCCGCTTGTTGCTTAATACCTTAAAGCCGCTCTTTAACTACAAGATCACCGAGCGCCATCGCATTGTCCAGGCCCTGCTCTTAGTGGCTCTGTACCAGCTCACCTTCATGCGCGTGCCGGTTCACGCTGTAGTTGCCGCGACCGTCAGCGCCTGCGCCGACATCGAGCGCAAGGGCTTTACCTCGCTGGTCAACGCGATCTTGCGCCGCTTCCTGCGTGAGGGTGGGCAGCTGCTCCACAGTGACAATGAGGCGATCGACTACTCCTTCCCAGATTGGCTCTACACCAAGCTCAAGGAGAGCTACCCTGAGCGCTGCCGCGATATCTTGCAGCACAGCAATGAAAAGGCCCCGCTCTTCTTGCGTGTGGAGCAGTCTAAGACCACGCGTGACGCCCAATTAGCAGAGCTTGCGGCCGCTGGCATCAACGCCCAGGCTTGCGCACTCTATTCAGGTGCCATTGAGCTGGAATCAGCGCTCAATGTCGAGCATATCCCAGGCTTTGCCCAGGGCCGCTGCACCGTCCAGGACTTAAGCGCTCAACTCACCGCCCCGCTCTTAGATTTAGAGTCCTTACCTCAGGGTAGCCGCGTGCTTGATTGCTGCTGTGCTCCCGGCGGTAAGAGTGCCCATATCTTGGATTTAAATCCAGGAGTCAGCCTTACGGCCTTGGATGTGGACCAAAACCGCCTTAAATCGACCCAAGACACCTTAGCGCGCTTAGGGCGCACCAACGTCATGCTCAAGGCGCTCGACGCGACCAAGTTAGAAGAGCTGAACGGCACCTTTGAGCGCATCTTAGTGGATGCCCCTTGTTCAGGTACCGGCGTTATTCGCCGTCACCCTGATATCAAGTGGCTGCGCCGCGCGAAGGACATCGCCGCTTTAGCTCAGGTACAGGCAGCGATCTTAGATGCAGCCTACGAAAAACTGAGCCCAGGCGGCCTCTTGGTGTACACCACCTGCTCGATTTTGCCCGAGGAAAACGAGGCCCAGGTGCAGGCCTTTTTAGCGCGCCACCCTGAGGCGAGCCTCAAGGCCTTTACCCTAGGCACTCAGAGCTACACCACGCTCCAGCGCCTACCGGGCGATGATCACGGCGACGGCTTCTTCTACGCCCGCTTCGTCAAGCCGGTATGAGATAAAGCCAACCCAAAGTTGGGGACCAATCATGGAACAAGCAAGAGTCAAAGTCTGCATTCTAAATATGCGCGGACAACCGCTGATGCCTTGCACGCCGGTAAAAGCCCGCAAGTTGCTGCGTGATAAGAAGGCAATTGTGAAGTTCATCAAGCCTTTCACCATTCAGCTAACGGTAGCTTCCGGCGAACAGCGTACTCCGATTGCCCCCAGCGACGATCCCGGCTACCACTATAAAGGCTTGCGCGTCGCTCCGACCGCAGCAGGCGATAGTGAGCCGCAGCTTGAACCGGTTCCCTGCACGCCCCGCCCGCACAAGCCGCGCCCTGCTCAGCCGCGCCCTGCTCAATCAAGCAGCGCTCAGCCAAGCAGCGCAGAGCGCACCGCGCGTCAGGGCCAGCGCTGTCACAGCAAGCCAGGGCAGGGTAAGCCTAACCAGGGTAAGCCCGGACAACGTCAGGGCAAGCCTAACCAGGGTAAGCCCGGACAACGTCAGGGCAAGCCGACTCAGGGCAAACCAGGTCAGGGCAAGCACCGCCGGGCGCAACATGCTGCCCCAACGCAGTCGGTAAGACCAAATTAATTTTTTAGGGAGGCCGTGCGCCGCTTTCAAGTAGGTTTGGGAGTTGGCGCGCTTTGAATGGGATGAAGATCATCATTGTTGGTGCGACCTTGGTCGGAACTGAGCTGGCCGAGTATCTGGTGCAGACCGGGCATGCGGTCACCTTGATCGATCTGCCTTCAGATGAACTCACCCAAATTGCGAACCGCCTCGATTTGCGCGTGATCCAAGGCGACCCAACCTGGCCTTCGGTCTTGCGTGAGGCCGGTGCTCGTAACACCGAGCTCTTGGTGGCAACCTCCGCCAGCGACGAGGTCAACCTCACCACCTGCTGTATCGCCACCTATCTCTTCAATATTCCGCGTAAAATCGCCCGTCTGCGCGCGCCGGATTTCTTTGATGAGGCCGATAAGCTCTTTGGCCCGCAAGCGATTCCAATCGACCATATCATCTCGCCAGAGCAACTGATGGCCGATGCGGTGAGCGATCTCATGGAAATCCCTGGCGTTAACGCCATTCAGTCCTTTGCCCGCGATCGCATCATTATGACCTCGGTCACCTGTAAGGAAGGCGGTAAGCTGATCGGCCAACCGATGGACGCACTTGAGCAGTACGAGCCTAAGTGCAAGGTGGTGGCCGTGTACCGCAAGGGCAACCCCATTACGAAATTTGGACAATTCAAGCTCTCTGCCGGTGATGAAGTCATCTTGTGCGTCGAGCGCGCCCGCGCCTTAAACTTGGTGGGCGCTCTGATGCCGCTGCGCCCAAGCGGTATGGACGTAGTGGTTCAAGGCGGTACTCATATCGCCGATAGTATCGCCACGCGCCTAGCCGAGCGCTATCACGTCAAGCTGATCGAGCCTGATCCTAATCGCGCTAAGCGCCTGGCCGAGCGCTTGCGCGGCAGCAAGGTGGAGCTCTACTGCGCCGACGCAGCCGATCCTAACTTCGTGCAAGAAGAAAAGCTCTATCAGACGGACAGCTTCATTGCCGCTTCGGCCTATGATGAGACCAACATCATGGCCGCGCTCATGCTGCAACGTACCCAAAAGATTCGGACGATCGCGGTGATCCGTCAGCTCTCGACTCAAGACCTGCGCAGCACCGGCAGCCCGATTGACACGATTATTTCCCCACGTGATGCCATTATCTCGGCCCTGCTCTCGCTTATCTTGCAAGAGGGCTTGGTCAAGCTGCGGATCTTCCGCCACGGCCAAGCTGAGGCCTTAGAGCTCTTAGTGCAAGGCGATCCGCGCTCCAGCTACGTGATTGGGCGCAAGCTTGAGGATCTCACGCTGCCGCCGGGCGTGCACTTTGGTATCGCCCTGCGCGAAAAGATGATCATCAAGATCGACCAAGATTACGTCTTCACCCCAGGCGATCACGTCGTGGTCTATTTGACCGATCGCATGCAAATGCGCGCCTTAGTCAAGCTCTTCAAGCCACGTCCATTCTGGGTGCCACACTGGCGCTAATAGGGGGGCCACGCGTGTTTATCAATATTTATGCGGTCGCCAAGATGCTGGGGCCGTCCCTCTTGGCTGTGGCCGTCGCCGCCACTATTCCTTTTTGCTACGCCTTGGTCAACGACACCTCAGGCGCCTTAAGCTTTGGCCTGATGATCTTAGCAACCTTGATCTTAAGCCAATTCTTAAGCTACGTGGGCACCAAGCGCACCAAGGAAGCAACGGGCATTCGCGAGCTCTTTTTATTTACCACCTCGCTGTGGATTATGGTGGCGCTGCTCGCGGCCATCCCGATTAATACTATGCTGCCTGAGCTCAACTACGCCAATGCCGTCTTTGAGAGTGCCTCGGCCCTGTCGACCACAGGTGCCACCACGATTTCTCAGCTCGAGACCAAGCCTGCGGCCCTTCTGTTATGGCGCTCGATCTTACAGATGTTAGGGGGTATCGGCTTCGTGGTGATTGCGGTGGCAGTGCTACCGCAGGCGGCCACCGGCGGTATGAATATCTTTAGAACCGAGTCGACCTCCTTTGAGGACCGCAATAAGTTCACCCCGCACCTCAAAACCATGTCGATGGCGATTTTAGGCTATTACATTGCGGTCTTTATCCTGTGCACCGTCGCCTATATCATCGGCGGTATGGACTTTTTCATGGCGATCAACGCCTCGATGTGTACAGTGGCTACCGGCGGTATGATGCCGCTTGACGCTTCGATGAACGGCTTTTCGCCTTTCGTGCACTACAGCGCCGCCTTTTTCATGTTTATCTGTAGCTGTCCTTTTGCCGTGGTGGTCGCCGGTATCGCCGGTAATATTCACAAGGCTTGGATTGACCAGCAGATGCGTGGTTACTTTATCTTTACCCTGCTCGCGTCTGGTGTGATCACCGCCACCTTGATGTTCTACAACGGCTACGATTTAGAGCACGCCTGGCGCGTTTCAATCTTCAATATCACCTCGATTCTGTCGACGAGCGGCTTTGCCCTCGAGGACTTTACCCAGTGGAATCCGGTGGCCACCTTAATCTTCTTCTTCATCTTGCCTTTAGGCGGCTGCTCAGGCTCGACCTCGGGTGGTATGAAGTTCTTTAGATTGCAGGTCGCCGCCTCGCTCTTTAAGACCCAGCTCATTAAAAGCTTGCACCCGCACCGCGTGATTGAGCCTTACTTCAATCGCCACGAAGTTGATGCCGCCACTATGCACAGCATCATCACCTACTTTGCGGCCTATATTATCGTGGTGATTGTCTCAAGCCTGGTCTGCACGATGGGCGGCCTCAACATCATCGATGCGATCTCGGCGACCGTAACCTGTCTATCGAATGTCGGCCCAGCCATTGGCCCAGAGCTCAACCCAAGCGCCAACTTCGCAGGCCTGCACTGGGGCATCCAGCTTATCTTTGCCTTTGACATGCTCTTAGGGCGTCTTGAGATCATTCCGGTGCTGCTGCTTATGACCCGCTTCTTCTGGCGCACCTAGCGCCCGCCCCAGCCGCAAGCGACACCACCAGTCCCAGGCGGCGGCGCGCCCAGCAGTGGCGCGCGCAACGCCTAGCGGCGTGGTCGGCGGCGTACGGCGTGGCCAGCGGCGCTGGGCGGCCCATAACGAGCAAGCCCCGGCACGGGGCCAGGGCTTGCAGTAAAAAAGAGGAGGGACGCTCTTTTGTTTTAGCGGTTGTTGTTAGGGCGGCGCTGGTTCTTGGCGCGCTTATCTAACATCTCCTCGACGTTGACCAATGGCAGGCCAAGCGGCAGTTCAACTGGCGCACCCACAATCGAGCGGGTCTCCTTGTTGATGTCGACGATGCGAACCTTTAAGGTATCGCCTAAGGAGTAAACCACCTCGCCCTGATAGAAGATACGGCCCTTGCTGTTGTCAAACTCTAAATTGTCACGCTGGGCGCTAAAGAGCGACATCGGCACGAAGATAAAGGCACCGTTCTCTTGTAAGCAGACGCGAATACCGCCACGCACCACGTCAAAGAGCTCGGCGGTGAAGACCGTCTTCTTCTCGATCTCTGGGAATAAGTAATCAGCGTAGAGCCAATCACGAACCGAGCGCTCGGCCATGCGGTTGGTGCGACGGGCCAAGTTCATCGAGGTGAGCAAGGTCTCATCTGGCATGCGTGGGTGCTCTTGAGTGCAAATGACCGACTTGACCAAGCGGTGGTTGATCATGTCGCCATACTTACGGATTGGCGAGGTCCAAGTAGCGTAAGTCTCAACACCTAAAGCGTAGTGTGGCTCTGGGTTGATCGTCATCTGCGAGAACTCTTGGAACTTACGCAGCATATTATCAAGGTAGGTGCTCTCTAAGCTATTGGCATAACGACGGGCCGCACAGAAGCCAGGAATGGTCTCCAGCTCCTCGGCGCTAGTTTGATAGCCATTCTCCTTTAACAGCTCGACTACCTCATCAATATCCTCTAAGACAAAGCCAGCGTGGCTGTTGAAGATACCGGTGTTGAGGTTCTTAGCTAAGAAGTCACCGCAGGCGATATTGGCGGCGATCATGCACTCTTCAACGATCTGGTTGGCGATACGGCGATAGTTGACCTCGATATGGTCTAATGCGCCTTCCTCGGTTAAGACGAACTCGTAATCAGGACGGGGTCTAAAGGCGGCTAAGACCGTAGTGCGGTAGTGATCGCGAATCTTGGTGAGCTCAACTAAGTTCTTTAAGACAGTCTGAACTTGCTCCGATGGATTGAAGTTGGTGGTATCACCATTCTCTAAGTAATCAGAGACGTAGTTGTAGATAAGCTTGCCTTGCGACTTGATCACCGCCAGCTCAAAGTGGGTGGCCTCAGTGTCGATCGTGCCGTCGTTTAAGATAGAGATCGTGCCTACTAAGACTGGGCGCAGCTCGTTTTCGCGCAGCGAGCACAGATTGTCCGACAGCTCGCGCGGCAGCATTGGGATATTGCGACCTGGCAAGTAGATCGAGAAGGCACGCTTAGCGGCCTCCGCATCTAAGTCGGAGTTCTCGTCGATATAACCGGTAGGATCAGCAATCGCCACATAGAGCTTAAAGCCCGTGTCGGTCTTCTCGACGTAGAGCGCGTCGTCCATATCTTCGGTTTTCTCACTGTCGATCGTGACAAAAGGAAGATGGGTTAAGTCAGAACGAGGCAGCTCATCCTCTAAGAATGGGTACTGTTCCTTAGACTCTGGGCACTCGGTAGGCAGATTTAAAGCACGCAGGCTGACCGTCCAAGGGGTGGTCGGATCGCCACTGGCGATAATCTCTTCATTGATCGCAGCTTTAAAATAGCCGCCATCCAAAGCGTGCTGAGTGAGGGTACATAAGACCCAATCGCCCTCGTTTAACTTGCCGTTCTTAACGCGGCGCTGATCATTGGCTGGGAAGCTTTGCTTGATCGTCGGATTGTCCGGAGTCACGTGCATCTTGTTGTTGATAAAGCTGACGCGCGCTACAAACGGCTCATTTAAGGCCGACTCTTTTAAGCTCTCAGGAGTTGCTTGGCTCTTACCTTTTTCCTTGTCCTCGGTAATGACAGCTACGACTGAATCGCCGTTAATCACCGACTTCATCGCCTGAGGAGGAATGAAATAGCTCTCCTTTTCCCCCTTTTCGCCTTGGACTTCCAAGAAACCAAAGCCGCGCTCCGTCCCCCTTACAATACCTTCCTTTTTAACCTTTTCCGCATCAAACTTATGCTTGAGGGCTTGTAAGGTAGGATCATCAAACAACATCTGTAATTAACTCCAATAATCGGCAGGCACTCTACCGCGATCAGGTCTAACGTTCGGCCCCGATTATACAGGCTATTGAGGCCGCAAAACCAAAAGTGAACCTGATTGCACCATAGCACGAAAGGTTAGGACGCGGTAAAATAAGGCATTTTGACTTGCCGCCGTTTGGTGGTGGCAGCCACCGTTGTGCGGTGACTTGCCGTCACTTGGTGGTGACAGCCACCGTTGTGCGGTGACTTGCCGTCACTTGGTGGCGACAGCCACTGTTGGGTGGTGACTGCTGCCACTTGGTGGCGACAGCCACTGTTGGGTGGTGACTGCTGCCACTTGGTGGCGACAGCCACTGTTGGGTGGTGACTGCTGCCACTTGGTGGTGGCGGGGCGCGGTTAATGGGATCTCACTATGCTTAAAGATTGGGTTAAGGAAGCTCGGCCTCAGACCTTGCTCTTGGGGGCCACGAATTGTGCCGTGGGCTGTGGCTTAGGCTTTTACTACGGCGCGGTCAACGCCTACAACATTGCAGCGGCCTTTTTGATCGTGATCACCGGCATGATGCTGCAGATCTTATCCAATCTCTCCAACGATTACGGCGATGCCTTCAAGGGCGCCGATGGCTCCAATCGCTTAGGCCCAATTCGCGCGGTTATGACCGGTGCGGTCAGCCTCGAGGGGCTGCGCCGCTTTATGGCCATTGTCACCATTATGCTCTCACTCACGGGCTTTGGTGCGGTCTATATGACCTTAAACTCCGAGCCTCACGTTTTTGCCTGGTTCTTATTCTTAGGCGTCTTAGCGATCTTGGCCGCGATCCTCTACACCTTAGGTATTGCCTACGGTTACCGGGGCTTAGGCGATATCTCGGTCTTCTTATTCTTTGGCGCGCTGGCGGTCATTGGCCCGCAGATCATGATTGCTAACGCCTCAGGCAGTGGCTTTGAGATCTACCCTGACACCTATTTATTAGCGATCAGCGTCGGCGCCGCTTCGATGATGGTGCTGCACACCGCCAATATGCGCGATATGGCCGAGGATAAGGCGGTCAACAAGCGTACCTTAGCGGTACGCCTGGGCTATAAGTGGGCCCCAGCCTATCACGCCCTGCTCTTTATCTTAGTGGCCTCCTGTTCCTTTATCGCCTGCTTCCTTAACCACAAGGGCTGGGAAATCAGTATCTTAGCGCTCTCGCTCGTGCCCCTTGCTTCCTCGACCCTGCGCTCGATTAAGAATGTGCACAACGGCGCCTTAGTCGCCCCTGAGCTCAAGTACACCTTGATCGGCTGTGCCATCCACCACTTTGCTTGGCTCATCGTGCTCACTGTCGATTTCTGGGTCTATGCCTAAGCGCCCGCCTCAGGCTGACGCGGCCAAGAGGGCCGCTTGCCTCAAGGGCAGCTGCCTAAAGGCGAGCGTCCTTGGGGCAAAACCAAGAAAAAGGGCCCCAGCCATTTGGCTGGGGCCCTTTTTCCTGCTCCCGGCTAGAAGCTAGGCCTCTTGGGGCTCAACCGTGATGCCGCTTTGGTGGAGCAGAGCATCAACCTCAGGCTTGCGGCCACGGAAGGCAATAAAGGCCTTCATTGGGTCGCAGGCACCGCCGCGTGCCAAGATATAGTCACGGAAGTCGGCACCGGCCTTTTCGTTAAACAGGCCTTCCTCCTCAAAGCGGCCAAAGGCATCAGCTGCTAAGACCTCAGCCCACTTGTAGCTGTAATAGCCTGCGGCGTAGCCTCCGGCAAAGATGTGGGTGAAGCTATCTGGGAAGCGCCCATTTTCGTACTGCGGCGTGACCGCTACTAAGTCCTTGACCTCGTGCAAGATCTCGTAAATGCGCGGGCCCTTTTGTGGGTCGTACTCAGCGTGAATACGGAAGTCAAAGAGGGCAAACTCGAGCTGACGGAGCATCATCATGGCCGACTGGAAGTTCTTGGCCGCAATCAAGGCGTGCAGCTTGTCCTCAGGCAAAGGCTCGTGCGTAGTCTCGTGGCTTGATAAGAAGTTTAAAACTTCCTTTTGCCAGGCAAAGTTTTCGTTGAACTGGCTTGGCAGCTCGACCGCATCCCACGGTACGCCATTGATACCCGAGACATCGGCGATATCGATGCGGGTTAAGAGCTGATTTAAGCCGTGGCCAAACTCATGGAATAAGGTGACCACCTCATCGTGGGTGAGCTTGCTCTCCTTGCCGTTTAACGGTGCGGTGAAGTTGCACACTAAGTACGCCACTGGCAGCTGCAGCGAGCCATCGGAGCGATAGCGGCGGCTCATGCACTCATCCATCCAAGCACCGCCCCGCTTGCCCTCACGGGCATAGAGGTCGAGGTAGAAGGTACCAATACGCGAGCCAAAGCGATCGCAGATGTCGTAGCAGCGCACATCAGGATGCCAGACATCAACGCCAAAGCGAGGCTTAAAGGAGACGTTGTAGAGACGCTCGGCACAGGTAAAGAGGCCCGCTACCACCTTCTCCACGCCAAAATATGGGCGCAGCTCTTGTGGATCGTAGCTGTACTTTTCCTTGCACAGCTTCTGCGAGTAGTAAGCCACATCCCATGGGGCTAACTCGCCCTCAAAGCCTTGAGCGTGAGCAAATGCGGTGAGCTCAGCCATTTCGCGCAAGCCTTGTGGCTTGGACTTATGAGCTAAGTCCTCTAAGAAGCTCATAACCTCAGCTGGGGTCGAGGCCATCTTGGTGGCAAGGGAGAGCTCGGCGTAATTGTTAAAGCCTAAGAGCTGAGCCTCTTCATGACGCAGCGCCATAATTTGCTCGATCTTGCCTTGATTGTCCCACTTCCCGGCATTTGGACCTTGGTCCGAAGCACGGGTCACGTAGGCAATGTAGAGCTCACGGCGTAAGTCGCGATTGTCGACGTAGGTGATAAATGGCAGATAGGATGGAATGTCTAAAGTGAAGACCAAGCCCTCAAGCCCGCGCTTTTGAGCCTCATTCTTGGCCTGGCGGATTTGAGCTGGCGGCAGGCCGGTGACCTTATCCTCACGGTCCACCTGTAAGGTATAGCCTTGGGTCGCGTCTAAGACATTGTTGGCAAAGTCAGATTGCAGCTGCGAGAGCTCAGCGGCAATCTCAGCGTAACGCTGCTGCTTGTCATTAGGTAAGTCGATACCGCTCAAGCGGAAATCACGCAATGAGTTCTCAATCGACTTGCGTTGCGCTTCCGTTAAGCGCAAGAACTCATTGGAGTGCTCAATCTTCTTTAAGACGTCGCACAAAGGCTTGTATTGGCCGACGAAGGTCGAGTACTGAGCCATCAAAGGCAGGCAGCTATCGTGCGCGGCGCGCAGCTCTTCGGTGTTCACCACCCCATTTAAGTGGGATATCACTTGCCAAATGCGCGAGAGTTTGTCGTCGGCTTCCTCGATAGGCGCGACCACATTGTCCCAAGTTGGATTGTTCTCATGCTCTTTGACCACAGTCTTGATGACTTTCATACTGTGGTCGATGGCTTCTTTAACCGCAGCTAAGACATGCTCGGGCTTAATTTGCGAAAAAGGCGGTAAGCCTTGCATCTGTAACAGTGGGTTTGCTTGTGCGTCCATCACCTCTCCTCACAACTGACTGAGCCGTTACGCTCCCACCCGATTGTAGCTGATCCCACTCAAAAGCGCCGTGATTTATTTTGGGGCAGGAGCTAAAGCCCATGGCGTCTAGCCTCACGCCACCTCTATCTTATGATTTACTGCTTCGTGCTAACATGGCCCCTTGTCCTAACCTAAGCAGGACGCGCCAAGACGCGCTTACGCTGCGCAGGCTAGGTACATCAAGGCTCTAATCAGGCCCTTGGAACTTATAAGCAAAACCCAGGGTCTTATTTAGTAGCTTGGCTTACGCTAGCCCCAGCGCAGGGACAGAACGTCCCTGGAGCTTACGCGCATCGGCCTTCTCAGGCCCCACACGAGCCCTACAGCTCGTGGCGGCAGGCGCAAGCTCCGTTTGAGCAACAATTGAGAGCACAGGCGGCAGCTGCGGTTGGCCCAAGGATTACTTAAGGTATGACTGAACTCAATCAAGACGACTCTTTAGATCTGTTAGCAGCCTTAAAGGAGCAGCTTCTAAGCCACGAGCTTGATGCAATGCTGCTGCCGCATGACGATGAATATCTGTCAGGCGAGGTTACCGCTGACTGTGAGCGCATTGCCACCTTGACCCATTTCACGGGCTCGGCGGGCTTTGTCTGCGTCAGTGTGGGCCGGGAGGAAGCTTTACCTTTAGAGGTGGTAAATCGCAAAGACCGGGGCGCGATGCTCGAGCTTGCTCATGAGCAAGCCGTCTTTGTCGACGGCCGCTATAAGGTCCAGGTCAAGGAGCAAGTCAACGAAGATGTCTTTGACTGCTTTAACCTAGCTGAAGTCACTCCTAGTGACTATCTGCGAACCCTGCTGCCTAAGAAGAGTCGGGTTGGTCTTGATTTACGCTGTGTCAGCTATCGCTACTTCCAAGAACTCAAAAAGGAACTGGAGCTGGCGAGCATCGAGATTGTGCCGTTAGAGCAAAACCTTTTTGACTTGGTCTGGGAGGAGCGTCCGGCGCCAGTGTGCTCGCCGGTCGAAATTTTTCCGGACGAGTTTAACGGCTGCCCAAGCCTGCAAAAGCGCAAGAATTTAGCCCAAACCCTGCGCGACAAGGCCCTGGATGCCACTATTATCAGCTCCCCTGAGACGGTGTGCTGGCTATTAAATATTCGCGGCCGCGATCGCCAATATCTGCCAATTATCAACAGCCGCTTGGTCGCTTATGCCAATGAAGCCTTAGAGTGGTATATCAACTTTGACCACTTAAACGACGAGATTCAGGCCAATTTAGAAGATCACATCGGCCACGTCGATATTTTCCCTGAGTCTGGCTTTGATGACGTCTTAGATCGCCTCGCCTCCTCGCAGTGCAGCATCTACGTTGACCCTAAGACCACCAACGCCCACATTCTCAACACCCTGTATGAAAAGGGCGCACAGGTCGAGACAGGCCTAGGCTTATGCGAGCTACCTAAGGCCTGCAAGAACGCCACCGAGCTGGCAGGCGAACACAAGGCCCACTTAAAAGATGGCGTTGCCTTATGCCGCTTCTTTGCTTGGCTTGAGAACATCGCCCAGCCTGAGATCATCGAGATTGATGACAATGGACCTGAGGCCGGTCTTGCCGCCTATCAAGAGCGCGTCGCAGAGCTTGATGAAGCGGTGCTCGCCGACAAGGTCGAAGAGCTGCGCAAGGAGCAAGGCGAGTACTTACAGCCGTCCTTTGCCACTATTTCGGCTTTAGGCCCTAATGCCGCGATGTGCCATTACAACCACGCCGAAGTGGCGACCCCACGCAAGTTTAGCGCCGATCCGCTCTACTTAATCGACACCGGCGCCCACTTTAACGAAGGCACGACCGATATTACGCGCACGGTCTTAGTTGGCCCTAATGTCACTGAGCAAATGCAGCTCATGTACACCTTAGTGCTCAAGTCGCACATTGCCCTGGCCTCGACCATCTTCCCGCGTGGCACCTCGGGCATGCAGCTTGATGCGATCGCACGCCGTCCACTGTGGGAGCATGGCTGTGACTACGAACATGGCACCGGCCATGGCGTAGGCCATGTCCTGGCAGTCCACGAAGGCCCGCAAAATATTTCGGTGCGCTCTAGCACGGTAGCGTTAGACGTCGGCATGGTCACCTCCATTGAGCCAGGCTATTACGAAGCTGACGCGTACGGCATTCGCCTTGAGAACCTCTACAAGGTCTGCCCGTGCACTCAGCCCGGCTGCCAGAACATGCTGTGCTTTGAGCCGTTGACCTTAGTGCCATTTGACGTGCGCCTCATCATCCGTGAGATGCTGACCCCGGCCGAGCGCACTTGGCTCAACGACTACCACCAAAACGTACACAGCATCATTGAAAACGCTGCAGACTTAAGCGAGGAGGAACTTGCTTTCTTAAAGGAGGCCACCGCCCCGATCTAGCTTGAACCAGGCGCTGCCGAGGCCACTGAGCTGGCACTGCCAGAACCACTGAGCTGGCACTGCCAGAACCACTGAGCTGGCACTGCCCGGCAAGCGCTGACCACTGCCGCCCAGCGGGGCCATCACTTGGCCCTCTGGGCGCCAGTTAATTGCTAAAAATGGCACCAAGCTTTGTTATGATGGGCTTTTACTTTTTTCAAGATGTGTGACTGCGCCCTGCACGTAAACGCGGGCTCTCAAGGATTAACATTGGCATGCTAGGCTTGTTAAAAAATAATTCTCCGTCCACGCTCTATAGCCAAACTCGGCTGCAACGCGCACCGCAAATTGCAGTCAAGGCCAACGACTATAGCGTGCTTGAGCGCCCTTCGCTCTTTCATCAGCGCATCTTAGAGCTTATCTCCAAGGCTCAAGAGCGCATTATGATGACCTTGCTCTATCTGCAAGATGACGAGGCGGGCCAAGAGATTATGCAAGCTCTCTATGAGGCCCAAGCGCGCAATCCGCAGCTGTACATCCGCATCTACGTCGATTTCCACCGCGCCCAGCGCGGCCGTATTGGTGAAGCAGGCGGGCGCACTAACGCCCAAATGTACGCCGATTGGGCCAAGGGCAAGGAAGTGGTTCCGGCGATCTACGGCGTGCCGGTCAAGCGCCGCGAGATCTTTGGCGTGATGCACTTAAAGGGCTTGGTCTTTGATGACACTGTGCTCTACTCGGGCGCAAGCATCAATAACGTGTACTTAAACTACAATCGCGCCCGCTATCGCCTCGATCGCTATCACGAGATCCACTCCAAGGAGCTGGCGGACACGATGTGCCGTTACTGCAATGAAGTGTTCCACCAAAACTTTGCGGTGCAAGACTTCTCACAGGGCCCGGTGAAGTCCGCTAAGGAAATCAAAAACGAGATCAAGACGCTCCAGCGCAATCTCACCCAAAGCCAGTACGAATTTAAGGGCACGCGCAAGTTGCGCGACGACGAGGTGGGGATCACCCCATTAGTGGGCCTGGGCAAGAACAATTTGCTCAACCGCTCCCTGATCTGGGCGATTGATGCGGCGCGGGAAAATTTGTTCATGTGCACGCCATACTTCAATCCACCCAAGGAAGTACTAGAGCACATTGAGCTGGCCTTAAAGCGCGATATCGCTATTACCTTAGTGGTGGGCGATAAGGTCGCCAATGACTTCTACATCCCAGAAGATGAGCCGTTTTCCACGATCGGCGCGATCCCGTACGTCTACGAGCAGAACTTACGTGACTTTGTCGCGCGTTTTCAGGCGCAAATCGACTCCGGTCAGCTCAAGGTGCATCTGTGGCGCAAGGACAATAACACCTACCACTTAAAGGGCTTCTTTGTTGACCGCACCATAGCGGTGATCACGGGCAACAACTTAAATCCGCGCGCCTGGGGCCTCGATTTAGAAAATGGCATGATCGTCCATGACCCAAACCATCTGCTCCAAGAGAAGTTCATGCACGAAAAGCAGTACATTCTGCGTGACACCACCCAGGTGTTAAAGCCTGAGGACTTGCAGACGATCGACGATTATCCTGAGCACGTACGCAAGATCTTAAAGCAGGTACGCCGACTGCGGGCCCTGGTGATCTTAAAGCGCCTGCTCTAGCAGCGCGCCTTAAAAGGCAGCGCCCTGCGTCGGCAGCGCCCTGCGTCGGCAGCGCCCTGCGTCGGCAGCGCCCTGCTTCAACTAAGGCGCACCATGCGCCGCTCACGCCCATGCGCCCCAGGCTCCATGGGCTTTTTTTTTTTTCGACCTGTGCGGTCAGCGACCATACCAGTACGCCCCTTGATATTTGGTTGCTATCGATGGCTATGATTTTAGTCCCGG
>CALXXU010000002.1 GCA_944392765.1 uncultured Anaerobiospirillum sp.
GCTCTTACGCTCCTGCTTCTCTTGCTGCTTGTGCGCAAGCTTACGCAAACGCTCGAGGTGAAACTGATAAAGCTGCGACTCAATTTCCGCTGGAAGTTGCTTTAACCACGTTGGGTGATGCTTTTGCACCTCCTCTAAGGTGGCATTAACTTCATCCAGCATAGTAATGGGCACGAAATAGACTTCGTCAGTCGGCAGGCAATCCTTGACCTGATATGGGGTGATGAACTTATAGTGATAACGCCCCACGCCTAGCCGCTCAATCAGTTTATGGCCATCACGCTTAGCCATTTGTAAAGCGCTCTTGGTAATCAGGGTAAAGCACACACCGACATAGAGCGTTTCTTCGACCACCTCAGGATCAATTGGGCAGTAATGAATATGAGGCAAGAGTGGCTGGAGCAAGGAGGATGCATCAAGGCGTTGCGAGCAAGCGCGGCTTTGCGCAAGGACGGTGGCAGTTTGCACCATTCCTACCCTAGGCAACGAGAAAATTCCAAACTCATTGCCAGCATTAGGCAAACGAATCGCCTTGTTAAGGTAGGGAGCTGCGGTCAATAGCTCAGGATTAGGGTTGATTTCAAGGCAGCCATCCGAGTGATTGGATAAGTAGAAGTATGGCTTGGCGGTCGCTTTAGGGGCACAGGCTCTAATATCGTTTAGGGCTCTGGCATTGTGTGTCGGAGCTGACTTGTTTTGCTCAGAGTTGGTGTCACTTTGAGCCGAGCAGATTTCGTCCTTGTCCGAAGCGGACAAAGCGTCATCTGCGCGGGTTGAAGTGGAAGCCATCTGAGTCAAAAGCATCACCCCTTTATTTGGGAATATGGGGGGTTGGCACGGCCGAGGTGTTAGCCCCTAAAACTGTTGGCAACAAAGAATTGACAACAACATCTCCTATTGCATAAATCAGGCCATTTTTTTTTGTTATTTTTATTTGCAGTTAACAAATAATATTTAACATAAATTTATTTATAGACTTAGTGCTGATATTACAGAATCCAACTCGATTAACATAAATACATGGTATAGTACCTGTATTTGATTTTATAAATTACGACGCTTTTTGCAATTTAAGTTAGGTATATTGCTAAACATATCAATATCGCAATATTCAACACAAAACAAAAAGGTAATGATAATCATTGAGCAAAACTTAAGAAATATAAATTTAATAATTTGCAGTTAAATATTGTCCAATAATCTAGTCACTAAGCGGACAGTCCGTAAGCTTTGCAAATTGTCAGTTGACTTAACGGATAATCGATGGTCCTGTTCGGATATTAGATAAAGCACCAATTTGGTGCAAATTTAATTTGTAACAGCTCCCGATAGTCAACGTCAGCTTGCTGATGGCGCCCGTAATAGCCGATCTCCATCTTGAAGGCGGCGGCACGGGCAGCGATTTCCTTGCCGATACGACCTAAGCCTGCGATACCAAGCTTCTTGCCTCCGATCGAGGGGGTCAAAGGTAGAGCCGGTTCTTTACCCCAAGCACCGCGCTCGATGTAGTCGTGAGCAGCCTTGGCCTCACGGGTGCAATTGAGCAGCAGCATGAGTGCGGTATTGGCCACATCATCATTGAGCACATTAGGGGTGTGCGTGACAAAGACGTTATGGGCGATAGCGCTCGGGATATCGATGCCGTCGTAGCCCACCGAGAAGCAGACGATAGCGCGCAAATTAGGGCAGGAATCAAAGTCCGGTGCCTTAAACTGACTGCCGCCTGAGGCGACCACGATGTCGGTGCGTGCACGCACGGCCGCGCGTTCAGACTCAGAGAGCGCGTTATCGACGTAGTAGGAGCCGCGCTCCTTGAGCTGTGCTTCCAGCTCTGGGAGCATGTCAAACTTGCCAACCTTGAGAATCGTTAAGGCCATAACCATCTCCTTGACCAAGAAAATCCGCCCCTCATTGTAGCCATCCCGCCGCGTGACGTCATCGCCCCCGAGCTAAAACCATGGGGGCTGCAACTGGGCTGAGCGAACGCCCAAAACTTTGGTATAGTGAGCATAATGGCTTTAGAATGAGCTCATTTAGCAGCAAAGGAGCCTGCCTTTGAGCTTAGCTCCAAATGCTTTAGGGTTAGAGTATCGTGTTCGTGGGAGCGCTCGATATGACTTTTGCGGAATTTATGCAAAATGTGCCAATATTTTTCATGTTGGCCGGTGGTGTTGCGCTAGTGTTCTTTACGTATTTGCTGTGTAAATCACACTAACCATGTGTTCCTATATGGCTTTGAAATAATTTCAATATAGCTTGTGGTGCTTGTTATGACTTGGGCTGAGTTGGTGCAAAACCTGCCATTCGTTTTTATGTTCATCGGGGCTCTGGTCCTTGCTTATATCACCTACCAGTTCAGCAAGTTGCCTTAATCAGCCAAAGTGACGCAGGGCTCGATATTATGAGCCTAGTGCGTCTGGCTAACCTCCACTTGGAGCCTGAGATTATGAGTTGGTCTGAATTTGTACAGAACTTACCAGCGTTAACTTTATTTATCGGCGCTGCTCTGTTGATCTATGTGACCTATCAGTTTAGCAAGTTACCTTAACCTGCCAAAGTGACGCAGGGCTCGACATTATGAGCCTAATGCGTCTTGGTGATGCAAACGGCCTTAGCTTTACCGCTAGGGCTGTTTTATTTCTAGCGCTCTTGCGCTTGGCCTTAGAGCTGGCCTGAGTGCAGGTGCTCGAGTACAGCTGGGGGCAGGCGTGTGCCGCTGTCGTTGAGGCAGTAGCGCAAGCTCTTGTTGTGAGCGCGGATGCGCTTTAGTACCTCGTCCTCTGAGAGTGGGGCATAGTCGCAGCAATCAACTCCCACGTTGAGGGAGTTGTGTAATAGGCTGGTGACCTGGTTGCTGTATTGCGCGTTGTGAATGTGGCCGTAGAGCATGATGGCGCTGCCATTGTGCGAGCCATTCCAAAAGAGCAGGGGATAGTGGCACAAGACAGCCGTGAGCCCTGAACTTTGCAGCTTAAGTTCTTTGTAGTTCACGACCTCATCAAGTAAAGCAGCTGCTAGGGCGCTGGGGGCAAAGCCGTCGTGATTGCCTAAAATAAGGTGCTTGTGTCCGTTGAGCTGCCTAAGATAGTTCAGGGCGGTCGCGCCTGAGCGCAGGGTGAAGTCTCCTAAAATCCACACATCGTCGTCGCTGCCGATCTTAGCGTTCCACTTCTCGGTCAAGACGCGATCCATCTCCTCCACGCTGGAAAATGGTCGCTGACAGTACTTGATGATGTTGGCATGGCCAAAATGCGGGTCGGCCGTAAAGAAGTTCATTCCCCATCCCTCCGTCTTATTCTTTGTTTTGGTCATTATCCAGGTCCTACTTAGTGTTTGGGGCTGGTTTTACCTATCTTGGAGCAGCGATCACGCTTTTTTCTTTCAATACTTGAACAAGTGTTCAAGTATTGGTTATAATGCAGCCATAGTTGAACAGTTGTTCAAGTATTTGAATATCCTGAGTTTTGAGGAATTTATCATGAAGGTACGTTGCACCATCGAAGGTTTAGATTGCCCCCACTGCGCTTTGAAGTTGGCTAACAAGATCGCCGCTCACGCTGACATCGCCACCGCTGATATCAACTTCGCTATGAAATCCTTAGTGATGGAAGTGAGCGAAGATGCAGATGAAGAGGCCATTGTCGCAACCGCTCAAGGCATCGCTGATGACTTTGAGGATGGCATCACCATCGAGCTGCGCGACTAGGGCGCTGTTTCCTGTTGGAAACAGTTTGCCCTTCGGGCACAGTTTGCTTCTTCTTTGGGGCTAGAGTGTAGTGTTGGTTAGGCAGGCGCTTTTAGGCGCCGTCTAATGAGGGTTTACTTATGGGCATGTTAGCTTCCATGTCAACGCAACTGAAGTTGCGCTTAGGGACAGGACTTATCACCATGGTCCTGCTGCTTTCCGGGGTGATCACTAATTTTTATTTAGAGATTGCGCTGACAGCGGTAGTCTATCTGTGGGTCTCGTACCCAGTGCTGTTATCAGCAGTCCGTGATTTGTTCGTGCGCCATCGCATGAGCGAGCAGTTCTTGATGGCGGTGGCCACCTTTGGTGCGCTGGGCTTACAGGACTTTCCTGAGGCTCTGGCGGTGATGGTGTTCTACCTTATTGGCGAGGCCTTCGAGGATTACGCCTCGCAGCGCAGCCACAACGAGATTGCCTCGCTGGTGAAGCTCAAGCCTAATAAAGTACGCCTGATTCATGAGGACGGCAGCGAAGAGCTGGTGGCACCACGTAAGGTCAAGATCGGCCAGCGTATTAGGGTGCTCGCCGGTGAAGCCGTAGCCTTGGACGGTTCCTTGGTGGATGCCAGTGCTTCGGTTGACATGAGTGCCTTAACCGGTGAAAGCGAGCCTGCCCTCTTTACCTGTGGCCAAGAGGTGCCTTCGGGTGTGATCAATATGGGCAAGGTCATTGAGCTGACCGTCACCCGTGACAATAAGAACAGCTCGATTACACGCCTCATCAACCTGATTGAAGATGCGGCGGCCAATAAGTCTAAGCCTGAGGCTCTGATTACGCGCTTTGCCGTCTATTACACCCCAGTGGTGGTGGGCTGTGCCGTATTACTGGCCTTGGTGGGCTTGCTCCCTGATCAAGAATTTTCCAATTGGCTCACCCGTGGCTTAGTGTTCTTGGTGGTTTCCTGCCCATGCGCCTTGGTCCTGTCGGTACCGCTGTCCTTCTTTGGCGGCTTAGGTGCGATGTCCAAGACCGGTGTGATGGTCAAAGGCTCGATCCATATCGAAGCGCTCGCTAAGCTCAAGTCGATCGCTTTAGATAAGACCGGTACTATCACCCAAGGTAAGTTCTCGGTTAGCAGCATTGATTGCTATGGCGCAGCGACTGAAACTGAAATCATGCAGGCTCTCTATGCCCTCGAGAGCTTAACGACGCACCCAATTGGCGTGGCCATCGTCAATTACTGCAAGGAGCAAGGTTACGAGCTCAAGGAAGCCTCTGAGGTCCAGGAGATTACCGGTTTTGGTCTGCAAGGTCAGGTCGCAGGTCACAGTGTGGTCGTAGGCAAGGAGCGCTTGGTCACCGAAAAGCTTGGTTTAACTATTCCTACTTCGACTTCTGAATATGAGACGAAGGGCAACACGGGTCATGCCGTGGTCGGCACTGAGCTCTACGTCGTGCTCGATGGCGCGATTGCCGGTCGTGTCACCTTAGCCGATACAGTCAAGCCATCTGCTCTGCCGTTCTTTGATGCCATGCATGACTTAGGTGTCAAGACCTATATGATCACCGGCGATAAGAAGGAAGTCGCTGCGAACATCGCTTCTCAATGCCATATCAGCGCCTTCTACGCCGAGCAATTGCCGGAGGATAAGCTCAATACCTTTATGGCAATCAAGAATAAGGATGGCGTCACCGCCTATGTGGGTGATGGCATCAACGACGCCCCAACCCTGGCCTCCTCGGATGTCGGCATTGCGATGGGCCAATTTGGTAGTGCCGCTGCGGTTGAAGCTGCTGACGTCGTGGTCATGAATGATGACTTAACCAAGATTCCAACCACGATTAAGCTGGCTCAGCAAACCTATCACTTAGCCATGCAGAATATGGTCTTTGTGATTGCAGTTAAGGCTTTGATTCTGCTCTTAGGTGCCTTGGGCTATGCCAACATTTGGCTGGCCATCTTAGGCGACGTCGGTCTGTGTGTCCTGGCGGTCTTAAATGCAATGCGCCCATTAGCCTGGGTGAAGACCAATCAAGCTCTGCCACTCAAGACCGAATTGGCTTAGTTAGTTATTGCTAACCAAAGTTAGTTAGTGCTAACATAGCCCTTGACAGATCCTAACGCAAGCCAAGACTGATGGTCTTAAGCTAAGACCTAATCGTCTTGGCTTTTCCTTAGGCCCACTCTGGGTTAGGATTAAGCCCGACTAAGGGAGATCACAGATGGGGACAGCAAAGTCAGTGCTCAAGGCGGTTTCAGATGCCATGCCGCTTTCAGGAGCCAAGGATATCAAACTCAATCGGCAAAACTTTAGTGTCACGGGTATGTCATGTGCCGCCTGTAAGGCGCGCATTGAGCGTGCGGTGATGAAGGTACCAGGCGTTATCTCCGTCTCGGTACAGCTGCTGCAAAACGCGATGACAGTGATCTTCGACGAGCGCAAATGCTCGGCTGCCACTATTGTGGCCGCAGTCGAGCACGCGGGATACGGCGCCACCCCGGTGACCTCAACCCAGCAATTGCATCAGGCCGATGACAGCGAAGTCAGTACCCGCCATAAGAAGCTCTTAGGCTCGATTGTTTTGACCGTGCTCATCATGCTGCTCTCGATGGGCACAATGGTCGGTCTTAATGTGATACCGATGGCGGAGGCCAATGCCTATGGCCAAATGGGCTTGTGTCTCATGGTCATCGCCTTAAACTCGCATTACTTCAGCAACGGTTTTAAAGCGCTGCTGCACCTGGGGCCTAATATGGACTCACTGGTGGCAGTGGGCGCGGGCGCTTCCTTCTTAGCCAGCGCCATCAGTGTGATGTACATCGGTCCTGACGAGAACGCCGCGACCTTACACCACAACCACTATCTCTACTTTGAGTCCGTCGCGACCATCCTGACCTTGGTTAGCGTCGGTAAGTTCTTTGAGTCCAAGGCCAAGCTCAAGGCCATCAACGCAATCTCGGCGCTCTATGACTTAGCCCCTGAGAGCGTAGTGGTGCGCCGTCCTAAGAACCAAGCCTGCCCAGCTGCCCCAAAGGGCCCAAAAGCCGCCAAAGAACCAGCTGCTAAAAAGGAACAAGCTGCCCAAAAGGAGCAGGCGGCCCCAAAGGTCGCGGCCGGGGCGGGCGCTGCGGATAGCGCCTATGAGGAGGTCAGCGTACCTTTAGAGATGGTGCAGGTGGGCGATGAAGTGGTACTGCGCTCGGGCGATCGCGTCGGCGTTGACGGCGTGGTGATCGAGGGTAGTGGCTACTTCGATGAGAGTGCGCTCACTGGTGAGTCGGCTCAGGTTAAAAAAGAGGTGGGCGGCCAGGTCTTAAGTGCCACCTATCTGCGTCACGGCTATGTCGTGTTTAAGGCACAGCGCGTGGGCTCAGATACCACTTTAGCTCAGATTATTGCCTTGGTCGATGATGCTAACAGCAAGAAGGCTCCGATCGCGCGCCTAGCGGACAAGGTCGCCTTTTACTTCGTGCCAGCGGTTATTACCATTGCGATTATCACCGGTCTTATTTGGCTGGCCTTGGGGGCTCCAGCGACCCAAGCTCTGACCTTTGCCGTATCGGTCTTAGTAGTGTCCTGCCCATGCGCTTTAGGTTTGGCTACGCCGACTGCCATTATGGTGGCGACGGGGCGCGCCGCCGCACTGGGCGTGCTCTTTAAGAGCCCGGAGGCTTTAGAGAAGCTAGCCGCAGTTGACACCATGGTCTTAGATAAGACCGGCACTATCACCGTAGGTAAGATGCAGGTGGTGTCAGCGGATATTGCTGATTCAAGTTATGAGAAAAATGAGGTTTTAGCCTTAGCCGCCGCCTTAGAGGCGCGCAGTGAGCACCCAATTGCCGCTGCCATTGTCAGCTACTGCCAAGAGCAGCAGCCTAATTTAGAGCTACCTGAGCTGCAGCATTTTGCCACCTTACAAGGTCAGGGCGTAAGCGCTCAGGTTAAGGGTAAGACTTGGTATTTAGGCAGCCGCAGCTTGCTTCAGCAAGTAATGGGTACTGAAGCACCAAGCTCGACTCAGTCGGCGCGCTTTACCTCGGTTTATCTCTTTACTGCAGAGCAGGTGCTGGCGCAATTTGCCTTAGGAGATGAGCTCAAGGAAGGGGCGGCTGCCATGGTCACGGACTTAAGAAGCTTGGGCGTAAGCCCGGTCATGCTCTCAGGTGATAATCAGGGCGTGGTCGCGGCGGTAGCCCAAGATGCGGGCATTGTGGCGGCACGTGGTGAGTGCATGCCGCAGCATAAGAGTGAGTGTCTCACCGCATTGCGTGCTCAGTCTCATAACGTGGCGATGATGGGCGATGGCATTAACGATGCCCCAGCGCTCGCCAGCGCCGATGTCGGTATCTCGCTCTCGGGCTCCACTGATATCGCTAAGTCCTGTGCTGATATCGTGCTGATGCAAGACAAGCTCGGGCGCTTGGTCGATGCCGTGCAGTTGTCGCGCCTGACCTTACGCAACATCAAGGAGAATTTGTTCTGGGCCTTCTGCTACAACGTAATCTGCATTCCGCTTGCGGCCGGTGTGTTCTACGTCAGCTTTGGTCTTGAGCTCAACCCAATGATTGCGGCCTTACTGATGAGCTTAAGCTCCCTGTGCGTGGTCAGCAATGCCTTACGCTTGCGTCGCTTGAGCTTAGCGGTTAAAGGTTCAAGTACCGTTACTACGGCCGAACAAGAGCTTAAGGCTCAACTTGCAGGTCTCAAGCTCACTGCGATTACTCCAATTAAGTCTGAGGAAGTTACTATGAAGAAGGAATTACAAGTTGCCGGTATGAGCTGCCAACACTGCGTTCGTGCAGTCACCAAGGCTTTAAGCGCCCTCGAGGGCGTGGACTCAGTTGAGGTCACCTTAGAGACGGGCAAGGTCGTAGTCACCGGCTCTGAAAATATGGCCTCGGATGAGGCGATCAAGGCCGCCATCACCGAGGAAGGCTTTGAGCTCAAGTCCATTGCCTAACGCCATAGCAATTTCCTAACTCCATGGCTTGCCGTTCCAAACGCGACTTTGCATAATATTCGGCATTTTGTGCTAACCAAGCCTAGAACAAGGGGCTCTTGGCTTTAAGAACTGGGCTTGGTCCATCATGGCTCACCCAATTTTAGTGGGTGCTAGGAGCCGCATGACTCTTGCGCCTGCTCAGTTGGGCGAGCTGTTTTTTTTTTTCTCTTGTTTGAGGTCGTAATGCTCTATCAAAATTTTCTGACCCCAGATTTGGGCATAGTTCGGACTGGGCCTGAAATTAAGAAGGCCTTAAAGACCGTGCCAGGCGTGCAAAAGGTCAGCATAAACAGCCGCAAGTGGATGATTGAGGTTGAAGGCGAGTTCGCTGACGGTGCGGTCGAGGCCAAGCTTAAGGAGATTGGCGTTTATCCATCGGTTATCAGTCCTGTTATGGACTTGGACGCTTGGCGCAATTAGCGTTGAGGCGTCATTGAGGGGCGCAGGGCTTGAGCACCCCTCAATGCGCGCGGCTTTAGTCCAAGGTCTTGACTAGTCCAAGGTCTTGACCCAATTGCCCCATTTGAGGCGCGCCAGGAAGAAGAGGCCGCGCAAGCACAGCTCGATGCACATCGCCGTCCAGACACCGGCTAAGCCGTAGTGCTGGGCTAACATGTAAGCAAGGCCTAAGCGGATGAGCCACATCGAGCCTAAGTTGATGAGACTTGGGACCAAGGTATCACCCGCACCAACGCAGATGCCATAGCCGACGATGGCTACCGCAAAGAGCGGTTCGGCAAAGGCTTCGATGCGCAGCGCTTGCACCGCTAAGGCTTGCACCTCGACGCTTGGGCTCATCAGGGACATGACCCACGGCGAGAAGACGTACATCAAAAAGCCCATAAAGGCCATAATGCCTGCGCCCAGGCACAGGGTAATGATGGCAAAGCGGCGCGTCAGGTCAAAACGGCGCGCGCCGATCGATTGGCCGACTAAGGTGGTGGCGGCATCGCCGATACCAAAGCCTGGCATATAGCACAGGGCCTCAATGGTGATGGCAAAGGAGTGCGCGGCAATGGACATATTGCCCAGCGGTGCCACGATCATGGTTGAGACAATCTGGGCCGAGCTAATCATGACCTGCTGACCGGTGATCGGTAGCGAAATGCGCAGTGCGCGGCGCACCACGTCCCAGGTCGGCATAAAGGCACGCAGCGAGAGCTGATCTAAGGTGAGCGCTAAGGAGCGCGACTTAAAGCACAGGCAATAGGTCATGATAAGACCGGTCACGGCGGCCGCACCGGCGGTGCCTAAGGCGGCACCGGTGACGCCTAAACCGGCGCCTACAACGTCGATCGGGCCGATCAGAGGATAGGTGACGGTGCGGCTTGGGAAAATCAAGAAGAAGTTGAAGACGACATCCAGAACGCACATCAAAACATTGAGTAGGGATGGCAGGAGCATGTTGCCTGAGCAGCGCAACATGGCCGCTGACAGGTAGTTAAACATGAAAAAAGGTAGACCGGCCATGAAGACCATGAAGTAGTTGCTGGCGTCATGGGCGATCAGATCGACGTCGTCACCGCCGAGCCAAAACGGCAGGACGGGACTGATGGCGCAGCCGACTACCGCCACTAAGGCGGCAAAGGCGAGCATCACGACGTAGGCTTGGCGCAAGACCACGCGCGCTTGTAGCTCATCACGGGCGCCCAATAAGTGCGCAACTTGCACCGAGTAGCCCGAGACCGAGCTTAAGCAAATGCCGGTGAAGAGCCACAGTGGTGCCATCATCAGGCCAATCGCGGCAGAGGCCAGCGCGCCTAAGCTGCCGACCATGGCCGCGTCGATGTACTGCATGCAAATCGAGGAGAGCTGCGCCATAATGGCAGGCGTACTCAGGCTCATAGTCAAGGAAACTTGCTCCTTGAGCGTCATGTCACGATTGACCTTTTCGCTGAGCGACTCTTTAACTTTTGCTGCATGCAGCTTGGCCATATAACTTCCTTTCTTTCCCCTTGAATTGAAGCGCACCGATTATACGGCTTTTGGCGGCACTTAGGGGGCACGGGGATCTGGTATGGTAGTTTCTGGGCTACAATAGGCCACACTTTGGGGCGTTCTCATTTGCAAATTGTTTGCAGCTTAGTGTTAGCTTGAGCTTACTGGGCTACAATGAGTGCCCGGCAACGAAGTTGTGAAAGTTTGCTCCACGAAGTTGAGAGCTAGCTCCAACTTAGGCTACGGTTTCATTTTTCTTCCACCAACAGTCACGCTGACGAGGCTTATTTATGTGGGATTACACGGACAAAGTAAAAGACCATTTTCTCCATCCACGCAATGCACGCGTCATTGAGGACGCTAATGCTGTTGGTGATGTCGGCTCCATCATCTGTGGTGATGCCCTGCGTCTGATGCTCAAGATCAACCCAACTACTGACATCATTGAAGATGCAGCCTTCCAGACCTACGGCTGTGGTAGCGCCATTGCCTCGTCCTCGGCTTTAACTGAGATGATCAAGGGCAAGAGCCTAGCTGAGGCCGAGAAGATCACCAACCAAGAGATCGCCGATTACTTAGGCGGCTTACCTCCTGAGAAGATGCACTGCTCGGTGATGGGCCGTGAGGCTTTAGACGCCGCGATCGCCAACTACCATGGCCAAAGCTACGAGAACAGCCATGATGATGGCGAGATCGTCTGCCACTGCTTTGGTGTGGGCGTCAACAAGATCAAGAAGGTGGTCTGGGAAAATCACCTGACCACGGTCGAGGAAGTCACCAATTACACCAAGGCCGGTGGTGGCTGCCAATCGTGCCATATGCGCATCGAGGAAATCATCGATGAGGTTTGGGTCGATTTAGAGCGCTGTGGCGTACCACGCCCAGGCTTTGTCCCAACCCCAATTCAGGGCATTAAGATCGCCACGACCACCGAGCCTGCTAAGACCGCCGCCAGCGCTTCGACCTTAGATAGCGCCACCGAGCACAGCAAGTACTTTGTACCAGTTAATGCTGTGATCAAGGAGTTAAATGCGGGCTTCTCCGATGGCTCTAAGATTGAGTTAGATCAGATCGCAGACAAGGCGATCAAGCTTAAGTTCACCGGCAGCATCGCCGCAGGCATGATGCACGATATGACCTTAAACTTCTTCACCACCAAGTTAGGTGAGGCGTTAGGGGCTGAGGCCAAAGAATTAACCATTACCGCTTAGGGTAGAGGACCTTTATGGATACCAACAACTTAGGTGCAGGCAGCGGCATTTACCTTGATAACAATGCCACCACGATGATCGATCCTAAGGTGGTCGAGGCGATGATGCCTTATTTGACCACTTACTATGGTAACGCCTCGTCCCAACACGGCTTTGGTGTACCAGTGGAGAAGGCCATCGCCAAGGCCCGTGAGCAGGTAGCGGACTTAATCGGCGCTGAGTACCCAGATGAGATTATCTTCACCTCGTGCGCCTCGGAGTCGGACAATACCGCCCTGTGGACGGCGCTGTGGACTCAAAAGAACAAGGATGAGATCGTCACCTCGCGTCTGGAGCACCCAGCCATTATCGATACTTGCTCGTTCTTAGAGGCCCGTGGTGTCAAGGTCAAGTACCTGCACGCGGACAAGCAAGGCGACCTCAATGCCACTGAGTTCAAGAGCCTCTTGACCGATCGTACTGCCTTAGCCTCGCTTATGTGGGCCAACAACGAGACGGGCAATATTTACGATATCCCAACTCTCTCTGAGATCGCAGCAGAGCAGGGCGTTTTATTCCATTCGGACGCAGTACAAGCGGTGGGCAAGATTCCAGTTGACGTCAAGTCGACTCAGGTACGCATGCTCTCTTTCTCGGGCCACAAGATTCACGCTCCTAAGGGCATCGGTGTGCTCTACGTCCGTCGTGGCACCCGTTTCTTGCCATATCTGCATGGTGGTCACCAAGAGCGCGGCCGTCGTGCTGGTACTGAGAACGTCCCATATATCGTGGGCTTAGGCGTCGCCTGTGAGCTGGCCAAGGCACACTTAGACGAGCTCAATACCCGCGTTAAGGCTTTACGCGATAAGCTCCAAGAGGGCATCGTCAAGACCATCCCTGAGGTCATCGTAATGGGTGATCAGGGCAAGCGTACTCCGAACACCTTAAACGTCGGCTTCAAGTTCGTCGAAGGCGAGGCCATCCTGCTCATGTTAAATGAGTATGGCATTGCCGCCTCCTCGGGCTCGGCTTGCTCCTCGGAGAGCCTGGAGCCTTCGCACGTGATGCAGGCGATGGGCATTCCATTTAGCGCTGCCCATGGCACCATTCGCTTCTCGCTTTCGCGCTTCACCACCGAAGCTGAGATCGACAAGACCTTAGAGGTACTGCCTGGCGTGATTGAGCAGCTGCGCAAGCTCTCGCCTTACTGGAATGAGAACAAGCCACAGCTCAAGAATGTCGATCATGTGTTCGACCCTGACTCGCAAGAGCGCCGCGCCTAATAAGACCCTACAGCTCGCGCCGCCGCTCTGGAGCGTGCCGCACTGAGGTCGCGGTGTCGCTCTGGCGTGTGCCGCTTAATGGGGGCACGCGCCCGAACTTAGTGGCAGGTGGGGGGCTTAAGCCCGTAAGCGTTTGCGCCCAATTGGAGCACGTCAGAATTATTTAAGCTCAATGCTTTAGATCTGCAACGGAATCGTTGAAAATAGTCACATAAGCATGTGAGCGCTAGGATGTGCGCCAGCACATCTTGGCTTAGAAGCCTTATCTCAAGCAATTGGGATAGGGCTTTTTTAATGTCACCGTGGCACAATGGTGAGCATCGTTTTCTTAATTGGTGTGAGGAAGGCTTCATGGTCGATTTCACTGCGCTGACCAACGGCGGTATTGCCCAGCTGTTGCCGTATCGCTTGAGCAAGCCCATGGAGCTGGTGCAAGCTCAGCTCAAGGCGCCTCATTTAGTCCGCCTCAACTTAGGTGAGAGCCCATATGGCGTCAGCCACAAGGTGCGAGAGGTCTTGCAGCGCGCAGAACAGCTGCTGCCCCTGTACCCCGATAGCGGTTGTTACTTTCTCAAGGATACCTTAAAGCGCCTTTATGGCTATGAGGTCAATCACATCACGGTGGGCGCAGATAACGGCGAGCTCATCTCTCTTTTGTGCCGGGCCTTTTTAAACCCGCAGGTCAACGTCATCATCCCGCAGCTCTCCTCGATCGCTTTAGATCGCGCGGCCACCATCGCCGGTGCCGCCATTATTCCGACCAGTATCATGGATGACTGGACTCCGGATTTTGATGCGATTTTGGATGCCTTAAATGAGCGCACCCGCATGATCCTCTTGGCCAATCCTTCCAATCCGATTGGCGCCTTTGCCTTAAAGTCCCAAGTGAGCGACTTCTTGGCTCAAGTGCCGGAGGAAGTTATTGTGGTGATCGACGAGGAGCTCATCGACTACGAAGGTCCGTCTTATGAGGATTTTTACGCGCTCTTAAGTCTCTATCCTAATGTGGTACTGCTGCGCTCTTTTTCGCACGCCTATGGCCTGGCGGGCCTGCGCATCGGCTATATGCTCAGCAATGAGGAGATCTGCGGCATCTGCAATGTGTTGCGCGATCCCTACAATGTCTCAGCTCTAGCACAAGAATGCGCCATTGCCGCCTTGCAGGATAAGACCTTTGTCACGGCCGTGGTCAAGCAGACCGGCGTGCAGAGGCGGCGCTACCGCGATTTTTGCGCCAAATACGGCTTTTCCATGATTGACACGCGCTCGTGCTCGGTCACGATCGACTTTGGCGCCAATACCGAGCGCTACTACCAAGAGCTGATGCGCCATGGTGTGTTTACGCGCCCCTTAAGTTATTTAGGCCTTAACAGCCTGCTCAATATCTCACTGGGAGCACCCGACGACAACACGGCGGTGCTCAAGATTTTAGAGACCATGGCTCTGTCCGACGCCTACGTCTTAAGTCGTATCACGGGATTAAGATAGCCCCGAGAGGTTTCAATGATTAAGTTGCAAGCATCAGGCAATGATTTGCCCTTAGGACCCATCACTCAAGTTTTAGGCAGCGTGCACCTGGTGGGCTCCAAGAGCCTGACCAACCGCGCCTTACTCTTAAGTGCCTTAAGTGCGGGTCGTACTAAGCTCACCAATATCCTGCGCTCGGACGACTCCAAGGTCATGCTCGAGTCCTTAAATAAGCTCGGGGTCAGTGTGGAGCAAGACCCAAGCGATCCGACTACCGTCACCATCACGGGCGTCGGGGGTAGCTTTAGCGCACCAGAGCCGGTGCACTTGTTCTTAGGCAACGCCGGTACGGCGATGCGTCCGCTCTGTGCGGCGCTGGCCTTATCTCAAGGCACCTTTGAGCTCACCGGTGAGCCGCGCATGTACGAGCGGCCGATCGGCATTTTAGTCGACGCCTTACGTACCTTAGGAGCCAAGATCGAGTATCTGGGTACGGAGGGCTATCCGCCGCTGAGAATCACCGGTACCAAGAGCCCTGGTGCCAATACAGTCGCGGTAGCAGGTAACACCTCCTCGCAATTTATCACCGCGCTCTTGATGGTAGGCGCACTGCTACCAAATGGTCTTACGCTTCAGGTGCAAGGCGAGCTTATCTCCAAGCCGTACGTGGCTATGACCTGCGCGTTATTGCAGCGCTTTGGGGGCACGGTTGAGAACCATGACTTCGAGCATTTTGTGGTCAAGCACCAAGAATTAACTAGTCCAGGGGCTTACTTGGTCGAGGGTGACGCCAGCGGTGCGACCTACTTCTTGGCTGCCGCTGCGATCGCAGGTGAGGTCACGGTCAAGGGCGTAGGGGCAGGCTCGCTGCAAGGCGACGCTCACTTCATCGATGTCCTGAGCAAGATGGGCGCGCACACTGAGATTGGCCCTGATTACCTCAAGGTCAGCGCTCCTAAGCAGCAATTACACGGCATTGACTTAGATCTCAATGACATGCCTGATGCGGCTATGACCTTGGTGCCAATGGCTCTGTTTACTGACAGCCCGATCGCGATTCGTAATATCGCCAGCTGGCGCGTCAAGGAAACCGACCGCATCGCCGCGCTCGCCACCGAAATGCGCAAGTTAGGTTGCGCGGTCGAGGAGGGCCCAGACTACATCGTGGTTGATGCCAACACGGAGCAGTGTCGCGCTCTGATGGCAGACCCGAATTTCATTCCGGCCTTTGACACCTACAATGACCACCGCATGGCGATGTCCTTGTCCTTAGTGGCGCTCAAGCACCCGGTAATCATCAAAGACTATCGCTGCTGCGCTAAGACCTTCCCTGACTACTTCGAGCGCTTGGCCGCCTTAGCCCAAGCCTAGCCCCAAGCCCGCAGTTGCTGCTCTGCCCGGCAGCGATCCCAGCGCAGTGCTGTGGGTTAAAGCAAGGAGCGCCCTAGGTTCTAGCTGATGAGTTTGCGCCCAGCTTAGGACCGAAATTGGAGAATGTTATGGCTTGGTGCCTAGAGACGGAGCGCTTGCGCTTACGTCACACGGTCGATGATGTTCCGGCCATTCTGGCATTGTTCTCAGACCCTGAGGTCAATACCTTCTTGCCTTGGTGGCCGCTTAAGGACGAAGCGGAGGCCGAGGCCTTTTATCGTACTCGCCTGCAAGGCCCGTATTGCTGCGCTATCTGCCTCAAAGATAGGATTGAGTGGCCGATTGGCTATATCAAGGTCGATCCTGAGGGCGCCCATGATTTAGGTTACGCTTTAAGCCGCTCGTATTGGCACCAAGGCATCACCTCGGAGGCGGGGGCTGCTTTGCTCAAATACGTCGCGCAGGAGGGCATCCCCTTTGTCACGGCGACTCATGACCGCAATAATCCGCATAGCGGTGCGGTGATGCGCAAGCTAGGGCTTACATATCGTTACAGCTATGTGGAGCAGTGGCAGCCTAAGGATTTCCCAGTCGTGTTCCGGATGTACCAGCGCAATTTCTGCGTAGCGCAGGACTTTTCGTTCAAGAAGTACTGGGAGCAAAGCTCCGAGCGCATGATCGAAGTGCTTTAGCCCGTACCTCAGTCGAAGGGCTTTAGCCCGCACTTCAGTTGACCATCCTGCGCTGAAATGGAGGGCGGCCGCACCCGGATTGAGGGGGTGGCGGTCTGTGCACCATAATGGGGCGAAAATGGGGCGTGCCCGTGGATCAAGCCGTGGGCACGCCCTTTTTCTTGTCAGAGCGGCCCTGATCAGAGGCCGAGCGCGGCTCAAGAAAGCCAAGCTTGCTCATTTTTGCTATCATGAGGCACTTTCTTGGTAGCGTGATCTATATCACGCACCAATGTGGGGTGTGTCAGACAGATAGCAGGTTGGGGCTGGAGCTTACGCTTACGCTTTAGTATGCGCTTAAGCTTAGAGCTGGGCTTGCGTCTTGGTGACATACAGATCTTGGGTTTAACATGAGCTTGCTGGGCAATGTTCTCAACCACAACCACCTTTATTGTTTATATTCTGTGCATGCTGATTATCGGCATTGCCGCCGCCCGCATGACTACTTCGCTCAATGACTATGTCTTGGGCGGCCGTAGTCTGGGTCGTTTCGTCACCGCCCTGTCCGCAGGCGCCTCTGATATGTCCGGTTGGCTCTTAATGGGCTTGCCCGGTGCTTTATTCTTAGCGGGCCTGTCTGAGGCGTGGATCGCCATTGGCTTGACGGTGGGATCGTGGTGTAACTGGAAGTTTGTCGCCGCTCGCTTGCGCTCCTTTACTGCCAACGCTTCCGATGCCCTGACGCTGCCGGATTATCTCTCGGCCCGTTTTTGCGATAAGTACCGTATCTGCTCCATTATTGCAGCCTTGATCATCTTGATCTTCTTTGTGGTGTACTGCGCTTCGGGCATGGTTTCAGGTGCCCGTTTGTTCGAGCAGACCTTTGCTATGGACTACCACAATGCCTTGCTTATCGGTGCCGTTTCCACCATTTTCTACGTCTTCATCGGCGGCTTCTTAGCGGTCAGCTGGACCGACACGGTACAAGCCAGCCTGATGATCTTTGCCTTGCTCATTACTCCAGTCGTGATGATTATGGACTGCGGCGGCTTTGAGGCTGCTAATGCCTTGATTGCGGCCAAGGATCCGAGCATGGATGACTTCCTGCAAGGTATGACCGTGATCGGCTTCTTGTCCTTAGTGGGCTGGGGTTTAGGCTATGTCGGCCAGCCGCACATTCTGGTGCGCTTCATGGCCGCAGGTTCGGTGCGTGGTATGGGCGATGCCCGTCGTATCTCGATCACTTGGATGGCTCTGTGCTTATTAGGCGCGGTCTTGATCGGCTATTACGGTGTGGCCTTTGCGCAAAAGCATCCTGAGGTTAGCGTCAATAATGCGGAGCAGATCTTCATTATCGTGACCCAAACCCTGTTCAATCCTTGGATTGCGGGTATTCTGCTCTCGGCCATTTTAGCGGCCATTATGTCGACCTTATCGTGCCAGCTCTTGGTCGCTTCGACCACCTTGACCGCTGACTTCTACCGTCGTTGGCTCCGTCCTAATGCCTCGCAGCGCGAGCTCGTCTGGTGCGGCCGCGTCATGCTCCTGATCGTCGCGGTGATCGCCTATGTGATCGCCTTAGATCCAAATAGCGGCATCTTAAGCTTAGTGGCCTACGCTTGGGCTGGTTTCGGTGCTTCCTTTGGTCCGTGCGTCCTGATCAGCGTCTTCTGGTCGCGGATGACTCTGCCGGGGGCAATCGCTGGTATGGCCGTCGGTGCGATCACTGTGATCATTTGGGAGATCGGGGGCTTCTTAGGCCTGTACTCGATTGTCCCTGGCTTTATCTTGAGTGCCCTCACGATCTTTATCGTCTCCAAGCTCACCTACAAGGAAGGCAATGCCTGCCAGAACCTCTTCAAGGAGCTGGAGCAAAAGTTCTGGGTGGAAGTACGCACTAAGTAAGCACAGCGCAACCCTTTGATAAAGAAGCCCACGTTGGAGCACCAGCGTGGGCTTCTTTTTGGGCCAGTGGTTTTGAAGGCCGTTTTTAACCAAGCGCCGCGCTCAATTTGCTATGATGCAATTAAGTTCATTGCAAAAAGGCCGTAAGCATGAATACACCCTCAGACCGCACTTATCTTCAATCGTATCTGAACCAAGCGGGCGTCCGCTTTGACTTCAACCTGGTCGATACCGTCTGTAACCGCAAGCTTTCTGTAACTTTCTATTTGGCCGTGATCGCGGCCCTCTTGGTCTTTGGTCTACCCCTAGGCATGCCGGGCAATCAGGTCACGGACTTTGATGCCGCAACTCAAGGCATACGCGAGGTGGGCTCAGGGAATAAGCTCTTCTTCTACTGCCTCCTCGCCCTGCTCTTGGTTTACATCGTCAGCTACCTCTTGCGCCTAGGCTACTTTATGAGCCTTAGGACCAAGCTGCGCAAGGATCCCGCACCGATCGCGGTGGAGGCCTACGCGGTGGTGTGCCTCGATGTGCGTCGTAAGTTTAGTGATCAAGTGATCGCTTACTTAGGTCAGTGGCTTCGGCACGACCCGACGGCCTTTTGCAAATACGCGGTGATCTATAAGGAGCTTGGTACCACCCAGCCGCGCTTCTTTTTAAGTGCGGCGGTCTCGACGCGCAAGCTGTGCTTTATCCCTGAGCACATCGGTCGCGTCTTTATTCACCGCACAAAGGCAAGCCTCTATACCTTAGACGACAAGTCGGGCTATCAGACGGCTTCCGAGCGCCAACCAGTCTTTGGCAACTTTGCGGTAGGTTCGGACAATCTCTCTGCCAGCCAAGCTGCCAAGATCAACGCTAAGAGCAAGTCGCCGGACTAAATTGACCGCGCACCCAGCAGTACTGCTCAAACTCCATTTAGCACTACAACCCTAGCCGTGCTGCTTACGCACTACAAAACCTTAAGCTGCACTGGAGCGAAGACCGATAGGCAGTGCACTGGCCGCAGCCGACCGGCAGTGCCGCTGTCGACCGGCTGTAGCGCTGCCTGCGGCAGCGCTTAATCGTTATCCTCGATTGCGTACTCCTCTTCACCCGCGTCATAGACGCGGGTATTGATTGGGAGCTCGCGTAACTCTGGTCGGCTCTTGCCGGTGATGATATTGAAGAGGCGGCGCATTTCCACATTAGGAAAGCCAAAGCGATAGCGCCAAGACAGCGAATGCTCTTGCTCGGCAAAGGTGACCTTATTGACCGAGACAATGCCTTGCTGCAAGAGCAGCGAGCCAAATTCCTTGCCTTGAGGCCACAGCGAGATATCCTCCAAGAGCAGCATATCTTGGCCATCCTTGTCGATGAGCCAGTCTAAGTCTGGCTCTTGTGCGTTATAGCTTTGCTGCAAGAAGGAGTAATCGTTATCGCAGCTGTAGGCGTAAAGCTCGCCGTCGTTATCCAGGGCACGAGTCACTGAGAGCGGGTTTAAGACCTTATTCATGCGATCGGAGAAAACAAAGCCGCCGTAGCAGTCTTCAAGCGCGCTTAAGTACTCACTGATGGTGACACCCAGCTGAGGTGCGATGTGCGCGAGATCTTCTTCGTAGCAAGTTTTGATTTCGTCGATAGTAAAGCCGGTGAGCGCGGCCGCGATGTCCGAAAAGGACAGATCGATAACATGCGGCAGGCCCAGCGACATATCGCTCGAGAGTGGAAACTTGACATGGCCGGTCAGGAGGCCAAATTTGACCTTATTGCCCGCTTGGCGGAAGGCATTGAGCATCTCAAAGTACAGGGCTAGCGCCTGCTCGCGCTCCTTGGGATCATCAAAGGTGCGCACGATAAAAAAAGGAACGTCGTAGTTATCGATCAAGATCACCACGCTCTTGCCCGAACGCTCGGAGAGCTCGGTGATGAGCTCAACCATCAGCATGCGCAGATCGGATCTGCGTCCTTGATCGATGCGGACCTTAACGTGATGCTGCCAAAACTCACTTTGCAGCTTGGTGGCGAGCATGGCGCGAAAGCTATCAAAGCCGGTGATATTAGGCTCAATGTCGTTAAAAGAGAGGTGCAGTACCGGATAGGCACCAATGCCCTTAGAGACAATGGTGTCGGCCACGCTCTGATCTAAGTGATCCATCAAGAGTTCGTCGCGCACCAAGAGCGCTTCGATCGATTCATTGGAGAGCGATAGGCCAAAGCCACGCGGGCGAATCAGCATAAAGAAGTTTTGCGTCGGCAGGCGTGGGGCTTTATCGAGGTGGGAGATAAAGGCTAAGAGCTGATTGAGCTTATTGATGTAGTGGCGATCGGCAAAGATCACCTCATGCAGATGGCTTTTAGCAAGAGTATTGGAGGCTTCCATCTTGGTGGCCCAAAAACGAAAAAAGAACCCGTAGGTTCTTTTATGGGCGGGAGCGCTCAACGTGATCTCGGTACCTCGAATCGAAGGGTGGGCTGCTACCTTCCGGTCCTGACCCGTTGTCCTAAGCTCGAATACGAGAGCGCTGAGGCCCCCATAACAATGGCGCTTATCATAACGGTTTTTACGCCCCCACGCAAGCCTAATCCCTGTCCCATCGTCCCAAGCGCCACAAAGGGCTAATTTATGGGCTAAATTGCGGGTACTGATGCGGAGGTTCGGTGCCAGATAGCGGCAGGCCTGTGCTAAAATGGCGCGTCCTTTTTGTTGGTAATTTTAAGGGAAGGGTGGCATGGCCAAGCGTAAGATCAACGGCATCTTTTTATTAGACAAACCTGAGGGCATCACGTCGTCCACAGCTTTAGTCAAGACGCGTGCGATCTTTAAAGCCTTAAAGGGTGGCCATACCGGAGCTTTAGATCCCCAAGCCTCAGGGCTGTTGCCAATTTGCTTAGGCGAGGCGGCCAAGTTCTCATCCTTTTTCTTAGAGGGTAAGAAGCGCTATTTAGCCGAAGGCACCTTGGGCAAGACCACCACCACCTGCGATCGCGAGGGTGATGTCGTGATCGAGCGTGAGATCGGTAATGCGATGGAGCGCCTAGAGGACGTAATCAAGCAATTTGTCGGTACCATTGTCCAGGTGCCACCGATTTATTCGGCCGTTAAGGTCAACGGTAAGCCGCTTTATAAATACGCACGCCAAGGGCGCGAGGCTGAGGTCGAGATCCCGCAGCGCATGGTTGAAATCTACGAGCTCAAGCTCTTAGAAAAGACCGCGACCACCTTTAAGGTTGAGGTCTTCTGCTCCAAGGGCACTTATATTCGCACCTTAATCTCGGATATCGGTGAGGCCTTAGGCTGTGGTGCCTACGTTTCGCACTTGCGCCGGGTCTATGTCGAGGGCTTGCCTGAAGGCCAGATGACCTCCCTTGAGACCTTGCAGCACCTAGCTGACACGCGTGACAACAAATTAGACTTCACGGCTTTAGATAATCTGCTCATCCCGATTGAGTCGGCCTTGGGCAATCTGCCGGTAGTGGAGCTGCCTCAAGTTTTAGCCGAGCCTTTAAGCCATGGCATGAAGGTGCGTTTGAGCAATGCGCGTACGGAACAAGATCAAGCCGAGCTCAAGCTACCTCATCCTTTCCCTGAGCTTAATAGCTTGGTGCAAGCGCACTATCACGGTCTGTTCCTTGGGGTATGCTATTTTGCTGACCCTAATCTCTTAGTGCCTAAGCGTATGATGGATCCTGAGGTCATGGCTCAGCGCTTGGCTCAAGAGCAGAGCCAGCAGGCGTAACTTTCAGAGTTGGAGCACAAAGTTGGAGCACATGACGCAATATGTGCGCACAATTTGTTCCCGCTTGCTGATAGGATTACAGTGGCGCGTGACCAAGCTCACGGCCGTGTAATTTGCCTAGCTCAGCGCTGGTTTGAGGCTAGTTTTAGCCGTAAATGGGCGTATGATGTAGGCGCAATATTAGATTGGGATTAAGGTTTCTAGTGACCAAATTAAAGAGTATTTGCCGCTAGTGTGTTGCTGCGAGCAAAACGCTAATTTAAGCTCAAGATGCTCAAATGCTGCGATCAAATTTTGTCATTAGTTAACCACTGTTGATGGAGCACAGATTGGAAGTGCTCGGGCTCAAATTTTGACGGTGTAACACATGTTTCAGATTCGCAAAATCAGTGACCTGACCCGCTTATGTGTCCTACCCGTGATGATTTTGTCGATCTTCTTGGCGTTCTATCTGTACGTCGACATGGATAAGATCCAAAACAAGTCCCAAGAGCTGGTCAACAGTGTCATTCCCCATGTGCTCACGACTCAGCAAAGCGCGATCAATTTAGTAGAGCTGCGCAGCAATATCGAGCTGGTCGCGACCTCGCCTGATTTGCAGCGCGCCCGCCAGTCCTATGTCGCCATTCGCAATCTCATCAACAACTCCGAGCTTAAAAACCGCGAGTATGGCTATGACTATCAGGAAAATATCAACGAGATCCTGTTTGAGGTTAATCGCCTGTGGAAGCTGCGTCTGCAATTAGATGAGCTGCGCACCACCTTACATAGCTCGCTGCACTTTATGGACACGGTGATGTACCTGGTCTATAACGAGCATCCGGAGCTGTTCCCTGAGATCGATCGCCACATTAGCAATTACATCGACATCTACAAGACCACGGCCTTTACCCGCGATCTGCGCACCGAGCATCAGTTCTACTACCAGATGATGGTCGAGCGCTTAAGCCCGAGCTTTGACCGCAAGGAATTTTTACAAAGCCATCCTTATGAAGGCGTAAGCGAGCCATTCACTCCTATCACCAAGCATGGGAATGATCTTGCGGACAATAACCCTTATCACCAAGATCTTGACCCTCAGACTGAGGCCGAGTCTGATCAGGCCAAGTCGTTAGCGGTTTTATCTTCGACTTTAGATAGCATCGAACAAAATGACTCGGCCGGTGACACGGTTTTAGCTGAGCTTGGCGCCGAGGAGCAACAAGAGGCACAGGCTCAGATCAATGAGAGCACAGCGGCCAATGAGAATATCGCGGCCCCTGAAGGCTCCGCAGCTAAAGCCCAGGAGAGTGCTGCAACTAACACCCCTGATAGCATTGATGATGAGCGTGCGCTGATCAATCAAGCGATTGCCCAATTGATGGAGCCATCTACGATGGCCGACATGAAGATGCTCGCCATCTACAAGCAGGAGCTTGATCGCTTTGACCCGCTCTGGGAACTGTATTTGAATATGCAGCAGGTCTTTGCCTCGGATCTGCAAACGCTCTTAGGCAAGGTCTATGACCTCTCGCACTCCTTCACCACTGGTGAGGCCAGTTCGCTCCACGCTGAGATTCAGTACATTTCTTTCTTGGCCTCAGAAACTCAGCCGATGGTGATGGCGGTCTTGCTGTTCTGCTTGATCGGCTTCTCGGTCACCATTTTTGTTTTAAACCGCTACGTGATGCGGCCGCTCAAGAGTATTGCCCATATCTTGACGCGTTTTAGACAGACCCAAAACGTTACGGCCACCGAGTACCACAAGTTCATGCAGCAGCAGCACTTGATGGAAATCCGTGAGATCGTCGATTTGCTGCCGCAGATCTTTGCCGACTATTCTCAGTTCAAGGAGAAGAGTAACAAGCTCCAGTCCCGCTATGAAGAGCTCAAGGTGTCCTCAAAGTATGATGATTTAACCAAGGTCTTCAACCGGGGCAGCCTCAATATGCTGATCAAGAGTGTAGGCAGCAATACCCCGGCTAGCTTTGCCTGTCTCATGATCGACATCGATTACTTCAAGAATCTCAACGACACCATGGGTCACCAGCACGGCGATGAAGTACTCTTTGCGGTCGCTCAGATACTGCAACGCTCGGTCGCCCGCAAGGACTTAGTGTTCCGCTATGGTGGTGAGGAGTTCTGCATCTTCTTAAGCGATATCAATGAGCAAAACGCCTATAGCGTGGCCGAGCGTCTGTGTAACAAGGTCAAGTCGTTACAGCTCAAGAACGAAGGCACGCCAAGTAGTTACGTCACGATCTCGGTAGGCCTCAGTTTAATCACGACGATGCGCGGGCAATTCCGCATTGAGGAGTTGATTGCTCAGGCGGACAAGGCCTTGTATCTGGCTAAGCGCACTGGTCGTGACCGCGTGGTATCGTGCCCGGCAAAGATGCTCTTTGCCGCCTCTGAAGGGGAAGCTGAGGACATCTTAGATGAGGCGATTGGTGAGGCGATCAAGGAGCGCGAGGGCGTAGCCAACTCGGTTGATGCGGTAAAGCGCGCCGAAGGACAAGCTGATACTGACAAAAACGCAGAGAGCAATATCGTGCGTGAGAACATCGCCAGCACCGAAAGCTCAAATCCGGCGGCGGCCACTGTCTTTGTGCGCAAAGTTGAGCCTAAGAGCGCAGCCACTAAGGACGGGCAAACTCAGTCTGGCGACACTGAGCTGGAGACCAGTTCCGAGCAAGCTTTATCCGGTCAAGTTAAAGGCCGCGTCAAAGCGCACAAATTCAAGCGCTCGCGCAAAGAGAGTAAGCTCTTGTGCGAGGGTTCACCTTTTAGCGCGGTGACCACCGAGTCTTTTGGCTTTGCCGATACTGATGACACGAATAAAAACGCGGTTTTGGGCACAACCATGGGGCTTAACACCGCAACCTCAGAACAGCCAGAGCAAAAGCCAGAGCCAACGGCTGAGCTCAACTCTAAGGCCGAGTCAGGGACAGAGCCCGAGCTAGATGCTGCCGCAGAGCAGCAGCAAGCCCCGGCCTCTGAGTCTGACAACGCTCAGACCCACACGTCTGAGGCTGACAACGCTCAGACCCACACGTCTGAGGCGCCAAGCGCTGCTTCTCAAGCTGAGCGCAAGGCCCAAGACTAAGGCCAAGCCTGCAATTTCGTGCCTGCATTAGCTCCATGTCCTTGGACTGTTGCAGGCAAGGTACGGCCGCGCAGGCTGTACCTTAGAACCAAGTTCTGCCTCGATTGATAAAGGGGCTAAGCTCAGCCTCGATTGACGCATTGCTCACTTAGCTCAAATAGGAAGCTGCTTCATTCCAAAGTCTGAGTCCAGATGGATGAGCGCGCTTCAAGCTCGCAGTTACGGCAAACTGCACCAAGTTACGGCAAATGCCTACTGGTATGTAAGCTATAGATGGAAATTTCTCCGTCATGTTCACAAACAAGCACTGAAATTACGCTTAAATATGCCTTTTGCGAGCTAAATCTGGAGTAAAATTTCAGAAATGTGCGGCATGATGGTGAAAAAGCAAAAGTCTTGTGATACACTTTGCGGCGTTGGTGAGGCGGTACTCGCCCTGCTAACAATAATCAAAGTTTGATTGAGTGGCCGTACGGCGCGCACGATCGAATCTTTGATTCGTGCTCAAAGACTTGGCGTGGGATCACCAAGCTTTTGCGCAGTAGGCTCAAGGTCAAATCTTGGGTGAGCTGCGGCCCTTCCTTGTATCCCAGATCTTTTCTGTCAGGTGAATTGCTCCATAAAGTCTTGCGTTCTCACGCACGACCGGTGCGGTTTATTTTTGAGAAAAGAGCAAATACAAATGGGTAGCTTGGGAGCGTGGTCTGTTGGTTTGATCCACGCAGGTTGTTTCTTTTAGCAGTAAGCGACATCAGCTGTACTGTGCGCCCTTTGGGGCATGTGTCCAAGTTAAGGTTGTGACACCGCATCGAATGATTCGTTTTGAGTTGTTGTGCTCGGTGCGTAAGTCCTCGGCAGCATCCTCTAGGCTCGAGGCGACAAACACTAACTAAGGTAAGGAGAGTCATTAGTAATCGATTTTGATCATTGATTGAGGAGTACGTGGTCGATGCAAAACATGCTTAACCAACAACATGTGCCATCTGACGACTTTATGCCCGGCGATCTTGACTTGTTAAGCCCGTCTTCGCAGCTCACTTCATTTATCAAAGAGACACGCAAGGCCCTTAACATCAGTCAACGCGAACTTTCCAAGCTCAGCGGAATCAACCAGTCCAATCTCTCGAAGATCGAGAACGGTTTAATCTACCCTTCGCTCTCGACGATTCAAAAGCTGGCATCCTGCTTGGGCCACAAAGTTGAGCTCAATTTTGTGCCAAACATCAACAAGTAATGGAAGCGTAAGCGCCCCTTACTTTTGCATGTAAGAGCAAAAGCTCCGAGCTGACTTCTTATCCTAAGGTCTCTTTTTCCCTTAGGAACAAGGCCGACTTGGCTTTTAGCCAACTTTGGACCAAGTTCATCTAAGCGATCGACGTCCATAATGCTGCGTTAGATTACGCACAAAGTTAGTACCCCTTTGGGACTGCTGACTTGCTGCTGGGTTGTGACAACCGCGAAGACTGTTGCTTGCAGAGTAGGCAAGAACAACTTCACAGTGTGCATGAGCAAGTAACATAGCCAGAGCCCCCGACTCATCAAACTTCCACTAACTTTCATCAACTTCCATCAATTCCGCATCACGCGGATCTTCCTCTTCGGCTTAACGCCAGCTCCTCTTATTTCCCAATTCATTTAAAGCTATCAACCCACGTGGTTTCGTTTGTCTGCCAATAGTATCAACAAAATTGGGTAGATAGTTAATAATTTCTGCTGTAGCTCGGCTCACCAAGGTCGGCCCTAAGGTTCCCGTCCTGCATTCACGTCGCAGCGCTTGCGCTACTGCGTTGATTTGGCCTAAGGCAGAGACAACAACGCCGAGCCCAGCTCGGCGTTGAGGATGTGGAGTATCGCAGGCGCGCGGCGCCTGCTAGGTAGCTAGACCTTAACGGATGTTAAGGATGCTATCCATTACCGTGTTTTGAGTCTGTAACGACTGGGCGTTAGCCTGATAGTTACGCTGAGCGGTAATGAGCTCAACTAACTCAGTGGTCAGGTCAACGTTGGACAGCTCAAGGTTCGAGCCCTTGATCGAACCAGTTGAGCCAGAGTTCGCTTCACTGGCGATAGCAGGGCCTGAAGCTAAGCTCTCACGCCACTGGGTGTCACCAATCTTGGTTAAGCCTTGCTGGTTGACGAAGTCAGCCATAGCGACCTTGGCGATGTTATAGATCGAGCCATTGGTGTACTCAGCGATGATCACGCCGTTCTCGTCCACACTAATCGAAGTCAGCACGCCAGTAGCATAGCCGTCATCAGTTGGCGACTGGCTTACATCGAATTTCGACGAGCCATACTGGGTGGCGTGCATATCCAAGGATAAGATCTGGTCTGGATTGATGCCGGTGCCCATAGCGGTATGCAGCGTACCATTGGCCAGGGTGTTGTCACCGCGAACTGATTCTAAAGTGAATGTGTCATCATCAGCTTTGCCTTTTAATGCACCATTATCTGCATCAAAGAGAACACTACGCAAGTCAGCTGCGGGAGTACCCTGAGTGGTGCCGTTTACAAACTCGACGCGGCTAGGGATGGTGCTATCACCAATTAACTCACCAGACGAATCAAACTCCATGCGGAAACCAAAGAAGTTTGCACCTTTGCATGGGCCGGAAGCAGATTCTGGAACGGAGATTACCGTGCCTTGCTGACCATCAACTTGTGCTACGTCAACTGGAGCGCCATCAAGGTAAGGAATGACTACCCAAGTTGAGGTGTTGGCATCATCACCAGTTGGCCCCTTTGCTCCCATATTGAGGAAGTAATAGGTCAGGGTATGAGCACCACCTAACGAATCATGAACAGTTTGCGAAGTCGAGTTGGTGTAGGTTGATGAGTCATTTGGATCGAAGTCGACATAGTACTGCATAAATGCAGCATCATCAGGACTGTCAACTGCTGCGCCATTTTCACCACGAGGTACACCATATTGTAAGGTGGTCGTAAAGGTCTCAGGTTTTGCTGTGTCGACAGGTACATCTGGATCAGTAGGAACGCGCAGCCAGTCGCTATCCCATGGGGTAGCATTAGTGCCATCAGGATTGGTTGCAGTCCAAGGATCGTTTGGTAAAGCAGTCGTAGTAATGGACTCTACATCCTCGGAATCAGCTGGGACGTTAACACCGATGGTGATGTTATTGGACTGCTTAGGGGCGCCGGTATCAGATGGAATCTGGATGTTGTGAGTGGCGTTTAAGTCTAAGGACGCAGTACGGCCTTGATCGTCCACATCCCAGCCTTGCAGATAGTCGCCGGTAGCGGTGACGATGTAGCCCTCGTTATCTACTTGGAAGGCACCGTTACGGGTGTAGGTGTGGGATTGGTCGCCGTTAGGGCCGGAGAGCACGAAGAAGCCATTGCCCTGAATGGCCATATCAAGTGGGTTACCGGTGTCGCCCGAGAGTGCGCCCTGAGCAAATTGCTGGGACACTACGGTGTTTTGCACACCCATACCGGTGGTAACGCGGCTGTTGGTATATACGCTGTTGGCGTAAACATCGGCGAACTCAGCACGTGACTTCTTGAAGCCATACGAGTTGGTATTGGCGATGTTGTTTGAGGTCACATCGATGTGCTTTTGTGAGTTCTTAATACCGCTAACGGAAATTCCGAACATGACTAATACTCCACATGGTCTCTGTTCTGTGCCTACGCCTAAGATCGCTACGTTTTCATCTGATAGCCTGGCGCAAGATGTCCCTAAAAGTGCAAGGGGCATGCCACGCGCATTTAGGTCATGTTTTGTGCGCTAAAATCTGATAAATAAGCGCTTTTAAGGCAAAATTGTGTGACCTAGCCTAAGTTCGGAAAGGCCTTGCCGCAAGCTCTGCTAAAAGGGCATTTCATGCCGGTCACATTGCTCTTTAGGCCAAAAACTGAAGCTTAGTGGCAAGCTAAGGCCGTGCTGGGCGCGGGTTATGGTCAGATCGCGCCGTCACTGCCAGATTTGGTAGGCTTCTTGCCTTTAGCGGCTCGTTCCTGCCTGAGCCTACCTCCAATAAAAAGCACAGCCCACTGCCAGGGCAGGCAATGGGCCGAAGTTCGATTTGAATTTGGGCTCAAATGTCTGAGCGAAAATTCAGTTAGGCCGTAGGCTTGGCTTCAGCAGTGGCTTCAGCCTGAGCCTCGGATTTATCTTTTGCCTGAGTTGCATCAGACTGAGATTCTGGTGCTTCCTTGTCAGGCTTTACCTCAGGCACATCCTGGGAAGGCTCAACCTTTACTGCATCCAGAGCTGGTGCGCTCTTGGTTTCGGCTGGCTCCTCCGGCGCGCTCTGGGCTTGGGCTTCCTTGGGGGCTTCCTTGGGGGCTTCCTCTTCGCTTCTGATCTTTTGGGTGCGAATAAGCTCCTTGTGGCTTTCGGCTAACTCTGCTGGCAAGCGTACTAAGAGCGAGGCGACGATCGCGACTATGAGCAGGGCGCCCATCATGGTGAAGGTTACAGTGTAGGAGCCGAAGATAAAGGCGGCGGCGTAACCAAAGAGGGAGCCTAAGCCAAAGCCTAAGTAGAGCAGGCCGTAGTTCTTGGCTAAGTTGCGGATGCCAAAGAAGTCACTGATAAGCGATGGGTAGATGGTTAAGGTGCCACCAAAGGAGAAGGCGATTAAGGCAACAGCGGCAAAGAAGGTCACCTGGGTGATCGGAATTACCGTGAGCAGAATGATGGCGACTAAGGATAAGCACTGATCAAAGGTGATCAGGCGGATACGCGGTAAGCGGTCCGAGAGTACGCCCATCACTAAGCGACCGGCAATGTTGGCCAGAGCTACGACCGAGACGGCGGTGGCAGCTTCGGCGGCGGTCATCTCAAGTAATGCCGAGCCTAAGTTCGAGGCCACACCGATGATGTACAGGCCAACCATGCAGTCGATAAAGAACATCAGGCTTAAGAGCCAATATGGCAGAGTGCGAATGGCGTTTTGCAGATCGTACTCGCGCTTGGAGCTGGCGCCACTGACCACCGAGGCCTGCTGCATGGCATCGTAGATTAAGATGCTGCCTAAGGTGACTACGACCGCGCAGATCGCACCCCAGGTTAACAGGGCGTTTTCAAGCGAGTAGTTAGCCATGACGTAGCTGTCGATGCTCTTAAATAAGAGCGAGCCTAAGCCGTAGGCGCCAATGCACAGCGCTGAAACCAAGCCCTTGTGCTTTGGGAAAAACTTCACGCAGTTGGTTAAGACCAGCATGTAGCCTAAGCCATCACCAAAGCCTAATAACAGGCCAGCACTTAAGTACAAGGTGATGAGGTTCGGGGCAAAGGCCGCAAGCAAGAGGCCGGCGCCGGTGCAGACCGCACTTAAGGCCACCACGTTTTGCATGCCCATGCGCAGCTTCAAAAAGCCCGAGCTCGAGCTGCCAATGGCGATAAATAAGGTCATGATGCCGAAGGTAAAGGCGATGGCATCGATGTCGAGCTCATATTTGGAGCTCAAAGGAAGATTGAAGAGCGACCAGGCGTAAACAGAGCCTAAAACCAGCAGAACCAGTAACGAACCAACGAGGGTTTTGATCTTAACCATGGGGTAGAACATCTCCCCTGCCTCAAAGCAGGATCAAAAATGAGCTGAGTGAAAGTCAGGTGGGATTGCTCAGCACCTGACTGCACGGCATAGGATAGGCCTGCGCTGGTGAAAAGGCTTATCACTTGCAACAAATTGCAACTCAATTGCGTTTATTTCGTAAACTCTGTTTACAAATACCGTGCAAATCAGCTTTTTGTGCCCATGGTTGACCACTGGTTAGCGCCCAGGTTGACCACTGGTTAGCGCCCAGGTTGACCGCAATTTAGTGGGGGCGTGCCGCTTGGTGCTGGGCCGTTTTTTCACTAAATTGCGGTGGGCGGCTTTAGACGCGCATGACGTCGATGCGGGCTTTGCGCTCCGCCTTGCGCTTGGCTCTACCATCCAAGGCGTTCTTGGCGGCAATGAGGAAGGCCAAGACAAAGAAGCCGCCTGGCGGCAAGATGGCGATCAGCAAGGTGTAGTCAGAGCCGTACAGCTGCATTTCCCAGCCTGCGGCCCAGCCCCCTAAGAGGTCGCTGGCACCCACCAGCCAAGTACCATTGCCCACGATCTCGCGGATCGATCCTAAGGCAAAGAGCACTAAAGTAAAGCCAATGCCGCTCGCGATCGCATCGACCAGCGATCTGATCACGCCATTGTGACCGGCAAAGGCCTCAGCGCGGCCCATGATGATGCAGTTGGTGGCAATCAGCGAGAGGTAGATACCCAGCTGTTGGTATAGGGCCGGGAAGCTGGCCTCAACCTCAAAGCGCACCACGGTTACTAAGGCCGCAATGATGATCACGTAGATCGGAATGCGCACCTCAGGCACAATCAGGCGGCGAATTAAGGCGATAGCACTGGAGCTGAGCATCAGCACCAAGATGGTGGCGATGCCAAGGCCCAAGGCATTGGCCGCCGAAGTCGTGACCGCTAAGAGCGGGCACATGCCCAAGAGCTGACACAGGCCTGGATTGTCCTTCCAGATGCCCTTTAAGAAAATCTCAAATAGCGAGCTTTGCTTGGGCTTGCCTGACAGTAGCACGCCTTCAACCGTACCGCTGCTCTCACTAGGCTGCTCTTCTTGCTGTGCTTCAGCTTGCTGCGCTTTGCGTTTGGCCGCAAGCTCGCGGGCGCGGGCGATGGCCTGCGCCTTAGCGGCGGCCTTGTCGTCTTCACCAGCGTTCGCTGCATCGCTCTGGGCGTTGGCTTGCTCGGCAGTGTCGACGGCTTGCTCGGCAGTGCCGACGGCTTGCTCATTGGTGCCAGCTTCTTTTTCTGCTCTACGCTTAGCAGCTAATTCGCGGGCACGCTCAATGGCGCGAGCCTTGGCCGCTGCCTTGGCCGCATCGTCTGGCTCGTTGCTGGTTTCGGCGTTGCCTGTTTCTTTTTCGGCTCGGCGCTTGGCAGCTAATTCGCGGGCACGCTCAATGGCACGGGCCTTGGCCGCTGCCTTGGCTTCATTGTCTGGCTCGTTGCCGGTTGCAGCATCGGTGTTGCCAGCTTCTTTTTCAGCTCTGCGTTGGGCCGCTAACTCGCGGGCACGCTCAATGGCGCGGGCCTTGGCCGCAGCTTTGGCCTCGTCGTCTTGCTCGTTGCCGGTTTCGGCGTTGCCTGCTGCTTGCTCAGCCTCTTTTTCAGCTCGGCGCTTGGCCGCTAACTCGCGGGCGCGCTCAATGGCGCGGGCCTTGGCGGCAGCCTTAGCGTCTTGGTCTTCAGCTACTGGGGCGTTGTTTGGTTCAGTGCTCATAGCAAATCTCTTGGCTGCGCTTTTTGGTTAGTTGCAATTTGGCAGTTGCTCTAAATCGGTACCCATCATGACCTCAAGGAAGTCACGGGTGGCGAGCACTACCGCGCGGGAGGTGACGGTGGCACCGGTGAAGTAGTCAAAGTCGCCATTGAACTTCTTGACGTCCCAATTGGCGTCGTACAGGCCCTTGCCATCGAATTGGTCGAGATAGTTGCCGCGCTTGCGTTCTACCTTGTCACCAATGCCTGGAGTTTCACGGGTAAAGGAGATGTCGACCTTGGTCAGGCGTCCGGTGGTGTCCAAGCCGGCAATCAAGATAAGCGGGTTGGAGTAGCCACGGCTCGTCGAGTAAGTGCCGATGTAGCCTAGGATTTTGCCTGAGCGGTCGGTGGCGATATAGGCCTTCATGTTGTTGCCAATTAAGGGGTGACTTACCAGCTTGCAGCGGTAGGTGATCTCTCCAAAGGCTTGGTCTTTGAGGTGGGGCAAGAGCTGCTCCATCAATTGCTGCTCGCGGGTGGCCCGATTGTGCTCAATGGCAGGCTTGGTGTCGTGTTCAGCTAACAGTACGACCGTAGTGCAGAGCACGGCAATGAAGGCGAGGATAAAGCCCGAGAAAAAGGCTCGGGTCTTTGGGCGTTGCTCAAATAGGCTCATCTTAATTCAGGCCTCCCTTGCGATAACCCACACCAAATGGTCGACGCTTGGTCATGACGTCCATCAGCGGTGCCATGCAATTGCCCAGCATGACCGCAAAGGCTACCGAGTCTGAGTAGCTGCCGTGGACGCGAATGACGATGACCAAGAGGCCAATTAAAAACGAGAGCAGGATTCGACCCTTAAAGGTACCGCAGGTCGTGACTGGGTCGGTCACGATGTAGAAGGCACCAAGCATCGTGCCGCCCATCAGCACGTGCTCAAGCGCTGAGATCGACATAGTAGGGTCAAGGTAGTGCCACAGAGCACCTAAGGCGATTACGCCCACTAAGAACGATAGTGGTACCTGGAAGCGAATGACGTGGGTGGCAATAAGGAAGATACCGCCTAAGGCATAGGCTCCTGCCAGCCAGACATAGGCGTTAAAGCTTGGGTTCATGAAGTCAAGCTTAAGCTGCTCATCAACATTACCCGCTTTACGCGCCGTCTTGATACTCTCAAGGAAGGTCGCACCGGTTAAGACATCGACCGCAGCATGGCCTTCAAACTGTAAGGTGTTCGTTGGGGTAGCTGCTTCTGACTGGGGGGCAGCTTGCTGTGCGGACTGCTCAGCTGCTTGCTGGGCGGCCAGCTGGGCGGCTTCAGCCTTAGCGACGAAGTAAGCCTCTTCTTGCTCTCGGTTTAAAACTTTGAGTTCGGAGATTAAGTCGTCAGGAGACGCGCCGGTGAAGATCACCTCATAAACTCGGGTGGGATGGGCGATGCTGATGGCATTTGGGGTTGGGGTGATCCAGGTGTTGTAGAACACTCCTGGTACTGAGATCACCAAGAAGATGAAGCCCGACATGGCCGGGTTAAAGAGGTTCATACCTAAGCCGCCAAAGCACTCGCGCACGATGATCATGGCAAAGACGGTGCCGATCACCGTGAAATACCACGGCATGAGCGGAGGTAAGGTCAGGGCTAACAGTAGGGCGGTGACTAGGCCCGATGGATCTTGCAAGGCGCGCTTTAAGCTGCGGCCGCGCAAGAAGGCTGCCAAGAGCTGGCAGATCACGGCCGTGACTGCGGCTAGGGCAAATTGAATTAAAGTACCAGCACCAAAGAAATAGGTGAAGACCGCTAAGGCCGGCACTAAGGAGAGCAGCACCAAGACCATGATCTTGCGCGTACTCATGGTGCAGTGTACATGAGGCGCAGGCTCAATGCCTAAGTTTTGCTTGGCACTTTGTACGGAGATTTGCATAGAGATGTCCTTGGGGCTCTTAGTGATCAGACTGAGCAGTGGTGTCAGCAGGATTGCGGTCAGCCTGGGCTGAGTCACTGGCGTCGGCGCGGCGCAAACGGGTTGGTAGCTCTAAGTGTTGATCTTTCTTTTCCTCGGGGGCGTAGAGGTAGCTCTTGGTCTTCGGCTTACTCTCAGGAATGATTACGCCCTCCGCCGGTGGATTTTCCACGCGCGCGAGATCTTTTTCGTGCGGTGCAATCTCAGGCCACTGCGTAATCTCCTGAGCGTGCTTAGGTTTAGCCCCTAAGCGCAGCGCATAAGGAATCTGCTCGCGTCGTTGCTGCGAGAGTTCCTCTTCGCTCGGTGCCGCATTGGGAGCTTGCTCCTTGAGCATGGCACTGGTGCCGCCTTGAGCCATCATGGCCGCGACTAACATACCGTCCTTGCTCTGCGTGCCCATCATATTGTGGGCCTTATCCTGAGCTGTGCCTTGTGCGGCTTCACGCTTGGCCGCAGCACGGGCGCGGGCGGCGGCCACCGCAGCGGCACGTTTTTCTGCAATTTGCTCAGGGGTGAGCTTGCCCTCGTCCTCTTTTTGCTGCTTGGCGCGCGCCAGAGCTGCGGCACGGCGCTTTTGGCGCTCGGCCTCTTCTTGCTTTAAGCGCTCGTTTCTTGCGGCAATACGCTCCTGGGCGTGCTGATTGCGCCATTGCTGCTCGTCTAATAAGCGGATAATCGCCTTTTCCTTGCGGAATTGGTGGCTTAATGGAATGCGCGATGGGCAGACATAAGCGCAGCAGCCGCATTCGGTGCAGTCCATTTGACCGCAGGCCTTAGTCTTCTTGTGCTTACCGGCCTTGGAGAGGGCATAGAGCTGGTATGGAACCAGGCGCGATGGGCAGACGCGGGCACAGCGACCGCAGCGAATGCAGTTCATCGGCTCTTCAGCCGGTGGTAATTCCTTTTGCGCCGGAACAAAGATGCAGGTAGCGCTCTTAGTGAGCGGCACATCGATGCTCGGCAGGGTAAAGCCCATGAAGGGGCCACCCAAGATGATGCGCTGCTGACGCTCCGGATTGAGCTTATAAGCGTTTAAGACAAAGCGCACGCTGGTACCAAGGCGCACTAAGGCGTTGCCGCTACGACCTAGAGTTTGGCCATCGACTGTGATCACGCGCTTAATGAGCGGTAGGCCATCGATCACCGCCTGCTTGATGGCAAAAACGGTCTCGACGTTATCGACCACGATGCCACACTCGGAGGTGTGCTCGTTGTACGGGATCTCGATACCAGTGCAGATCTTAATTAAGTTGCGGGCGGCACCTGATGGGTAGAGGGTCGGGATCGTGCGCACCATGACATCTGGTGCGACCGCCTGTTTCATTGCGGCAATAGCCTCAGGCTTATTGTCCTCAATGGCAACGATGATGGCCTTTGGCTTTAAGATGTGGCGTACCACCTCGATGCCTTGGGCGATCTCGGCGGCCTTTTCTTGCATCAGGCGATCATCGCAGGTGGCAACCGGCTCGCACTCAGCGCCATTGACGATGAAAATATTGCAATCGCCCTTAGCTTCTTCTAAGGCCGCGCCGATCTTGGCCGCAGTCTGGAATTGGGCTCCACCTAAGCCTTCCACGCCGTAATTGCGGATGCGCTCTAAGAGTTCTTGGGGCGTCTTGTCTTGCCAATTAGGCCAAGGCTCAGGGGTGACTGCGACATCAAGACCATCAGGTTTGATGGTGAGGCAGCGTCCCTCAAAGCCACTGGGATGCGGTAAGACTTGTAAGCCAATACCGGTGACCTGGCCTGAGGTAGAGGCGTGCAGCGGCACATTGCGCTTGCCGCCTGGCAGGGTTAAGACTTGACCTGCTTTGACGTAATCACCTACCTTGACCAAGATCTCGCCCCCTGGACCTAAATGACGATCCAAAGGCAGGGTAATCAAGGACGGAATCGGCAGCTCTTCGATCGGCTGATGGCTGGTGCTTTTGCGACCATCAGGCTTGATGCCGCCAAAGAAGCGCCAGAGCTTGCCATTTAAAATCTTGTCCAGTTGCTGCGAAAAAGACATAGCCTCAATCTCAGGTCAGAAAAATGGGGGTTAGGTGCGCTTGACGCGGATGGCTTTTAAGTCCCAATTGTAGTTAGCAAGGGTCGGCTCTAAGCGTACGAGCTCAATACAGCGCTCGGGACAGGTCTTGATGCACTCATTGCAGCCAATACACTCACGCTCATTGACGTGGTGAGGCATACGTACCGTGCCTTCAATCGCGTCCACCGGGCAGTGCCGGGTACATTTGCCGCAGCCGGTACAGATGCTTTCATGAATAATGGCCACTTGGCGCGGGGTGAAGATGGCGTCGTCGTTGTCATCCTCAGGAATCGGCGTGCCTAAGATCGCAGCCAATTGTTCGATCGTGTCTTGGCCACCAGGCGTGCACTTATTGCAGGGGGCAGTGCCTTGAGCCATCGCTTCGGCATAAGCGCGGCAGCCGGGAAAGCCGCATTGGGCACACTGGGCTCCTGGCAGCGCTTGCTCCAGACGCTGGGCTAAATCATTGCCACCTTGCGCTTTGCTGCGCGCCAAGAGTGAGAGCGTAAAGCCCAAAGCAAAGAGGGCGAAGGCTCCGGCTAAAAGAAAATGTATCTCGTTGAGATTAAGCAACATAGCACATCAACTTCACAAAATAAGGAAATTAGGCCGTACTACCGGCAAAACCAGCAAAGCCCATAAAGGCCAAGGACATCAGACCTGCGGTAATCAGGGCAATTGAAGTGCCTTGGAAGGGTGCCGGAACATCATTGAGCTCTAAGCGCTCACGCATCGCGGCAAATAAGGTTAAGACCAAGGTAAAGCCCACACCCGCACCCAAGGAGTAAACCAAAGCTTCGACGATAGTGTGATTGAGCGAAGCATTGAGCAGCACTAAGCCTAAGACAATGCAATTGGTGGTGATTAAAGGCAGGTAGATACCCAAGGCTTGATAGAGGTTGTATGAGAACTGCTTGATGAAGATTTCGACTAATTGCACTGAGACCGCAATGACGATGATGTCGACGATAAGATCAAGTGAGCTCAAGCCCAAAGGCCGTAATACGTAGTTGAAGGCCAAGCTGCATAAAAGCGAGGATAAGACCAAGACAAAGGTGGTCGCGCCGCCCATACCTAAGGCTGCTGAGAGTTGCTTGGAGACACCGATAAACGGGCAGATACCAAGGAAGCGCACCAACACAAAGTTGTTGACGATGGCAGCGCTAAAAAACAAGATTAAGGCTTCTAACATCGATCTCTCATCTCAGCAAAACAGGAAGGAGGCCTGGGCAGTTCTGCGCTAGCAACTCTGCATCGGCAGCTTTACACGGACAGCTTCACTTCGGCAGCACTGCAGCAGCCCCTATCATCGCCCTTTACGCGCCTGCAAAATCGCTTTTGCGACTTTTTGTCAGCTCGGTGCGCTCTGGAGCAGTTCAGGCCTTGAGTCAGCGCTACTGCGATCTAGGGTCAGTTCTGCTCTGACCTTGGGTCAGCTCGGAGCGGGCATCTGGGGCGATGGCTCCGCGATAAAAAGCGCGCTTCAGACCTGACTTAAGCTTAAGGGCGCTCTATTTTATGCCAAAAGCGCGGAGGGCGCCAAACTGTCATTTGGGCGTAAGGCTGCTTTGGTCTCGTGAGGATGAATTTACGTTGCTGCTTTAAGCTGCAAAAAATGGTTGGCGCTGTAGGTGGTAAAGGGCTTGCGCACAAGTATCGCTTTGGCATAATGATCTGAGGTCTGATGCGGTCTTGATGGCCGCGCTACCCTAAATATCAAACTGACTTTTTGGTTTTTTCCTATCCCACGACATTGAGTTTGAGATGAGCGCACGTAAGACAGAAGAAACTGCCCCTGAGATCAAATCTGCCGCTGGAATTAAGGCGCAACCCAAAAATAAGAAGGTGCAGGCGGAAAAGGGCTTTTTAGGTCATGTCATGGGCCTGGCAAATTGCGCGGAGCAAGAAGGGATTGAGCATGATCAGGTGGGCAAGACCTTACTGGGGCCCAAGACCCGTTTTGAGCTCATGAGCCGCTTACAAGCGCAAAATCCTAATCCTAAGAGTGAGCTTAACTACCGCAATTCCTTTGAGCTGTTGTGCGCGGTCGTCCTTTCGGCCCAGTCGACTGATGCGGCGGTCAATAAGGCTACTCCAGACCTCTTTGCGGTGGCCCCTGATGCTCAGAGTATGGCGGCGCTCGGTCCTGAGGGCATTGCCCCTTACATTCAGAGCATTGGGCTGTGGAAAAATAAGGCTAAGCACTTAGCCTCGCTGGCGCAGATGTTAAACGATGAGTTTGGCGGCGAGGTTCCTGATAACTACGATGACCTCATTAAGCTGCCCGGCGTGGGTTCCAAGACCGCTAAGGTCGTGCTCAATGTCGCCTTTGGTAAACCGTACATCGCGGTCGACACCCACGTCTTTAGAGTGTGCAATCGCACTGGCCTGTGCTTGGGCAAGACCCCAGCTGAGGTCGAAGCGCGCTTGCCCGAGCTCATCGATCCAAGCTTTATCCAAGACGCCCATCACTATCTGCTGCTCCATGGCCGCTATGTTTGCACCGCCAAGAAATACGCCGATCACTGCATCAATTGCGTGATCGCGCAGCAGTGCCGCCACAACTTCGGCTAAAGTCTAAGCTCATGCCTCAGGCCAAATCAGGCTCTAATCCCAAGATAGGCCCAGAAACGACCAAGCCCCGCGCTCTCACGAGTGCGGGGCTTGGTTTGTGAGCCAAGGTTTGGTTATGGACCAAGGCTAGGCTTAGGTCTGGCCTAGCTATGGGCTAACTTTTGGCTTGCTCTTAGAAGGCCTTTTCGCCCTCGCACATGACGCCGTCGCTCATGGTGAAGCCCTCAAGTGAGCCTTGTTGCGCCTGAACGCAGATATAGGTCAGGCCCTCAGGACCAGCCTTGAGGCAGCGGTGACCCTCAGGGGCAATAGCAAAGGCATCGCCTTCCTTGAGCTCGGTGATTTCGCCGTCTAAGTAGAGCTCACCTGAGCCCTTGAGGACGATGTAGAGCTCTTCGTTCTTCTTGTGGGCGTGGACAAATGGCACGACGCTGCCAGTGGCCATTACGTTGTAGGAAGCTTCGCAGCCGGTTAAGCCTAAGGTCTCGTGCAGCTCGGTACGTGGGCCTGCTACGGTGGTCTTATTAAAATTTGCCATGATCCTAACTCATAAATTTTTGTGGCAAGTTGAGCCAATCTTAATGCAGTTGGCTCTGTGATGGGGTGACGCCGAACGCGTTTTTAGAAGGCCTTATCACCCTCACAAATGACCGCATCAGTCATAGTGAAGCCCTCAAGCGAGCCTTGCTGAGCCTGAACGCAGATATAGGTCAGGCCCTCAGGACCAGCCTTGAGGCAGCGGTGACCCTCAGGGGCGATAGCAAAGGCATCACCGGCCTTGATGGCGGTGATTTCACCGTCAACGTAGAGCTCGCCTGCGCCAGCGGTGACCACGTATAGCTCTTCGTTCTTCTTGTGGGCGTGGACAAATGGGACCGCTGCTCCGGCAGGTAAGACGTTGTAGGAAGCTTCGCAGCCAGTTAAGCCTAATGCGTCGTGCAGCTCAGTACGTGGGCCAGCTACGGATACCTTCTTTAAGTTTGCCATGAGCATTCTCCTAAATCAGCTTGGCGGTCGTGATCGCCAAGTATTGGCAATTGATGTTCAGCGGTCGCGCCTGCGACCTTAGGTTTGATGTTTTCAGACTAAACTACGCGTCAAATTATGGGGACGAATTTTCGTAACTGACCAAGGATTTTTGCCCTACTTTGATCCGCAACTGCGCACGTGCTGTTTACGACGCGCTTAGTTATCGTCTAGGATTTTTTTTAGGTTATTCCCTGTTTTGGGGCACAAAATCGTGCGGGCAACAAAAAGCCCAGCGCGCGGGCTGGGCTTTTTGGGGGGAGAGATTTAGTTAGCGGGTGGCAAATGGGATATGGCTGGTTGGCGTGATGTTCTTGATGAACTTGGCCTCCATATCGTGCTCGTCGCTATCCGTGATCTCAGCTAAGATGAGGTCGCCCTCCTTGACCTTGGCGCCAGCTGGCAGCTCGTCGATCGTGACGATGCCGTCGATGTCTGGGGCCTCGTACTTGGTACGGGCAATGAGACCACCTTCTTCGGTTACGGTATCGACAATCATCTCAAAGGTCTTGCCGTGGCGGGCCGCTAACTTCTGCGCTGAGATTTCCTCTTGGAGCCCCATTAAGATGCGGGCACGCTCTTGGCGCACTTCCTCAGGGACCACGCCGTCGTAGTCGTTGGCTTGAGCGCCCTCAACATCGGAGTACGGGAAGGTGCCGACGCGATCGAGCTGCGCGGTCTTAACGAAGTTGAGCAGCTCCTCAAAGTCTTGCTCAGTTTCACCGGGGAAGCCAGTGATGAAGTTAGAGCGAATGGTGAGATCAGGGCAGATCGTGCGCCACTTCATAATGCGCTCTAAGGTGTGCTCGATATTACCTGGGCGCTTCATCAGCTTTAAGATGCGCTCGGATGCGTGCTGGAGCGGCACGTCGAGGTATGGCAGGATGATGCCATCCTGCATAAAGTTGATGAGCTCATCGACCAGCTTGCTTGGGTAAACGTAGTGCAAGCGGAACCATGGACGTGGGGTGACCTTGCCTAAGGCCTCGCACAAGGTGAGCAGATTGGTGCCATCCTTGAAGTCAAAGCCGTAGTCTGAGGAGTCTTGGGCGATCACCATAATCTCGCGTACGCCGCGTGCGACCAAGTCTTGGGCTTCAGCCACGATGTTGGCAAGGGAGCGCGAGCGCAGATTGCCGCGTAAATCCGGAATAATGCAGAAGGCGCAGCGATGGCGGCAGCCCTCGGCAATCTTGAGGTAGGTGTAGTGCGGTGGAGTTAAGAGCACGCCCGAGCTTGGCACCGATTGGTGGGCAATGGCTGGAGGCTCGCCCACTAAGTCCTTGACCGCACGCAGCACCGTGGTGCGCTTGCCTGGGCCAATTACCGCCGCGACATCTGGGTACTCGGCTAAGACCTTTTCTTTTTCAGCGCCTAAGCAGCCCATGACGATGATGTTTTGGCAGGCTTGCTTGGCCTCGTAGATGGTTTCAAAGGACTCCTCGACCGCAGGCTCAATAAAACCGCAGGTGTTGATCAGCACGACATCGGCCTTATCAAAGTCGTTTTCAATGGCATAGCCCTTGGCCATGAGCACTGAGATTAAGCGCTGCGAGTCCACCAAGTTCTTAGGGCAGCCCAGTGAGACTACCCCCACATGAGGGATGCGGCTTGAGTTAGAGTTGCGTGCTTGCGTCATTAAGAAAAATCCACTTTGTCCAAGAACGAGCGGCCTGAAGGCCAAAACGCGCCTAATTTACCACACAAAACGGCCTGTTTGTCGCGTTTTTTGTGCAAAAACGGCCGCCCTTAAAAAGAAAAAGAGTTCACCCTGATTGCTCAAGTGAACTCTTTTTCTAGTAGGCTCAGTTCTCTGTATGTGGTGCTGAGCCTTTTAAGCCTGAAATTAGGCTAGCAATTGCGCTTAGGCCTTGAAGGCTTGCTCTAAGAATGGGACGACTTGCTTCTTGCGGCTCATGACGCCTGGGAGCCAAATCTTGTCCGAAACGGTAGCCTTTAAGGCACCGGCAACCTTGTCAGCGTCGTCGGAAACTAATAACAGCTCCGAGCCCTCTTCCATAATGTCGGTTAAGACTAATAAGGCGCTGTGACGGCCTTCGCCCTTGACCTTGGCTAACTCATCCTTTAACTGAGCCTTGAGCTCTGGGGTGATGAGGTCTAAGGAGACTAACTCGAGCTGGCCAATACCAACCTTGGAGCCGGACATGTCAAAGTCCTTGAAGTCACGGAAGATGAGGTCACGTGGGGTAGCACCAGCTAAGTTGCTCTTAGCCTTGAACATCTCCATACCTAAGGCCTGCAGATCCTCGACCCCAGCGATCTTGGCTAAGTCGTAAGCGGCTTGCTTGTCTTGCTCGGTGCAAGTTGGGCTCTTGAATAAGACGGTGTCCGAGAGGATAGCGCAGAGCATGGCACCAGCTAAGGCTGGGTCGATGGCAACCTTGTAGTAGTCGTGCAGCATCTTGATCACGGTGTTGGAGCAGCCAACCGGCCAAATGAAGCACTCAACTGGGCTATCGGAGGTGACATCGCCTAACTTGTGGTGGTCGATGATGCCTAAGAGCTTAGCCTCGGCAAAATCAGCTGGAGCCTGAGCTAAGTCCGAGAAGTCAACGAGGTAAACCTCTTGGCCTGCAACCGAGGTAACAACCTCAGGGGCCTGTAACTTGAAGCGCTCGAGGACAAATGCAGTCTCAGGAGCAGGGGTGCCTTGAGCGACAGCCTTTACGTCAAAACCACGACCACGGTATAAGTTGGTGGCAGCTAAAGCGGAAACGATGGAGTCAGTGTCAGGGTTCTTGTGACCCAATACTAAAGCGCTCATGGGGATCCTCAACATGGGTACGCCAAATAAGGCCGGGTGTGCTGCTATCTTTAGGCACAGGACCGCGCGCTCTTGGCAAAAAAGGTTATCAGGCCGCGTGCCTGAATCATAAAGATTTTAGCACACCTAGCCCGAGGTGGCCCGCGCTTTGCCTTAGCTGCACCGTGCTATACTCAAAGCATTATGGCCAGCTTATCACGATGATATAGCTCACACTTTCTGCATAGCTATGGCTATTCAGTCAACCTGATCAACTTCACACTTTTTGCGTCACGCGAAACCTGCGGCCTGAATTAATGGAGCCCGAGCCACAGGAGGATGCTTAAAACTGTGATGTTTGTCATCATGACCGTTTCGCCATAGTCGTCAGGGGGGTAAACTTAAATTTGTGATATTCATCATTCTGAAAAGTTGGCCATATCAAAGCATCTTTGTTGGTTGTAGGGTGGATTATGGCTAGTCGCACACAATTTGGTCGCACACTTGGTCTGTTGGGCCTGATGCTGCTCAGCCCAGGAGCGTTTTGCGATGTCATTGCGCCTGCCGCGCCCCCTGAGCTGTCTGATACCTTGACTGACTTTAGAACCAAGGAACAGCTCTTAGAGCACACCTATATCGAAGGCAAGGCCGCACCCCAGTACTCAATGGAAGTGCCAACGGTGCCCGGCGATTTAGAGGCGCGCGTGATGCGCCTGAGTGCCACCTACCAAGCAGAGTATGAAATCGCGGTGCCGCGCCATGGCCTGTCGGTACTGCGCTTTTACGATTTAAACGGCCTGCCAATGGAGATTGTCTCCACCCGCCTTGAGAACCAAGGCTTTAGCGCCCAGGTGTCGGCGGCACCGAGCGAGCTTTTGATCCGCCAATTCCAAGGCGCGTCTGCCACCGGCTTGCAAGTGCGTTTAAAGGGTATCAACAAGAACTTTATCTTTATGCTCAAGCCTTTGGTCTTGGTGAACCAGCAAAGCTCGGTGCGTACCTTGATCACGGCGATGACCGTCAATTATTACGTTGAAGGCTCCAATTACATCGAGCCAGTGCCGTACAAATTTGGTCAGCCGAATCCGCAAGCCCAAGCTTTGAACTTTGATGGGGTGGATCAAAATAAGCTTGAGGCCGATTTAGTTAAAGCTGCGGCCATTGTCTTGCCTATGACTCAGGCAGAGCAAGATCAAGCCAAAGCAGTATTATTCGAGTTGGAGCAAGCGGACGCCCAAAAGCGGTAGTCCAAGGAGCTTTTCATGGTCAAAGTGGCGGCATTGGTCTTGAGTTTGGTTTTAACCGGACCTGCCCTGAGCGCCTCGATGTCTTGTGCGGTCGAGGGCCACTGGCGCGACGTGGCCTATCGTGAGGCGCCCATGAAACAGTATGAGTCGCTCAAAAACTGCATTGCGTGGACAGCTTACCAATTTGAGCTCCCTGAGGAGCTCTTGTACTCGATCTTGTATGTCGAGCGCGGTCCCATTAACGGCAAATGCGGCACCAATCGCAATGGCACTCAAGACTGCGGCCCGGCGCAGATCAACGACGTGCGCTTAAAGGAGCTCAAGCAATTTGGCCTGAGCAAGAGCGTGATTAAGTCCAAGCCTTGCCACAATATCTGGGCGATGGGCTACTTGATCCGCCGCGAAATCGAAAAGGCCGATAACAACATCTGGGTGGGGGTGGGCAATTACCACTACCACTACAGCGTCAATGAGCAGGTGCACGACCGCTACGTCAATCGTATTCGCGATGCCTGGCAAAAGCTCGTAACCTCGACTTACAACTATTGCATTGAAGACAACGGTAAAAAGGACTAAGCACCAGCACAGGTCAGACGCTGTACGCCCCAGGCAAGACCCGTGTGCCAGGCAAGGCGTGTGCGCCCCAAGTAAGACGCGTGTTCCAGGCAAGGCGTGTGCGCCATGAGCAAGAGCGCCGCGCTCTTGCGGGCGGGACGTAGCAGGGCGTGGCACCAAATTGAAGCCCCGTGGAACAATTTGGAAAAAATGTGAAGCGTGTCGTGCCATAGAACAGGGCGCGCGTGGAACATTTTTGCCCACTGCCAGTCTGAAGATCAAAGTGAATAAGTCCCGGTGCCTCTTGGGTTGAGCCAAATTTGCGCGCCGGTCACAGTCTGGTTGCTTGTTCTGCGCGGGCGGGCGGTTCCGTGCTATGATTTTTTGTAAGGCGAACAGCCGTTCTTGTTTTTGATTGGGGCCTAAAGGAGTTCCGAGGTGAGAAACTTCAAAAAAATCTTGGTGGTCATCGAGCCTAAGCAAATGCGTCAGGTCGCCTTAGAGCGTGCCATGGCCTTAGCGCGGGCGGCAACTAAGGGTTCGCATCACATCATCGCCGTGTTGCCAGTCACCGATTTGTCGCAGAACCTCATCTCCAAGCTGTCGGTGGAAAACGACGAAGCGATTGCCGCGCTCAAGACCAAAAACGAGAAGTGGCTTCAGGCTTATTTGTCGATCCATGCGATGGGCTTTGAAGTAGAGCCACGCATCTTAATCTCTAAGACCATCGGTAAGGACATTACCCATATGGCCCATGAGGAAGGTGTCGATCTCATCATCAAGGCGCACGAAGTGCACGGTATGTTAGACAGCGTGCTCTTTACCCCACTTGATTGGCAGCTGTTACGTCACGCTCCAGTTCCTGTGTTAATCGCCAAGGATCACATTTGGCACCCAACCGGCACCATCGCCATGGCCTTAGATCTCTCCGATCCTGAGGACACCGAGCTGCGCATGCTCAATGTGCGTTTGCTGCGTGAGGCCCAAGAGCTGTGCCGCATCATGCACTGTGAGCTGCACATCTTAAATGCGATTCCGCCACTGCTGCCGCCTGCTACCATCGATTTACCAGGCTTTACCCCTGATTTATTAGGTGATGCTGCCTTAAAGGAAGGCTGCAAGGCCGTGCTATCCTTTGCCGCGCGTCACCGTATCCCAGCTGATTTCTGCCACATCCGTGAAGGTCAGCCGGACGAGGTCATCCCAACCTTATGCGCTGAACTCAATCCAACCGCCTTATTTATCGGTACTTCAGCTCGTAAGGGTTTAGCCGTGGCCTTGGTCGGCAATATCTGCGAGCACGTGGTCGATGAGCTTGATTGTGACGTCGCGGTAATCACGCCTAAGGCCGTGATCGAGCGTGTACCAATGGCCGCAGAGAGTGTCACGGGTCTGCACTAAAATCATTTTTCCCATCATTGTTTCAACCATCTTTGACTGGTCTCTAAGAAGCAATGTTTTGTCAGAAGCAAGATGCTCTTAGAGACGCAGCTGGCCACAACCTAAGTCGCGGTGTGCTATGAGAACTAACTTGCTTGCATTGGCCATAGCCAGTGCCTTGATGCTAACTCAAGCCTCAGTCTATGCCGTGGAGTCGGTAGATCCGGCAGCGGTACCTCAAGTGGTTCCTAGCGCCGCTGCAAGCGCGACTGAGAGCGCAGCACCAACTGAGGCTACCACCGAGTCTGCGCGCGCATCAGACGCTGAGACCGGTGCGAACGCGGCTGCGGCCTCCACTGAATCAGTTGCCGCAGATTCCACTGCACCAGTTGCTGAGGCTAGCACCGAGGCTGCGAGTGCCGCTGAGGCAGCGAGTGCAGCTGAGGCTGCCACCGAGGTGGCAAATGTCGCTGAAGCTGCGAACGGTGCGGCGGCTGGCACTGATCTCTTTGCTGATGCGGTGCCGCTGTTTGAGGAGCCGCTGCCGCCAGCAGGTGATAAGGTTGAACCCCTGCCGCAAGGTCTGGTGTTCTTGATGGCGGAAGCCCAGCGCGGTTCGGTTGATGCCCAGGTGCTGCTGGCACGCTCCTTAGAGGTGGGCCCGCACAAAGATCTCAAAACCGCCTTTCATTGGTGGCAGCAAGCAGCTATTGCCCACGATCCGCGTGCTGAGCTCGAGCTGTCCCATTACTTTGCGCAAGGACGGGTGGTCGAGCAAGATTTAAAGCAATCGCTGTATTGGCTGGAGCGCTCAGCCTTGGGCGGCAATGCATCCGCGCAATTGCTCTTGGCCATGAATTACAAATCCGGGCAATGCTGTCCGCAAAACGCGCAGCTTGCAGCCTACTGGTTTGAGCAAGCGGCGGTCTCAGGTAGCGGCGTGGCTCAAGCCCAGATTGCCTACTGCTATGAGCGTGGTATCGGTGTGCCGGTCGATCGCCAAAAGGCTTTTTACTGGCATCAATTTGCCGGTACCCATGACGCCAACACCGCCTCCAAGCTCTATGTCGGCCAAGCCTTAAAAGAGGCGTCCGGCGTCAGCACTGACTATTACTTAGCTTACAGCTGGCTCTCTGAGGCGGTAGAAGAAGGTGAGCCGTTAGCCCAAGTGCTTTTGGGTAATATGTACGCCCATGGCCAAGGCGTAGCTGAGGATGACTCGATTGCAGTCAGCCTCTATCAGCAAGCAGCGGCTAAGAACAATGCCATTGCCCAATACCAATTGGGCCTTGCCTTTTACACCGGCAAGGGCATTGAACCTGATCGCTATCAAGCCAAGATCTACATCGAGCGTGCTTGCGCCCAAGGCATTAGCGATGCCTGCCGCTTTGCCGATGAAGAGCTGGCAGATGCTCCGATCCTGATTGCCCAGTAGCTTGCTTTGGAGCTTGACCCCTGTGCTAAACTAAGCGCCCCCAGATAGTGGGAAGATCCTGGGGATTTGGTTTATTATGGGGAAAAGCGGTGCAAAACGACACGCAATTACCAGAGAAGGCCGACGAGTACGGCCGCAAGGTCAGTCCTTATTTCAATATCGAAAATAAGGAAGAGAAGTACCAAGCCGACAAGCTCTTTAAGCGCTTGCGCCGTAAGGTGGGTCATGCCATCGGCGATTATGGCATGATTGAGCCTAATGACAAGATTATGGTCTGCATCTCAGGAGGCAAGGACTCCTATGCCATGCTCGACCTCTTGCTCTCGATCAAGCGCTCGGCCCCCATTCCTTTCACCTTGATTCCGGTGCACATTGAGCCGGGCTTTCCTAATACGCCTGAGGGCGTAGTCGAGGAACACCTTAAAAAGGTGGGCCTGGAGTATCACGTCTTAAAGCGCCCAGTCTATGAGATTTCCAAGGCCAAGCTGCAAGAGGGCCAGCGTATGTGCTCGATTTGCTCGCGTATGCGTCGCGGCTTTCTCTACTCCGCTGCTCGCGAGTTAGGCGTCAATAAGCTTGCCTTAGGCCATCACCGCGATGATATCCTTGCGACCTTCTTCTTGAATCTCTTTTACTCGGGCATCATGAAGACGATGCCGCCGATTTTACGCACCGACACCGACGATTTGACGGTGATTAGACCGCTGGCGTACTGCCGTGAGCGCGATTTGACGCAGCTTGCCAAGCTCAAGAACTATCCGGTGCTGCCTAAGGGGCTGTGTGGCTATGGCGAGAACGAAGAGCGCGCTGCTATGCTGCGCATGATTCACGCCTGGGAAAAGGAGCAGCCTAAGCGCCCGGACATTATCTTCAAGGCGCTCAAGAATGTGGTGCCATCGCACTTGTTAGATCGCAATCTCTTTGACTTTACGGCTATTTCTAACGGCCCTAAGGTCAAATAAGGCAAGTGGTACAATCAGGCAAGAAAAAGGTTTTTCGCTAATAGAGGGTAGGGGCATGGCCGGTTGGAACGAAAGCAGTGACGCGACATATCAGGCACAGGTAGCATCGCTGCAGGCGGCCTTACCTGAGGCTAACATTGCCCCGGCCGCCGGTACCATCAATACCCCGGCTCCTACTGCGGCCCAGCAGCTGGCTCATCTTGGGATCAATGGTGTGCACAGCGATCCGGTGCCTACCGATGATAGCTCCTGGCTTGATGAGCTCAACGACGAGCAACGTGCTGCCGTTGAGGCGACCGAGGGCTATGTCTGTTTGCACGCGGGTGCTGGTACCGGTAAGACCCGTACCCTGACTTATCGCTATGCCTATCTTATTAGCGAGTACGGTATTGCACCGCGCGCGGTCTGGTGTGTGACCTTTACCAATCGCGCGGCTTTGGAAATGAAGCAGCGCGTGCAGCGCATGTGCGGCAATGCCATTGGCAATCCTTTTGTCACCACCTTCCACGGCTTTTGTGCCTTATTCTTGCGCGAGGAAATCAACGCTATCGGCTGGCCTAAGACCTTTACTATCAGCGATGTCAGCGATGTGAAGGATATGCTGCGGCCGCTCTATGGTGAGTGCAAGATCGACGGTAAGAAGCTGTCCTTGAAGAAGGCCTGGGAGTTTATCGATGGCTTCAAGGAAACTAAGGACTATATCGCCCCGCTGATCGGCCCTGACAGCTCGGAGTTATTGCGCCGCTCCGAAGAGGCCACGGAGGATACGCTCAAGCTCTTTTGGCGTTACCTCTTTGCCCAGCGCACCACTTACAGTCTCGACTTTGATGACCTCATCTTACTGACCCTGCACATCTTAAAGAACAATGATGAAGTGCGTGAACGCTGGCAGCAGCGCCTCGAGTACATCTTGGTCGATGAGTTCCAAGATATCGACCGCGATCAATACGAATTAGTGGAGATCTTGGCCGCGCATCACCACAATCTCTTTATCGTGGGCGATCCAGACCAAACGATTTACTCCTTCCGTGGCGCGCGCGTCGAGTACTTCAACAATTTCGTTGAAAATCACGGTGAGGAAGCCCAGCGCCTCTACCTCACCTACAACTACCGCTCGAGCGCCGAGATCTTAGCGGCGGCCTATGCTGTGATCTCTCACAATCACGATGAGAACCGCAAGCCCTTGCTCGCTAAGCGCACTGACATCACGCTTGAGCAGATGGTGCCGGTACGTGACCCTAATCGCACCCAGGACAATGAGTTAAGTCCGGAGGTTGCCGCCGCGCTCAACGACCGCGCTTATTACTCGCTGACCAATGCTAGCCCTGAGAATTTAGGTTCTAGCATTCCAGAGGTCGAGCGCCCTAATATGCTGGGCAAGAGCGTGCGCGCGCAGCTGAAAAACGAGCACCGCCTCTCAAGGCTCGGTCTTACCGTCACCCCAGCGTCCAGCCCGTATGGGGATGCCTCATCTGAGGCAGCTACTCAGGGCGCCGTCAATGCAGCGCTGGAGGCAAATAGTACGGAGTCTGGGAACGCTGAGCGTCATTACGCGCCATATCCGCAGCTTGCTTCAAACAATGCCGCGCTTAATGCCTATTGGCAAGGTGGTAGCGGGGATGCTGATTGGGCAGCGGAAGCCCGCGCCTTTGGCTTAACCCCACCGCAAGCTTCTGAGCTGATCGCACTGCCATCAGCAGTAACGGCGATCCCACCGGCCGTTGCAGCTCTGGTTACGGGAGTGCCTGCTGCTCCGAGTGCTGCGGCAACTCCTAATGCTGAAGTGACTGACCCTCAAACTCTGTCACCTGCTCCGGCGCAGCTTGCAGCGCCGCCTGAGTCAGCTATGGCTACACCTGCACAAAGTATGGCTACACCTGCGCACAACCCAGCGTCGTTGCCGGCTGGGGGCAAGCCAAACGCGCAGTTACAGGCCTTAACCGGTATTTCTGACCTAAATGCTCTGACCGAGGTGCCTAACGCCCAAGGCTATGTGCGCAGTATGAAGCCGGTGATTGGGCATGCCGGTTCGATCTACCGTGAGGCTGAGTTCGTCGCTAAGACCATTGTCGCAATTCGCGCGCTCGATCCTAAGGCCTCGATTGCGGTGCTCTATCGCGCGCACTACATCGCGCTCAATCTTGAAAATGCGCTGGTACAAAACAAGATTCCGTACTGCGTGGTCGGTGAACAGCGCTTCTTTGACCGCAAGGAAATCCGCGACGTCATCGCCTATATTCGCTTGCGCTGCAACTTAGACGACGATGTAGCCTTCCGCCGCATTGTGAATGTCCCGGCGCGCAACTTTGGCAAGAAACGCATGGAGCATTTGGAGAGCCTGGCGCGCAGCTCGGGCTGCTCCTTATTCCGTACCTTGGTCAATCACTTAGACGATAAGTTCTTGTGCGCGCGCCCTGAGATTCAAAACTTCGTCAAGGTGATGACTGAGCTGGCGATCACCCCGCTTGGTAACCCGGTCGATGACTTTGAGCTCATCGTCAACAACACGGGCTACGAGGAGTGGATCAAGAACAACGGCGAGGATGAGCGCCTTGAGAACATCTCGGCCTTAAAGAACTACCTCTACGACTTCCGCAAAAACCAAGACGATGAGGTTAATTTGGCTGACTTCATTGGCAATGTGACCTTGATGACCAGCGCCGATGAGGCCCACTTGAGCCGCTCGGTGCGCCTGATGACCGTGCACAATGCTAAGGGCTTGGAGTTTGATTACGTCTTTGTGGTTTCGCTCAATGAGGCGGTGTTCCCAAGCAAGAAGGCGGTCAACGAGCTCAATGTCGAAGAAGAGCGCCGCTTGATGTATGTGGCGATGACCCGCGCCCAAAAGCAGCTGATTTTGACCGAGGCCGGTGGCTATATCACAGTGCGCCAAAACAACGATCAGATGAAGCTGCCGCGTGAGCCGTCGCGCTTCTTGCGCGAGATCACCCCTGATCTCTACGCTGAGGTTGGCGCGCCGTTCCCATGCTCCAAGCTTAAGGCTGTGCTCAAGAAGAACGAGAGCACCCCTAACCTCAATCTGTCCTCCAATGATGCCGTCTCGGGGCAAACGACCCAAGATGGTGCAAGCGCGCAGCCTAACCTGGTGGGGGCCAAGGTGTTCCACAAGATTTTTGGTGAGGGCACGATTCGCGCGGTGCGTTATGAGATGGGCGAATACGCCATTTACTTTGATAAGCTCAAGAAGGAGCGCACCTTGTCCTTTAGCGCCAAACTTGAGTTCTTGAGCAAGCCCGAATAAGGGGCAGAGCCCCGCTTTTTGCGGCATATGTGCCCCCAAATACGGCGCCCCGTGCTACCATGGCCTAACTTTTAACGGGCCGACGTGCTTTTTGCACAAGGCACGCAGTCAGTTTTCGGGGTTGGAGAGGTACGATGGAACACACTAAGGGTGGAGCCACGGCCGACGTGTCTGCGCAGAATGCCGGGTCAGAGCCAAAGACGCTGGCAGCAGGGCAGCCAGCTGGGCAGCCAGCAGAACAGGCAGCAGGGCAGCTAGCAGGACAGGCAGCAGGGCAGCTAGCAGGACAGCCATCATTGCTGGAGGTAGCTTGCGCGCGCCCTTTGAGCGCTGACGAGGTGGCGCGTGAGCAACAACAGTACGCCGCGCAATTTGTGCAGTTAGATCGCGAGGCATGGTACACCTTGGGCGCAGCCCTGATTACCACAGTGATCTTCTGGGGCGCCATTGCCTTAACCCATGACAGCTTGATCACGGTGGGTTATCTGCCGCTGTGGTTTGCCCTAAGTTGCCTGGGCGGCTACGTCTTCTCGGTGGTGATTGTGGTGGCCTTAGTGAAGTGGTGTTTAAAGCCATGCCGCCTCAAAGTAGCGTCCTACCAAGAATTGCATCACGCGGATGACTAAATGCAACAGATCCTGCCTTTAGTGCCGATCGGCATCTTCTTTGTGGTGCTGCTCTTAGTGGGCTATGTGGTCTCCTACCAAGCCAATCGCGCCACCTCCTTTAAGAAGGAGTACTTCTTAGGCTCGCAGAACCTAGGCGGCGTGGTCTTAGCTATGACCTTGGTCGCGACCTATGGCTCGGTCTCATCCTTTGTCTCAGGCCCAGGCGTTGCCTGGAACTTAGGCTTAGGCTGGGTGGTATTTGCCGCGCCTCAGATCATCACCGGCTTCTTGATTTTGGGCTTATTGGGCAAGCGCATGACCATTCTGGCGCATCGCACCGAGAGCCTGACGGTGATCGATTTGCTCTTTGAGCGCTTTCAGTCGCGCCTGGTGGCCGTGCTCTTGGCCCTGATGCTCATCATTTTCTTCTTGGCCATGATTGTGGGCCAATTCATCGGTGGCGCGCAGATCTTTGCGGGCCTAACCGATATCGACTACAGCCTGGGCTTAGTCATCTTTGCCCTGGTGACGGTGCTCTATTCTTCAGGTGGTTTTAGAGCGGTTGCTATTACCGATGCCATTTGTGCGATCTTGATGCTCACCGGCATGTTTATCCTAGGCTACGTCATTGTGCGCGATGGCGGCGGCCTTGAGGGCATCATGGATACGCTCGCTACCGTGAACCTTGATGAGCAAACGGGCGTCAGCCGCAACCTCGAGTACAACGCGGGCGGTGCGTTGCCCCTGGGCCTACTCTTTAGTGCTTGGATCTTGGTGGGCTTTGCCACAGTGGGCCTGCCGCAGTCCTTGGTGCGCTGCATGAGCTACAAATCAAGCCATGAGCTGCACAAGGCCATGGTGATCGCTACCGTTATCTGCGGTGCTTTGATGATCGGCATGACCATGCTCGGTGTCTTTGCTCGGGCTGTGATTCCAGATCTGCCTAAGGGCGGTACCGATGCGGTGATTCCGACCTTGATTGCGCACAAGATGCATCCGCTGGTGGCCGGTGTCACCATCTTAGGGCCGCTGGCGGCCACCATGAGCACGGTCAGCTCGCTGCTCATTGCCTCAGCCTCGGCTATTATCCGCGATCTGTTCAAGGCCTTACGTCCTGAGCAGCCGCAAGCAGCTAACTCCCCGATTGCTGATGCGGTCAAACCGGCGCTCAGTTACCACGAAAAGATCATTATCAAGGGCACAACCTTGGTTATGGGCATCATTGCCATTACCTTGGCGCTGTTCCCGCTTGATATCGTGGTTTGGGTTAACCTCTTTGCCTTTGGTGGCTTGGAAAGTGCCTTTGTTTGGCCGGTGGTGTTAGGTCTGTTCTGGCGCAAGTTCAACACCTGTGGCGTGCTCACCTCGCTAATTGCCGCCTTAGGCGTGTACACCGTGTGCTCGGTGTTCAAAATCTCGTTCTTGAGCTGCCACGCCATTGTACCCAGCCTCATAGCAGGCCTCATCGGCGCCTTAATTGGTACTTGGCTGGGAGCGACCGTATTCCATCAGGCCATGTCCAAGCGCACGCACGATATCTTCTTCCCGCACCGCCCATAATCCCACCAGAGCCACTCCAGGGGTGGCTCGCATGAAGTTCTCGGCAGAGGCGCCGCTGTGAACTCGATAGTTGAGCTATTGGAGTAAGTCGAACAGCTCCTGTACGCGAAATATCCTGCCCAGAGGCTCGTGATTGCTTGGGTTGATCAAGTCGTGAAAGCAAGGAGCAGTGCGGCCGGTAACCAAGATAAAGTGTGCCCTAGTCCCATTGTTATCAAGCCAAGTTAGAAATCCTTGCATCGCATCATACATGGCAGCTCGGTCGGTATTGGGCTCAGATAGCGGCGCATCCCAGTTATCAATGAGATAAGCATGAGGTTGATCAATGCAGCGGCCAGCAAGCACAATGCTGAGCTTGTTCATTATGGGAATGTGGGCGTATTGAGCCACTTGGTCAAATCCCGCTGCGACTAAGGCGTGGCAAAGGCTGGAGCATATTTGGGCCTCCAATTGCTCTGGGGTAGTCGCGTGGATCTGAGACAAGTCAAGCTTGACTACCCGTGTGTTGGGGTCATGCTCCTTGATGTGTTGCTCCAAAAGAGCATGCAGAGTACCACTAGCAAAGCCCGACGGTCGATTCAACACTATGCTAAATTCGTGGTAGAGGTCGGCTACGATCTCTTGTAGCAGCGCGCCGTCATTGAGGTATTGCTCGAACACGTGGGTGAAGCCTGCGCGCGTTTCCTCATTGGGAAAGCCGTATCTGCCACGATAATGTTTTAGGGAAATATAGCCTTCGAGCGCGAGCAGCGGAGCTCGGGGATTGGGGGTGAAAAGCTTGGGCTCGGTTAAATCATAATCGGTGTTAAGATAATAACGATTGGTTGTGATCTCCTCAAAATCTTCTTGACTTAGGTGGTAGCGGCGCAACAGCGTAAGCAAACGCTTAGTGGCTTGGCCGCGATTGCGCTTGATCCAGAAATGGTCAAACAGGGGTGGGCCCTCGTGCTCCAATTGCTTGAAGAAGCGACAGATCGACCATGGGCAATGGAGTTTGGTGCCATTGCGGCCGCAGAAGCGATAGCCACCGTAGTGATACTCAAGCTGGTCTAACAGCTCACTTTCACTCAAGTTGAGGCGGCGCGCTGCCTCAATTAGGTGGGCGGCGAAATAGGTCTTAATCTCGTCTCGGCTAAAACCCAGCAGAGTTGCAACATAGGGCGAGTCAGTGAGGTCAATGACGCGCAAGCCATCAAAGCGCATGACCCCGCAAAATAGGATATAGCGCGTTGCTTGGAAAGATGCGGCCCAATTGTAAAAGGTCTCAATTAAGCGGCGCACGGCCTTGAAGTTGGCTTCATCGTGAAGCAACGACTGGAGCGGATAATCCCAGTTATCAACTAGGAACACCAACTCGCATTGGTACGCAAAAGACTGAATTTCCCTTAAGGTTTCGTACAGGGATCGATGGTCTGAGGCTCTAAGCGCCTCAATCTCTGCGGCAAAACCAACGCGGCGAAAAGCCTCCATCACTAGAAACGCGAGCTCGGACTCGAACTGTGCAGGATCTTGGCACCGGGGTCCACGGAATTGGATTCTTATTACTTTGTAACCAGCCTTGGGCAGGCACCAGTTGCCGTGAACGTCCGTTCCGGCAAAGGCTTGGTCGCCCTTGGTGAAAATCTCTTCAAGCATAGAGCACAGCAGGCTTTTGCCAAAGCCATCGGGCCGTGAGAACGCCAGCTCAGCGCCTCCTCCAAAATAGGCGTCAACTATTTTCCTGAGCTGAGCGGTCTTGTCCACGATGAGCGCTCCTTGGGCGCGCAGCTCATGCCACTCTGATGTGTCGGTTAAGATTAATGGCAGCTTCATGACTGGATCTCCGTACAAGGGACAGTTGCTAGCTATCAGTATACGGTATTATAGATCCACTGGATTGTTTTTACTAGTGGGGTGTACCGCGCCCGGCTAGGGTTACCAAGTAGCAGAAGCCGCGACTTTGGGTCTCATGGGCCCAGTACGGGGCGTAGAGGATGAGGTTAAGGCGCGCTGCGAGCTCGGCGCGTATCTTCGGGTCGCTGAGGTCGATATCTTCAAGCTTGAGACCGTTTAATGAGCCCTGGCTTATTTGTTGGGCGGTTAGGGCATCTTGCAGGCGCTTGATGTCGGACTTGACCGTGTCCTCGTAGGTCCAGACCACGATGTTGCTGATAAAGAGGCCGCTTAAGAAGCCGACGCGGTGTTGCAGCATCTGGGCTCTGATCTTACTTTTTTGGGACAGGCGGCCAATGGTGAACCATGGGGCCGGTGGTCCGTACGGATTTTGCGCTTGGTGCTGGATATAGCACTGCTCGCCTTGGGCCACGATTAGTACTGCATCGTGCGGCTTGACCTGGCGCGCAATGTAGTCGTTGGCGCCCATGCGCGCCGTGGTGGCGTTAAAGGAAATCACGTAATTGTCGACGCTATCGTCGTTCTCGCTCCACAGTACCTGATGGTCTGGGCTTAAGTAGCGGGTACCCAGGTCTAAGGCACGCTCGCGCTCGCCGTAATAGACGTACAAGAACTTGCGCGCGCGGGTATAGGCCACGTAGTAGAGGCGGCGCTCTTCTGCTAGATCGGCCCGCTCGTCTTGCCCGAGTGGAAGCTGTTGGGCGGCGTGGCAGGCTTGCTCCCAATTGTAGTAGCGCCCCCGCTCAAACTTCGGCTGGCCGCGCTCCGGGCGCACGTAATCGTGGCTCATCAGGGGCAGGTCGGCCTGGCTTGGGGGCAGGAGCACCATGTCGTACTCGAGTCCCTTGACCTTGTGCATGGTCGAGAGGGTGAGGCTGACGCGCTTTTTGCCCACCAAGTGGTGGCGCGCCATGCTCTCATAGAGCTTGTAGCACTGACCACCATCGTCACGCGCTAGGAGGTCAGTGTAGTACTCGTAGAGGTCGGCCCAAGTGTAGCTTAAGCCACTCATCATGGTCGAGCTAAAGCTTAAGGCTAGGCAATAGGCCAGATCGAGCTTGAGGCTATCCCAGTTGGGGTAGCGCGCGATCAGGCTCTGGGTCAACAGCTTAAGCGCGCTGGCGGCATCAGGCTCTTGATCCAGAGCGGCGTAGAGCTCAGCGCTGCTGACACCCTCAAGCTGCTCTAACGTCAGACAGCCTTGGTTCGTGAAGGTAAGCGCGTCTGCACCTTTGTGCTTGATGAAGTGGCACAGGGCGTAGAACTCGCGTTCGCGCCACAGGGCGATGCTGCTGGCACTTTGCAGGCGCACCTCGACATCCGCCAGCAGTTCTGGCGGCAGTGCGCGTACTTGCGCTAAGGCGCGATAAACTTCGTTGTTGGTTCTAAAGAAGAGCGCAATGCTCTCGACCTTGCGGTACTTGCTCTCAAGCAAGAGCTCATCGCCGCTTTGGGCGCGCGGTACCTGCGGCGGCTTAGGGCTATCGCCTTGGGCGTGCTGGGCGTTGGCGCTTAAGGAGGCCGCCGCAAAGATGAGTTGCTCATAGCGCGCACTGGCCGCGCTATCTTGCAGACCAAGTTGCGCCGCCGCTTCACGGGCCAAGACTTCGGCTTGTTCATTGCGCTCATGGACAAAGCGCAGAATTTTGGCTAAGTCCTGCTCCCAATGCCTAATTTTGCCTTGGCTCAGGTGAGCGCGGTAGGCGGTCACATCAAAGAGGGCGCTGTAGCCGAGATCGCGCGGCGCGTAGCGCTCCAAGAGCGGTGCACTTTGGGCGGTGTATCGCTTATCTAAGGCAAACTGGTCAGCTCGCGCCAAGATGTTAGGGAAGGAGCGGTAGTTGAGCTTGAGGCTCATTGTGGTCGGCTCAAACAAGCGCTGCAAGTCGCGATAGTAAGGCTCAGGGCCTAAGCACGCCGCGTACTCTTGAGAGCTAATGGTGTTTTGCTTGCTGTCTTGCAGCATATTGGCGACGCGGTTGAAGCCGTAGATGCTTTGGTTGATATCGCCAATGGTGAAGAGATAGAGCGGAGTGCGATAGCACTGCTTGAGCAGGTGCAACAGCTCTAATCTAGCGTGGGTGATGTCCTGGAACTCATCGATCATGATGTAGCGCAAGGCGGCAAAGCGCTTGATAAAGAGCTGCGGCTGGGCTTTGAGCCGGGCGATCAAGGTGCACTCCCACTCTTGCGGCTCGATCTCATTGAGCTCAGAGCCTAGGCAGACCTTGGCTAAGCTATGGAAGGTGAAGATCGCAAGCTTGCGCCCGATCTTGCGTAGGCCCAGGTTGGTAAAGAGGCGATCTAATCTGGTTTTGAGCTCGACCACTACCGCCCGGTTGTAGGCCAAGATGAGCACCGACTCAGGGGCGACGTGCTCTTGGTAGATAAGACGCACGCAGCGTAAAGCCAAAAGGTGAGTCTTGCCTGAGCCGGGGCCTGCCATGACGTTGATGCTAAGGTCCGCTGGACTTTGGTACACCGCCCATTGCTCGGGGTTAGCGCGCAATTGCTCTTCGGCTAAGGCCAAGTTCGAGGCCGTGATCTCACTTAAGATCGAGCTGTTGGCATCGGAGAAGTTACCGATGTGCTTGATGTAATCGCCGTAGTCCTTGGACTTAAAGAACTCCTCGATAAAGAGGCGGCGCTTGTCATCAGGCACTTCCTGACAGTAGACCTGCATCAAGGCCAAACGGGCGCGCTTGAACTGGGCGATCGCCTCAAATTGCTTGCGGCGCTGGAAAAACGGCGATTCAATGCCGCTGGCTTGATCTAAAGGCTGAGCCACGCATTCTGCGCTAACTGTGAGCTCATAGCCGTGGCTTACTAAGGCCGAATGACGGATTAAGCCCACCGCTTGCAAAAATGACAGGAGCTGATTGAAATAGTGGTAGGTGTTGAGCTCGCGCTTGAGCGCAGCGAAGTACTCCACGGCATGGTTGCGCGATAAGGTCAGCTCATAGCGATCCAAGATAGCGGCGCTTGACTCGTGACGTAGCCCCAAGGCAAAGACAATCTCAGCCCAGTTGTTGAGGTAGGTGTGCGGCGGCGCCACCACGTCCTCTGTTTCTGTTTGTTCTGGGGCAGCGAGGCTCGCGAAGGTCACGGCCGTAGTGGTGACCGGGTTTAAGCCTTGGGTGCGGTTGAGTTCGGTGAGCAAACGCCAGCTGTCCTCGTAGATAAGGTCAAGCATGAGGTAGAAGGCATTGCTCCAGGTCTTGACCACCAAGGCGTTGACGGCCGTGTCGTTAGAGTTGCTGTCTGCTTCAGTGGCGAGCCGGGTGAGCTTAACGTAAGGCATCAGCTGCAAGAGGGCGCTGACGCCTAACTTGATGTCAGGCAGCAAGTGGCGCTCTAAGTAGCTGTTGAGGTCGTTTTTGCGCTTGCCGTGCGCACTAATCCACGGCACCGCCGGATTACCGCTTAAGCCTAGCGTGTCCTCAAATTCTTGGGCGTAAGGCTCCACGAGCTCGCGCACCGTGGCGGCCAGCCACTGGTTATTAAAGGCCAGACCCGGATAATCAGGGAGCGGATCGCGCTTACCCTGCTGCCGGGCGTCATCAAAGCGCTCGAGTTGACCGGAGTCGTGGCGCTGCTTGAGCTCGGCGCAATAGTGCTGATAGGAGCGCTCTAAGATGAGCGTGGCCACGCGCAAGGTCAAATTGAGGTGCGGTAGCACCGGGGCGCTCATTGCCGGTACGTAGTTGTCAGCGCGGCTGACGTAGTACTGCACCTCAGCTTGGTTAAAGCGGCGGTAATAGTCGACACCGTGGCCTAAGTTGAAGCTCAAGCTAAAAGGCAGCTGCAAGCTCAGAGCTCCGGCGGCCATCAGCTCGATTAAGGCGTTGATGGTGCAGGTTAAGTTCAGGCGTTGCTTGAGTGGCGTGTTGTGATTGCACTGCTGTAAGAAGTATTGCAGGTCAAAGACCAAGGCCACGTGCTCGGGTAAGGCCACGTGTTCGGGCAAGGCCACGTGCTCGGGTAAGGCCACGTGCTCGGGCAAGGTCACGTGCTCGGGCAAGGCTACATGCTCGGGCAAGGTCACGTGCTCGGGCAAGGCAACGGCGTCGTGAGCGGCGTCGTGAGCGTCAGCTGCCACGTGAGTGTCGTTTACCACGTGAGCGGCGTCTGCTTCACCGGTCGCTGCGGCGCCTTGGTAGGCGCTGTCGAAGTTCTCAAGCTGGGCGTGCAGCACGATAAGAACGCAGCGCTGGGCCAATTGGTCGCGGGCGCTGTCGCGCTCGCTGACACGGGCTCCAAGCTCTTCGTTCGGGATAAAGATGAGCGTAGCGCTTGGGTTATGTTCGACCTGAGCCCAGAGCTTTTTGAAGCTGGTACGGTTGATGGTGAGCTGCAGCGGGCACGGGGCGCGAAAGCCGAGCTTGATGCGACCTAAGTCCTCTAAGTGGTAGAAGAGCAAGGTGCTGTTGCGCGCCATAGCCTGATTGCTTTGATTCTCGGGATCGCTGGGGTCGAGCACGTGCTCGACGTCGCGCGCAAAGAGGTCGGCCGGAACCACTACCGGGTCTGCTATGGCCTCACTTAAGGGCCCAAAGCGCCCGACGTAGGTGCGCACCAATTCGTCTGCGAGCATCAGCTGATCCCAGCTGATGAGGGACTTATTGAGACGCTCCATCGCCTTGTCAAAGTCTTCTTGGTCGTAAAGGCAGGTCGCAGGTAAGAGCGGGCGCTCGCCCTGGGCGTTTTGAGGAAAGGCCGCTTCATACATGCTCTGTGAGCGGCCGGCGCGTCCCACCTCTTGCAGATAGTCCTCAAAAACCCCGGACGGCGCGGCATGGAGCACGTAGTGAATATTAGGCAAGTCCATGCCCATGCCAAAGGCCTTGGTGGCACAGAGCAAGTAGAGCGGCTCGTTGCTTGCGAGCATGCTGTGCTCCAGGGGCGAACCGCCGCGCTCCATGCTCGCGACCGCGTCGTTAAACCACAGGGCATTGCGTTGTTTGACGTGCGCGGCGATAAGCTGCGCGTCGCTTTCCTTGTAGCGGGTAAAGACATGCTCACGGGCGCGGGCGCTCATTTGGGCGTGGAAAAAGCCGATGTGGTGCCGCAGTTTTAATAGCGGGTCATCATCTGGGATTACCTCAAGGTCACAGCACAGCTCATGTTGGGCTTCGTCCCGATAAGAGAAGGCGTGCTCGGTAAGGATGTCATCAAGCGCGGCGGCCTGTGAAAAGAGCGCATCGGTCGCAGGGGCTTGGCCGTAGTGATCATTGTCTTGCACCTCCACAGCTGCACCCAGGTCGGTACTGGCCTCATCTTGCTGCACCGCTTGCTCCAGCGCGCTTAGGGTAGCACGGCGCTGCTCTTCATCGTCCTCGGCTTCTAGAGCGCTAAAGTACGCCGGTTGCTCGCCGATGCGCTGCAAGACGTCAGTCAGTGGAATGGCTTCAAACTTAAAGCCCGGATGGCGCTGCTGGTAGCGGTAGAGGTAGGTAAGATGGGCCGCATAGTTTTCAAGCGCGACACACAGCGCTTCAGTGCTGTGGCGCAGCTGGCAGAACACCAGCATGCGGCTTTGTTCAAAGTCGATCCTATGGGTGCGGATAAAGCTGATGATAGCTGCAACGCGCGCGTAGAGGTCGCTCGGGACTTGCTGGGTAGTAAGACCAATATGCGGGCGAATCGGGTTGTAATTGGTACCGATCTCTCCTAAGAGCAAGTGCCCTGGGCGCAAGTACTGCGTGAGGTCATTGATGACTTGGGTGGTCATAGTCGCCGAACACATCACCACGCTAAAGTCGTAGTCGGCACGCAGCTGAGCGATCAGCTTGGCCGCGTAAATGTAATCCGGGCGGAACTCCTTGCCCCATTGCGAGATGCAGTGGGCCTCATCGAAGATGAAGTACTCGCCCTGCTTACCGTCTTGCTCATAGCGCTCCTTGAGTAGCTGGACAAAGTAGCGGCTGCGCAGGCGCTCCGGGGTGATATAGAGCAAGGTGGTGACGCCCGAGCGAATGCGTTCGGTGACTTGGCGAATTTCATAGCCGGGGCGGTCAGCGGACAGATAGTCCACGCTCAAATAGTTCTTATCGCGCAGGGCCAAGACCTGATCGACCATGAGGGCACGCAGCGGCGTGATTACGACACTGAGGCGCCCTGAGTAAAAGGAGCGATACCACGCCGGGCCCTGGAACAGTACCGACTTGCCCCCACCGGTCGGCAGGGAAATCAAGGCATCGTGCTGGCGCTTCAGCAAGGCCGGTAAGGCGGTGCGCTGATAGGAGCGCCACTCGTAGCCCCCAATGAACATATGTGAGATCGCACGCAGCGCCTTGGTAAGCTCTAATTTGCTTGCCTCACCCGTGCCATTTAACAGCTCTAAGACCTGGGCGCCTTGCTGCTTGTTGAGCAGAAGTGGGCTCTCGGGCTTCAGCGCTGCCACTACGTCGTGGGCGCTGGGCTCATTGGCAGCTAGCGCGCTACTAGGTTCATTAGCGGCTGGTTCTTGGACGGCGAGGTTGGCCGCTAAGGTATCGAGGGTCTGCAAGGCCGCAGTGGTGCTGGCCGCATGGGCACTAAAGAAGGCTTGAGCCTGTTCTTGGGCCTTAAGTTTGGCCGCGCGGTCGGTGAAGGGCTTGAGATAGAGCGTCTCTAAGCGCAGCGTTGGTAGCAAGGCCGCTGCTTCGGCGTCAGTTAAGCTCAGGCCCTCATTGAGGCTCGGCTCTAACAGGTAGTAAGAGTACGCCGTAAGCTCAGAGCCTAAAATGGCAGAGAGCTGTACCATTAGGCCATGGAGCAAGAGTAAGGTCAGACCTGGCTCGCTTAAGGCGGTGACGTCGCTACTGCCTTGCCCTAAGGTCATGAGGCTGGGGTGTACGCCTTGTCCGGCACTGACCTCAGCTAAATCCTGATGGGCCGCGACCTCCAGGCCATTGATGACCACTAAGGTACCAGGCGGCAGCGCGCGTAAGGTGCTCTGAGCGTGCTGGGCGCGCTTTTCATCTGCGACATCGGAGCAGAGGGTGCGCGGCATTAAGGCGCTAAGGCTTAGCACCGTGGTGCGTGCTGCTAGTTCGGGGTACTGGGCCTCAAGATAGGCGGTGAGCGGCGCGACATCGCGCTCATACTCGATGAGATAACACAGCTCACTGTGCGGGGCGACTTGATTGAGCAGTGCTACCTGGGTTGCAAAGTAGCGGGCGCGCACGCGCGCACTGTAGCTGCAACGCGCGGCCAACAGGCCAGGATCGGAGCTACTTTGCTCTAAGTCGCGCGCTAAGGCGCTCGCGCCCTCATCTCCAAGGGTTAAGTCGCCAGGCTCCAGCGTTGGTGGCTCATTGGTGCTGATTACGGTCACGCTGAGCTCAGGGAGCGTGAGCTTGAGCGTCTCACAGCTTGAAGCGGCGGCCAGGATCTCTCCTAAGTGGTTCGGGCCTAAGGTGTAGAGGTTGATGGAGCCATCAAGCTGCTGGGTCGCAATGACGCGCGGGGATGTAAGCGCGGTCTTGCTATGGAGCTCGCATAAGGCCTGCGAGGTGCTGGCGCTTAAGACATTAAGCTGCTCGGAGTATTGCTCTAAGGCTAGGGCTAAGTCGGCGCGGCCAAGCTGGTGGTAGTAGAGCGGATTGACCTTGGTCGCAAGCACTTGTGGCTCTTGACTGGCGCTTAGCACCTCAGGGCTGATGCCCACTAAGAGTAAGGAGGTGGCGCCTAGCTCTTCTGATTCAAGTTCAGTGCTGCTACACCAGCGTGCTACTGGGTACTGGGCGGCTAATAAGTCTGGGGCGCGCACCACCAAGGCCGTAAAGGCCTGAAGCTCATTAGGACCCAGAGCCAGTACACTCTCTTCTTGGTGCTCTAAGGCTGCGACCAGGGTAGTTTGCACCAGTGGCGGCAGGGCGCTTACAGCCACGATGCTCGGAGCCCCTTTTAGGCTCAGCTTTAACAGCTCAGCTAAGGCCGGGGCCATCTGCTTGATTGCTGAAAGCGCACCATGGAGCAAGTATGTGCCAGGCTCATTGAAGTTAAGCGCATTCAGGGTAGGGCCATCTTGGGCCGCAAGACGGGCACGCACCAAGGCACATAAGTCCTTTTTCTCAGCCTGACCGAGCTGTGCTGCCGGGTACTGCGCTAAGGGCAAAATTGGGGCTAGAGCCGCAAGCTGCGGGCAGATCTCAGGCGCGCTGTGGTCGGCACTTGATGCGACGGTCGGAACTACGATGAGATACGAGCTTAAGGTGTCAGGCAAATGGCCCAAGGTGCAGCCTAATTGGTGCGCTAAGCTGAGATTGGTCTCATTGACCCAAGGCTGTTCTGGGATGCTGCGGGTGTAAAGCTGCGCTGGCAGCAGCTCGCGCAGCGGTTTAAAGTCTGGCTCACTGAGCTTGGTCACCGCGCTCAGGAGCGCGCTGGGGGCATCGGTTAAGAGTGCGGTACTAAGAGCCGGGCGTTCGGCGCGTAGGGTCGCGTCGCTTAAGGCGCAGCACAGAGCTAAGGCGCTCTTAGCTTGCTCTTTAGGGGCAAGGCCTAATAAGGCCAGGGCTCCTGTAAGGTAGTCAGCTGACAGCTCGCCTGATAAGAGCGCCAGGATTTCCTTGAGCTCTACGGCCACAAAGTCCGTCCACAGCGGCGTGTCAACCAAAAGCTCAGCGTGCTTTAGGCGCAGTGCCCGTGGCAAGAGTGCTAATAGTTTGAGGCTGTCGGGACTGGTGACATCTAAAGCTAAGAGCTGGGGCTCTTGGCCTGCTGGGGTAAGACGCTTGGCGAGCGCTTGGCTTAAGGCCTCTTGGGTGGCCGCGTCATTTTGCCAGGTCTTGACCCAAGCTAAGACCTGAGTGTCGTTCGGGCTCTGAGCAATTAAACAGGCCATAAGCTGAGCTAGCTGAGCTTGCTCAGCTTGGTCAAGTGTCCTGAGCTCAGTGATTAGGACGCCAAATTCCGTGCGGTGGCGCAAGAGACAGCGTGCTGCGTACTTAGGGCTTAACAGCTTAAGTAAGGTGAGGTCAGGGTACGTACGCTCAGGTGACGTGCTGTGGGTCAGGCTAAAGCCTACTAAGCCCTCTAAGAGCGAGCCTAAAACATTGGGGGCACCCTCTAAGCTGGGGAGATCTTGCGCTGCGTGCAAGATAGGTAGGAGATCATTAGGTAAGGCTTTGAGCTCATTGACTACGGCAGCGCTGACAGCGCTGACACGCCGTCCTAACACCATGAGATTGGTGACCATCAGCCCCAGACGCTCAGCCTCGGTGCAGGACTCAAAGAGCTCGGAGTAGAGCTCAGGATTGAGCTGTAAGTTGAGCCCTAACAGCTTTTGCACCTGGGCAAGCTCGCTTGGGGTGTACTCACTTAAATTGGTGGTGAGCACTGCCGCCAAGACGGCACGCAGCTTGGTTTGGTACTGGGGTAAGCGCTCAGGGGCAAGCTCACTGAACAGAGGTTCTAATTGATTGAGACTGACCTGCCCTAAGGCGCGCGCTGGGAGTAAGTCCCATAAGCGGCGGCGCAGGCCGCTATGGCGCGCATGGTAAAAGAGACCCGCACTCCAAGTGCTGTCCTCGAGCTTAAGAGCAGTGGCCACCTGATCGGTGCCTACTTGCTCTACCAAGTCGAGCCATTGCTCTAAGTACTCGGGGCGTAAGCTCAGCGCCGCGCTAAGCTTACTGGTGTCCTGAGCGATAAGGCGCAGGCCTTGGGCGAGTGCTTTTAGTACCGTACACAGCGTGTTGGCTTGAGCATTCTTAAGATATGCGGTGAGTGCGGCTTGGTGGGCGCTCAGTGCTACGCTCACCGCTTGGGCCAAGGACTCAGGCGTGCGTATGCTCATGAGAACTAAGCCCTGACCGGCCGCTTGCCTGAGCTCGGGACGCTCGGGCTGTACCAACAGCTGCGCGGTCAAGGTGGTAAAGGCACTTACGGCCCGGTTAGCCGTGAGTGGGTCGCTACTGTCGGTTAAATCAAGCAGCTCTTGGTATAAGGCGTTCACCAGCCCTACCTGAGTCGAGGTGCTTAATAAGACGGTGAGCTTGGTGCGCACGGCCTCTGGCAGCTCTTGGCTTAAGAGCGTGCTAAAGGCGGCTGCGTTCGGGGCCGCAGCTATCAGGGCTTGTAGGGCCGCATCTTGTGCGTCGGAGGCTAGATCTTTTAAGGCGCGGGCTAACAGCGCAGGCTGCTGTAAGAGCAGAGACTTGAGGCGCTCTGGGCGCTGCTCGTCTGGGAGGCTTAAATAGCCTTGTAGCAGGCTGGCAGGTCCAAGGGCCGGTTTTAATTTGAGCGCGGCTTGCTCGGCCGTGCTCAGCGGGCCTTTGCTCTTTAACTTAGCGGCTAAGTGCTGCTCGAGCTGGCCTAAGTCATGGCAGCTAGCCAGAAGCTGCGTGAGGCCATGCTGGAGCGTCTGGGCGACGCGCTCTGGGGGCAGGTTGAGCTCGGGGGCTAAGTGCTGGAGCGCGGCACGCCAAAAGTCCAGCCAAGGGACACTGGTGCTCTCAAGCTCCTCTTGGAGCTGGGCGCAGAGCCAAATGAAGTCGTCATCATCCTCAGGGTGCAATAAGCTCACAAAGAGCGCGTAGATGGCAGCAAGAGCCAAGGGGGTCACGAGCTCATCGTGCTCTAAGCACATTAAGCTTAAGCCTTGCAGCGTGGTCAGGCGCTCTAACGGGTCACTGTCTTCAGTGCAGGTGGCGATATATTGTGCCCATACTTGCTCGCATGACAGGATTAAACCAAATTCTTCTGATCTCAGACCACTTTGCCGCCGGTGGAGCGACCAAATTTCAATGTGGTTGCTGGCAAGGTAGAGCAAAAAGGGCGTGACTAAGCGCGGTTGGGTACCCAGACACGTAACCAAGTCCTTACTCTTAAGCTCATGGCTGAGCTCCGTCATCTGCGCTAAGGCTACGGTTGAAAGCGGTGCATCGGCGTTAATGCCAATGAGCCAGCAGCCTTGCTCTTTTTTGAAGAAGTGGTGGCACCGCGTGATCGCGTTGGCCAAAACAGGGGCGCGCGCGGGGTCAACGTTAGCAACCGGCTGCTCTAAGCTCGCATTTATGACATGGCGCCACGGGCTATGGAGTAAGAGCGCACTTAAATCAAAGCGTGCTTGGTTGCGCTTAGCATTATAGTGCACGTAGAGCGCGCCCAAAGCTAGAAGGTCGAGGGTCGTGACCTTAGCTCCCCAGGCATTAATGTGGCTTGACAGAAAACTGCCTAAAGGTGCACTGAGCTGCGGGCGATTGAGCAGAGTCTTAGTGTTTTGCTGCTCAAGAAAGCTTAAGTTGCAGGCCCAGAGCAGAGCCAAAAAGGTGTAATAGCCTAAGCTGGTAGTAGGACGAAGCTCCACCGGCACTAAGCTCTCGCCCTTGGGCATGAGCGTAAAGACCACCGCGAGGCTCCCCTTGGCGGCAAGCGCGGCCTTAATCTCTTGAGCGTAGGTGGGCTCAAGGCTCTCGGGTGGGCAGGGCAGGCTGACAAAGGCCGTGCTGATATCATCGTGGTCAAAGGCGCTCAAACGCTGGCGCTCAATCGTACTTAAGGCCGAAAACGCCGTGGTGATAGTGGTGGTGCCCTGAGCGTTTGTTTTGAGCAGGCCTAAATAGAGCGGTGGCAGCTCCTGGGGCAGCTTTGCTCGTAGCTTTGAGGCGCGCGCGACCATGCGCTGCGCTAAGGCGGTGAAAGGTCCGTACACAAAGGGACCGGGGGCAGCGGCAAATTGAGCCTGCACCTGCGCCAAGGTGGAGGTTGAAGTGCTCAATTGATCCTGCATAAAGAAATCGCCTCGCCCAAGAAGAAAAGAGAGAAAAAGTTTTAGTCCATTGTACCCTAAGGGGCGGGCGCTCGCATTTGGCAGACGGCTCAGACTAAACTGCCCCAAGTCCGGTGGGGGCTTGAGGCAGCGGGCAGGTGGCGCGCAAAAAAAAAAGTTATTGCTGATTGGTCTCGAGCTCAGCAAGGCGCTTCTTTAAGAACTGGACAATGCGCGATCCAATGTCCGGGTGGCGGATGGCGGCGTCGATAAAGGTCTCGGCATAGCCTTCCTTATTGCCACAGTCGTGGCTGCGGCCGACCACCTCATAGGCGTTGACGCTCTCGATGTTCATCAGAAGGTCAATGGTGTCGGTCAGCTGGAATTCACCGCCCGCGCCCAATGGGGTGCGCTTGAACAGCGGCCAAATTTCGGCGGGCAGCACGTAGCGGCCTACCACGGCGTAATCAGATGGAGCCTCCATCACCGCCGGCTTTTCCACGATACTCTTGATCGGGATATCCATACCAGGCTCGATATGAGCGCCGTTTAAGTCCACAATACCGTAGGAGATAACGTCCTCGTGGGGGACGCGCTCAACCATGATTTGCGCGACGCCTGTTTCCTCAAAGCGCTTGACCATGGCCGCGAGGTTGGTGGTATGTGGATCGGCTAAGTGGGTGTCGATCACCACGTCAGGTAGGAGCACGGCAAAAGGATTCTTGCCCACAATCGGGTAGGCGCACATGATGGCGTGAGCTAAGCCCTTGGCCTCGCCTTGGCGCACGTGCATGATGGTGACATCCTTAGGGATGATGTTTTGCACCTCAGAGAGCAGCTGGCGCTTAACACGCTTTTCCAAGGTGGCTTCAAGCTCGAAGGAGGTATCGAAGTGGTTTTCGATCGCGTTTTTCGAGGAGTGGGTGACTAAGACGATGTTCTTAATGCCTGCGGCTACCGCCTCGTTGACCACGTATTGGATCAATGGGCGATCAACTAACGGCATCATTTCCTTAGGAATGGCCTTAGTGGCAGGCAAGAGGCGGGTGCCCAGTCCGGCCACTGGGATAATGGCATACTTGATGTTGCCATAGTTCATGTCAGGCATAGAGAGTCCTTTTCTTTCACAACAATCCAACACATCTCAAGCGGGCATAAGGGGTGCTAAGCCTGATGAGCAGCCGCTCTGCGCGCTTTACTCAACTTAGCGCGCTCGGGCTCGCTTTGCAAGATGGTCGCATTAAATTGCTCGCATGGGGCACATTTTGCGCAAATGGCGCCGCCACGTGCATCGGCTCAAGCAAGGCACGAACGCTGGCTCAAGCAAGGCATGAGCTCCGACCAGAGCGGGGCTCGAGCTCGGCACCGGCGTGCTCAATCTTGCGCGCATGAAAAAGCCCCGCAGGCGGGGCTTTTTCAGGATGTAAGGCTAATCGCGTTTTATTTGGCCTTGGAGTCAAGGTCGGCCTTACTTTCAACTGAGGCATTGCTCGAAGCTAAGGCATTGCTTTCAGCTACAGCACTGCTTTGAGCTACAGTTTCGGCAGCCTTGTTCTCTTCGTCGTCCTTGGTGAAGGCGGTTAAGACTTCAGGATAGCGGCGCATCAGAATGAGGATGACGGCAACCGAGAAGATGAAGTTTAAGATGGCATTGCCAAAGGTCTTGTAATCGACCCACAAGGACTCGGCGCTCTTAGGGTCAATGCCAAATAAGGTCGGCAGGTAGAAGGCGATGATGACATTGAGACCTGCGGCAAAGACAAAGTAGCACATAAAGGAGGTGCCAAGCTTAAGCCAAATGTGCTCTGGCAGCGGGACTTCCTTGCCAAAAAGATAGGAGAAAGGATTGCGGTGAATCACGTGCTGGAACACGAAGATCGTGGCCGCAAAAATGAGGTTAACGACCGTGACCTTCCACTTGATGATGAGCGGATCATTGAGCAGAATGGTCGGTACGCCAAAGAGCAGCACGGCAGCGGTCAGGAAGATCTGCAGGCGTGAGGTCTTATGGTAGAGCACGTACTGCAAAATGAAGGAAACAAGGCAGCAACCAATGATGACCCCGGTAGCTAAGATGAGGTCGGAGGACAGGCGATAGGTGATAAAGAAGGCTAAGGCTGGAGTGAAGTCAAGAATCTTAGCAAGCATGCAACAGCGCTCTCTGAGTAAGTCAAGGAACACTGCATTATGCCAAAAATAGCGCGGCTAGTCACTCAATTTGCGGCAATTCGTCCCAATTGGTGGTGTAGCGCGGGGACAGGGAACTTTGATTCTTAAACACCTGGTCTTGCTTGGTGCCTTGCGCCGCCCAAAAGACGTGATGGGCATGGCCATGGCGGTTGATGCGGTCAATTGCAGCCATGAGGCGATCAGAACGCTCCTGCGCAGCACGGTCGGGGGTAAGGGTAAGCAGGTCGGCTTGGTAGGTGCGCTGGGCACAAAGCTCAGAGAGCACAATCCCGGCCTTGCTGTACTTAAAGCCAGGGCGAAAGATTGCTGTCAGCAGGGAGCTGGCGCAGCGCAAGAGCTCGCGCGTGTCGGCGGTTGGAACTTTCAGGCGCATAGTGCGCTCGCCGCGATATTTTTTGTCGGAGCCAAAATAAGAGGTGCGGATAAAGACGGTCACGGCGCGGCAGTATTGACCTTGATTGCGGAGTTTATGACTTGCGGCAGCCACGTAATTGGCAATGGCCTGATGGAGCTCCTCTAAAGTGGTCAGACGCTGGGTGTAAGAGCGCGACCACATAATCTGGTAGCTTGGGGCGCTGTAGCTTGGGTTAGTGAAGGCACTGTCAGTCGGGGGCGCGGCGGGGCCAGTGGGCACTTCATCTTCGTCTGGGATAGCCCCCGTGTTGTTGAGCTCGGCGACGGTGCGCATCAAAACCACGCTGTAGCGGCGCTTGATCCTGGCTTGGTTTTGCGCGGCCAACTGAGCGGCGGTCGTGATGCCTTCTTCGTGCAACTGCTCACTCAAGCGCCGTCCCACCCCCCAGATTTCCTCGATGGGATTGGCTTTGAGTAAGGATAGGCGGGGCAGGTCTTGGAGCACCGAGTAGATGCCGTAGGTGGTGGCACGCTCCTTTTTCGCGTGGTGGTTAGCAAGCTTAGCCAAGGTCTTGGTCGCGGCGATGCCGATGCCGACCTTGATGCCCACCAAGGTCGCGATAGCATTGCGGATTTTGACCGCGTGGGCCAGGGCCTCGTTTTCGGTGATGTGGCTAAAGCTCAAAAAAGCTTCGTCGACCGAATAGATGGCGCAGTGCTCCGAGAGCTGCTCTAAGATGCTCATGACGCGGCGCGAAATATCACTGTAGAGGGTGAAATTGCTCGAAAAACACACGATGTGGTGCCGCTCAATTAAGTGGCGAATCTTAAAGACTGGGATGCCCATGGGAATACCCAGGGCTTTGGACTCGTAGGAGCGCGCGATGACGCAGCCATCGTTATTGGAGAGCACGAGCAAGGGCCGTCCCTCTAAATCGGGCCGAAATAAGCGCTCGCAGCTGCAAAAGAAGTTGTTGCAGTCGACCAAGAGATAGACCCGCTCAAAGCGGTAGGTGTCCGGATCGTAGTACTGCATGCATGGCTCCCCCGTAATCCTATCCCATTATAAGGTCAAAATGGTGAACAGAACTGGTCGATAAGTATGGTGACGGGGAGGAAATTTCAGGCCAGAGCGTGATCTCACGGCGCAAAATGGAGCACAACTTGCGTTCTTTGCACCAAAGGATTGCTATACTTACTCTGAAAAGTCGTTGCTTTCGGCCTCGAGCTATTTTGTGCTAGATGCATAGGGTGCAATGGGGGTGATGCGGCTTAGGCCATGCATTGATGGGGCGGGGGCGCCGCAGTCATGGGGCTTGGACTCACATTGCTGCGGTATCGGTTTAGCCTTTCAATCATAAATAAGAGCAGTAAGTAGGTACCGTCAACTACCCCGGTCTTACGACCGGGGCTTGAGCAATCAAGCCCAGGTTGACTAGCCTCAGTCCACCTATGGTG
>CALXXU010000003.1 GCA_944392765.1 uncultured Anaerobiospirillum sp.
GTAGCCTTTGTTTAAGGAGACACGTGGGTAAAGACGTAAAAATGCAGCGTAGATCACACTCGGTCAAAACGCCGTACCCACTCGTGACGCAGATCGATAGTTAAAGCGGCTTGAGCAGGAGTGACAACAGCACCTAAGGTTGCACCAGAAACAACGGCGGCGGCGAGTGCTAACTTGGCCCACTTTGGATTAATCATGGTAAATACCGTGTACAATTTAAGTTCTAAACAGTGGTCTGGCATCTGTGCGCCTAAGGTCAGAGGTGAGGTAAACCCCTACCAAGCTAGTTGCCGCTAGCTTTGACCTTGGCATAAGTAAGACTAGACAAACCTCTTATCAGCAGGTGCCAGGTTCTAGCTGTTTGCCTCCACGCAAACGTAGACTCACATGTAAGTAGGTGCCACCTCACCGGCCCTAGACTCATAGCCGCAAGGTGTTAAGAAAATCGATTAACCCAACCAAGAGCGAAAAGCGCATCCCTATGAGTCAGTCCAAGATGGGCAGCATGGTATTGCCGTACCATGCGCCCCCACCTATGGAGTAAAACAGCTGACCTCTTTAGAGCAACCCATATACCACTTTCGTAAGTTGCGTAAAAAATTCCCCACAAAAATTCGTTAAAACCTGATATTTATCAGCTTTTACCACCATAACCCCTACCATACCACAACCCAAAGCGTCCAACTACTATTTCATAAATGCAACAAACCAGCCGCCACTGCTCTTACAAGAACGCAATAAAACAGTACATAATTTAGCATTTGAAACATAAATCCGGCTCAAGCAGCGGCACTGTTACATCTAACAGCGCAACTAGAATGCCAGTGCGAACCAACGTGCTACTGAAGTTAGAGCCACTTGCCACTTAAATGATGTCTTGTAGGCCGTGATCCTGTGAGCTCCCTTGTTCGCTTACTGCTATCAGCTCGATCTCTGCTACAAGATCGATCTCTGCGCAGCTGCGAGCAACGAAGCCCCAAGCACTCAAGGGCATCATTTTGAGCAAGGCCAGGTGTGAGCACAGGGTAAGGGCACCCCATAGGACGGTGCGGTGATGGTGGCTTAACAAAGAAGTCATTGGGGGAAGGTATTGGCCACTGAGGCGTTTTTCGGGCAAGCGCTGGCAATTAATTGGAAGCTGCCGCTGACTTTAAGGCAGGAAGGCAAGACAAATTAAGGCAAAGTGTCGGGGAGCTAACGTTCGGGTACGGCAGAAATAGGCCCCGCAGAGTAAGTGCAGAGTTTAGTCCTAGGTACGCGCCATAATTGTGCGCTTAGGCTCTCTGCCCATATTAAAGCATGGCTATAACGATATTGGGTGAGAATAACACCAAATTAGTGCTATCTAGCTAGGTACAACTTTCATACCAAGTTGGCTTTTAGGCATAGTTCTTGATTAAAAAAGGCCGATTGCATCTAGTATTGCTCACATTGATCTAAATTAGTGCACTATCCCATAAATGGGAGCAAGACGCTCAATACGCACAGTTTTAGCGACCAACCTACTGGCATATTGAGCTGCGCCGCAATCCAGACAATGGCACAACTGCTAGCTGCTGCGACGCATAGCACTTAGAGCTGCGACGAAGCAGATCGAGTCTGCAATCTTTAGCGAAAGGTTTTCTTTGGAGTTCATTATGGGCTGGTATAAGAGTCTGCCGATCAAGACCAAGCTGTTGATTAGCTTCACGACCATCATCATCTTAACTTGTATCATCACCGGCTCGGCACTATTGTCTATGCGCAATGCTCAGCAAGTGGCCAGCTACGTTAATTGGACTTTAAATGAGCGTTACGTGCGTATCGACAATGCGATCATCAGCACACGTAATAGCCAAAATGATCTGGTTTTGTTCATCAACGCGGAGAATCGCTCTGAGCGCAACGCCACCGAAAGCACGCTCAATACCCGCCTCACCGAGCTCAAGGGCTATTCCGATGCCTTGCAGATGGGACGCTTCCCAACTGAGATCGGCGCGATCAAGCAAGCTTTAAATACGGTGATCGAGGTAGCTCAACGCGACTTAATGCCGCTCACCCGCACGATTGACGATGCGAGCCCCGCCAACCAAGGCGACATTCGCCTGCAGGCCACCCATATTTACAGCAGCAAGATTCTGCCGCAGCTCAATACCGCCTTTAACAACTTAAACATGGTTCGCGACGCCCAAGTGCAAGAAGTGGTCGATCAAGTAAACTCGATTGCCTCCACCACCCCAATGGTTATCGTTTCCGGTATCGCGATCTTCTCGATCATCCTAGCCTTAGCGATTGCGCTGATTTCGGCGGACTATATCAAGCGTGCCCTGCAGCATTCGATTGAGCACATCCAGTACTTTGAGGCTTGTGACTTCTCCCATGAAGTTCGCACCGGTTTTAGCGATGAGTTTGGCAAGGTCGGCACAGCCTTAGAGCACTTACGCCAGAACATGGTTGAGGTCATCCACAAGATCCAAGAGATGAGCCGCCGCATTTCCAGCGATATGAACGATGCCGAAGAGGCCGTCAATCGCTTAAGCCAGAACGCCTCCAGCTCAGAAAATCGTGCTATTACCATCGCCGCTGCGGCCGATCAAATGGTCTCGACCACCCAAGATATCGCCCAGAACTGCGAGCAAGCCTCCAATCTGGCTAACCAATCCAACGATATCACCCACCAAGGTATGGTCCAGGCCAAGACCTCGATCCAAGCGATCTTTGATCAGGCCGAGCAAACCAAGACCAACAATAAGCAGATGGAGAAGATGATCAACCAATCGCGCTCCATCACTTCGATGGTCAATACTATCGATGAAATCGCCGCTCAGACCAACCTCTTAGCCTTAAATGCCGCCATTGAGGCCGCCCGTGCCGGTGATGCAGGCCGTGGCTTCGCGGTGGTTGCAGATGAAGTACGCGCGCTGGCAATGCGCACCTCGTCCTCAACGGCTGAAATTGCTGAAAAGGTCGCTCATATCGAAGCTGATACCAATGTGGTCACTGATTCGATGGAAAAGGCCGTACAAGGCATGTCCTATCTTGCGGACAATACCACGCAGCTGGAGAATGTCTTAAACGACATCTCTCAGCACGTCCAAAATGTCACCGCGCAAATTACCCAGATTGCGACAGCCGCCGAAGAGCAAACCACGGCTACCCACGAAATTTCCTCGAATTTACAGGATTTAACCACGGCCAGCCGTGAGGTCGCTCAGATTGCTACGGACTGCCAGATGATTGTGACCAACACCAACACTGAGGTCAGCAAGCTCGAACAGACCTTGCAGCAGTTCAAGCTCTAACCCACGAAAAAGAAAAACTAACGCTAACAACAAAGCCCAAGGCCTAAGGCCTTGGGCTTTGTTGTTGTTTGGGAGCGGCAAAAGCTTAGATCTTATCGAGACCTAAAACCTCGTTCATGGAGTAAAGGCCTGGCTTCTTGCCCTCGAGCCAGACAGCGGCGCGTAAGGCACCACGGGCAAAGTTGGAGCGCGAGGTAGCAACGTGTTCAATCACGACCCGCTCACCATCGCTTAAGAACATAGCTTGGTGCTCACCGACGACATCACCGCCACGAATCGAGCTAAAGCCGATCGTGCCGTAATTGCGTTCACCGGTAATGCCATGGCGGCCTGCGACCATCACGTCCTTTAAGGCAACCCCACGAGCGTCGGCTGCAGCCTCGCCCATAGCCAGAGCCGTGCCCGATGGAGCATCGACCTTATAGCGGTGGTGTGCCTCAACAATCTCTAAATCAGCGTCTTGCATCACCGCAGCAGTCTTCTTGATGAGCGACAGCATAACGTTAACGCCGACCGAGAAGTTAGCGGCAAAGACGATCGGTACTGAGCGAGCGGTGGCGACGATCATCGACTTACCTTCATCATCGAAACCGGTAGTTCCCAAGATCACGCGGCAGCCGTGCTCTTTGGCGTAGGCTAAGACCTTAAGCGAGCAATCAGGGCGCGAGAAGTCGATAAAGATCTCAGGAACTTGAGTCAACTTCTCGACCGAATCTACGATCTCGCCATTAAAACCGAGCGGTAACGGGGTATCGTTCTTGGCGATGCCGGAGATGACCTTCACGCCATCCATACCTTGGCAGCACTCAAAAATAACATGGCCCATACGTCCCGAGAGGCCGACGATGCAGACTTTTAACATGAACTAAAGCTCCTTAACCAAGATATCCAAATGGCGATACTTCTGCTTGGTCGCGTAAAAACCAGCTTTGCGGTAGAAGCACTGCCCCATGCGATTAAAGGGCTCGACATAGAGTGTGACTCGGCCGCAGCCGCGCTGGCGCAAAATTTTTTCGGCCGCCTTGAGCAAGGCCCCACCCAATCCCTGGTGATAAAAGGGTGGAGCGATGTAGATTGCCTGAATAAAGCCCTCTTGGCCCAGCGGTGCCTTCAAACCAACAAAACCCAACATTTGTGAACGCAAAGGCGCAAGCGCAGCCGCCTCCTGATAGTTGGCCTTAGACTGTCGCCCAGAGCCACTTAATGCCGAGGTAATCCCAGCGACTTGGCCTTCGGCCACTAACACATAGAACTCACCTGAGTTAATGCGCTTACGCCACAGCGTGCGCAGCTCATCAAAGGTGTAGTTTATAGGTGTCAGGCGGCGCTCAAACTGAGCCGAGGCCAGCTCCAGCTTGGCAATAGCCGAGCAGTCATTAACACAAGCTAGGCGGATCACGTAGCTTTTAACCGCAGGACCTACGCTCCCATGAGCGCTCACCCGCTCCGAAGCCGCAGTTTCCACACCGGCCGCAGTTGCCGCACCTGTAGGCACGCTCTGCTTGGCAGGTGCTCCTGCAGTGGTAGGTACACTCTCCTTAGCCGGAGCATCCTGGTTTACCTCTGGAGTCACGTCCAGATTGACCACATGCGCCACTACTTTATAGGTTTGGGGCCCCAAGTTACTCCACCAGCTCACCTTTGACCTCGAAAACTAGAGACAGCCTCCACACTTTGCAACACAAACGCGCTTATTTTAGGCATTAGCCCCTACTTTGTCTCATTTTGGAACCAAACTGACCGCAAAGCCTCGTCCTTGCATCGTTGCGGTGCAGTCACCTCCCCCGCTCAGCAAAAGCTAGACCCACCACGCGCCCTGCAGGCCAGCGCCCCCAGCACGACGCCAGTGCTCAGCGCGGCGCCCAGCGCGGCCCAGTGCGCCCGCCCCTAATCGTGGAGCAGCTCGTAGGCACTCTTACGCGTGGTTTCCGTAATGATGGTGCCGCCAATCATGCGCGAGATCTCCTCAATCCGGCCCTCGGCATCAAGCGGCGTAATGGTGGAATTTACCGTGCCATTCTCATTGAACTTGCTTACCACAAATTGGGTGTTGGCCTTAGCCGCCACCTGCGGTAAGTGGGTCACCGTGATGACTTGAACGTAGTGGCCGAGTTCCTTGAGCAGCGCCCCTACCGCTGAAGCGGTACGCCCTGAGATACCGGTGTCGACCTCATCGAAGATCAAGGTTGGGGTCGACTTGACCGAGGCAGTTAGCACTTCAATAGCCAGGGCCAAACGCGAGAGCTCACCGCCGGAGGCCACTGCTGCCAGTGGACGTAAGTCCTGGCCCATATTGGCCGAGAACATAAAGCACAGCTCATCGCGGCCATTAGGCTTAGGCTTGCTCTCATCATCGCGCGTCAGCACGATATCAAAACGCGCATCGGGCAGAGCTAAAAGCTTAATCTTATTGGAAATAGCGCTAGCAAGTTGCGCCGCGACGCGGGTGCGCTCAGCGGTCAAACGCGCTGCGCAATCCTCGTAGGCTTGGCGGGCGGTGCGCACTTCCTCGGTTAAGCTGTTGATGCGATCTTTCAGCCCTAAGAACTCATCGACCTTGTGCTGGAGCTGGTCATTTTTAAGGTAGAGCTCTTGAGGCGAGGTCGCAAGGCGGCGCGCCAGCTCATGGACCTTGCTCATCTTCTGCTCTACTTCTGTGGCGCTAAACTCCAGACTCTGGGTATTGAGATCGGAGGCTTGGGCCGCCACATCCTCAAGCAGCATCACCGCTGATTCCAAGTTTTCGATGATCTTGTTGATGCCCGGATCGAAGGTCTTAACGCTCTCAAGCGTGGAGAATTGGCTGCGCAAGAGCGAGAGCACGCAATGCTCGCCCCCATCGATCAAATTGTTAAGAGAGGAGAGGGCGTAACTGAACTTGCTTTGGTTCATCACACGATCAAAGAGCGCGTCGAGCTCTTCAAACGAGCCCTCATGGAAATCAAGACGCTTTAACTCTTCTAAGTCATAGCGATCTTGCTTGTACTCTTGCGCCCCTTGCTTTTGCTGCTCGGACAAATGAGTCAAATCAAGGCGCATGGCGCTATAGCGCTGATAGGCGGCGTTGACCTCGGACACCAGCGGGCGCAAATTGCCGTAATTATCGACAATCTCAAGCTGATGGAGCTGATCCATAAGCTTGACGCTGGCATGCTGACCGTGAATGGCGATGAGATGTTCGCTCAGCTGCCTAAGCTGCGTCAAGGTCGCCATATGGCCATTGACGTAGGCCTTGGACTTGCCTTCAGAGGTAACAATGCGCCGGACTACCAGCTCTTCATCCGCGCTCGAACCCGCAGTAGAGGATGGTGTCTCAGGAATCCCGACCGCATGGCCATCGGCGACCACGCCGCAGGTGATCGCATCTTCGGATACTTCATCTAAGAAGCCGTAAGCGGCCAAGGTGTTCTTAACTTGGGGCATATTGCCGATCGAGAAGAGCGCTGAGACCTCAAGCTGCTTTTCTCCTTGGCGCACCATATTGGCATCGGCCTTAGCGCCCAAGACTAGGCCTAAGGCATCGACCACCAACGACTTACCGGCGCCGGTCTCACCGGTAATGCAGATCATGCCATCGGTGAAATCAACTTCGGCCTGCACCGACAAGGCGAGGTTACTTAACTTGAGTTGCTCTAACATGACCGCTCCCGAGAGGGGCTTACCCCGCTGCGCTAAACCAAGAAACCACAACCAAACCAAGAGCAGCGCCCCCGCTGTCCCCATTTTGGCCCGCATAAATTTAGCACAAAGCGCACCATACGACCATAGATTATGATCGCGCTATCACTCAACTCCCCAAGCTAACCTAGGCTAGCCGAGCATCAAGCTAAACCTTAGCTAGCCGAGCACCAAGCTAGACCAAGCTCTGGCCCCAGCCTAGCTAGACCAAGCTCTGGCCCCAGCCAAGCTTTTGGCGCAGCACGCTGTAATAATCGTAGCCCTCAGGATGAATTAAGGTCAGCGGGGTGTGGTGCTGGCGCACACAGACGATACACTTGGTGTCAGCACGAATCGTGGCTTGGCCGTCGCAGTTGACGTTGACCCACTCTGGCACATCGTCATTGACCGCAAACTCAATTTCCACACGGCTCTTGCCTGGGATCACGATCGGCGAGCAATTAAGCGACTGCGGGAACATCGGCACCAAGGACAAGAGGTCTAAATGGGGCTCAATGATAGGACCACCTGCCGACAGCGAGTACGCGGTCGAGCCGGTTGGCGTGCCCACAATAATGCCGTCACCGCGCAGCGAGTACATAAAGCGGCCATTAATTAAGACGCGGCACACAATCATATGGGCCAGGATACCTGAGTGCACGACAGTCTCGTTCATGGCAAGCGACTGGCCCACCAGCTCCTCGGCGCCATCCTCATCGCGCCGATAGACGCGCACGTCGAGCATCATGCGCTCTTCAGTGCTGTACTTACCTGCCACGATCTTATTTAAGGCATCATCCAAGGTGTTAGGGCTGACATCGGTCAACAGGCCCAAGTGGCCGCGATTGACGCCCAGCATCGGCACTTCAAAGTCTACCAGCGCGCGGGCAGCGCTTAAAAGCGAGCCATCACCGCCGATCACGATAATAATATCGGTATCGCGGATCGAGCGGCGCGCAATAATCGGGACGTCTTCGATATTAAAGCCCACAGCGGTATTCTGGTCGACAAAGGCCTCGACTCCGAGTCGATTCAACGTCTTAGCCACCGCCGAGATCGCCCCACTAAGCGGGCGGTGATAGACCTTTGAGACGATCACTGCGCGCTTGATTTTCTTATTAGGCAAATTGCTCTCGGCCATGGTCATCTCCTAACGCTCAGGGCGTACTCGCCAAAACTCAACCCACGTAAAGCACTAAACGCAGGCATCCTCCAATTGTACCCCATGGCCCGCCTTTAGCCCTAACTTGGTGCTCACCCACCGGGCAGCGCCGTGCGCCATCTCAGCACCGAGCGCCGCATCCAACGCAAGCCACCTCAGCTCAAGCCACCTCAGCGCAGCTCAGCCCTTGGCCTTTTTGCAATCTGCAAGCGCAGTCACACCTTGCTCTAAGCTGATATGAGGCACGATTCAATCTTGCGAACTTGGCCCCAGTGGACCTGCGTGCAATATTGTATGATGCTCATTTCGGAAACGTTTACGGGACTGCCTTACGCCTCCACTGAGCTCAGTAGGACGTAAGATGCTTGTCCCCATCATGCGCTCTTGGCACTATGCGCTGCGCGCTTACCGCTCTGCTTAAGTGTTAACAGCTCTGCTTGGCGTTAGCATTTGTGCTTAGCACTAGCAGTTTTGCTTAGCGCTAACAGCATGGCCCGCGCGCTCGAGCGTGCACTTTGGTGCACGGTGGGCACAAGTTGCAAAACTTTATCTCCAAGATCGGCACGCTAGTCGTGCTGTGCTTAGATGCACTTGGGGTGCTGTCCTCTGTTTCCATTTTGCGGGAGCTACTAGGTAGCAGCCCGCTGCGCGCTTTTACTTGAAATTTTGTCTTTTGTTCTGTTCACCGCACAGGGAGCGGGCGGCGCAAGCAGGTCACAGTGCCTGTGTAAGCAGGACACAGTGCCTGGGATTGCCGCAACGTCCTTTAAAGTGAACCCTTGCTCGAGAAGGAAGGCCCGATATTTATTATGATGACTGCAAGCGACCATAACAATCGTGCTGACGATAACACTTGCTTTTTAGGCATTGACCTTGGTTCCACTACGGCTAAGTATGTGTTGCTCAATAGCCAAGGCCAAGTTTTAGCCCACAACTACGTCCGCCATCAAAGTGCGGTCGTGGAAGTGTTGCTCCAAGAACTCAAGTCCCTGTCCTCATACGATGAGGCACCGCTCTATGTCACCTTTACCGGTTCGGCCGCTTTAAGCTTGGCCAGCTCACTTGAGGCCCCCTTTGTCCAAGAAGTAATAGCTGCCACCACCTTCTTAAAGAACAGTGCCCACAACGTCGACGTCGCGATCGAGTTAGGTGGTGAGGACGGCAAGATCTTGTTCTTAAACAATGGCGTCGAGCTGCGTATGAACGAGGCCTGCGCTGGTGGTACGGGTGCCTTCATCGACCAGATGGCAACCTTACTTAATGTCAGCACCATTGAGTTAAATGAGCTGGCCCAAAAGGCACAAAGCACCCACCCAATCGCCTCGCGCTGCGGCGTCTTTGCCAAGACTGACCTGGTGGCCTTATTAAACCAAGGCGTCAGCAAGGCCGATATCGCCAAGTCTGTTTTTGATGCGGTCTGTGAGCAGACCATCTCGGGCTTAGCTTGCGGCCGCAACCTCGAAGGCAATGTTTCGTTCTTAGGCGGTCCCCTCTCGTTTTTAACCGAGCTCAAGGCCAGCTTTATCACTAAGATCACTAAGATGGCGACCCCAGCCCATCCGGTTTCCTTCTTAGAGCTCAGTGACACCCAATATGCGATCGCTCATGGTGCTGCCTTAACGGCCTTAAAAGAGCACCAGCAAAAGCTGCGTGCCGCCCAAAAGGCCAGCTCCTTGAGCGCCAGCCCTTGTCTTGATGTGCACCATCCAGCGCGCTCACGATCTAATTCCTCCAGCGAGAGCACCGCGATTCGAGAACCTGAGGCCCTGCCGATCCAGGCAGCTACGGCCCCTACCACGATTGCGGCCTTAAAGCTCAAGTTGGAGCACACCTCCAACAACACCAATGCCTCCCGCCTCCCGCCTTTATTTAGCACCTCCGCTCAAGGTTATGGTGCCCACGAAAACTACGACAGCTTTGTCGCCCGTCATCAGCGCGCGAGCGTTGCCATCAAAGACCTCTCAGCAGCTCACGGCCCGCTCTATCTGGGCATTGATTTAGGCTCAACCACGGTCAAATTAGTCGTAACCGACGAAAAGCAAGAGCTCGTTGCCAGCTACTACGGCCACAACGGGGGCGAACCGTTAAAGAACCTCTTACCGCAAGTTAAAGCAATCACTGAGGCCCTCCCTGAAGACGCTTATATCGCTGCCTGCTGCACCACAGGTTACGGTGCAGATCTGGCCAAGGCCGCGCTCAACGCTGCCTATAGCGAAGTGGAAACCTTAGCCCACCAAAAGGCTGCGGTCGCCTTTGATCCTGAGGTCAGCTATGTCATCGACATTGGCGGCCAGGACATGAAGTGTATCAAGGTGCAAAACGGCGTGATCGCCTCGATTCAGCTCAACGAGGCCTGCTCCTCAGGCTGCGGCTCGTTCTTGGAGACCTTTGCGGCGCAATTGCAATTACCGCTCAAGGATTTCGTCACGGCCGCGCTGCAAGCAAAGGCTCCGTGCGATTTAGGCACGCGCTGCACCGTCTTTATGAACTCTAAGGTCAAGCAGGCCCAGCGCGATAATGTGCCGATTGGCGATATCGCCGCCGGTCTGTGCCTATCGATCGTGCGCAATGCCCTGTACAAGGTACTGCGCATCCACGACCCAGAGCAGCTGGGCGATCACGTAGTAGTCCAAGGCGGCACCTTCTTAAACGATGCCATCTTGCGCGCCTTTGAGCTCAATTTAGGCAAGGACGTCATCCGCCCTAATATTGCAGGTTTAATGGGGGCCTACGGCTGCGCCTTGATTGCCCAAGAGCGCTACAGCCAAGATCGCGCCACCAACGCCGTGCCTCAGGCGATGAGCTTTAGCTCAGAGCAATTTGACCTGAGCACCATTAAAACGCGCAACTTCCGCTGCAAGGGTTGCAACAACCACTGCAACCTGACCATGAACACCTTCTTATCGGGGCAAAAGTACTTAAGCGGCAATCGCTGCGACTTTGCCGTGCAGCATGGCGGCCAAGCAAGCAAGGAGACGCAGCAAGACTTCTATCAATACAAGCTCGACTTGCTCTTTAATCGCCCGATCCTCTACTCGCGGGCCCAGCACGCCGAGGCCGCCGCGATGGCTGACACCTTACAAAAGCAAAAAGATCAGGCCCGTGCCGCCGCCATCGCCAAGGCCAAAGAGCGCCAGGCCCAAAAGCAAAAAGCGGCCAACCAAGACCAGAGCGCTGCCAACCAAGACCAGAGCGCTGCCAACCAAAACACTGAAAACCAGAGCCCAGAAAACCAGGACGCCGCCACCAAGGCGCGCCGCGCCCGCTTAGCGCAGCTCAAGCTGCAAGCGGCTAAGCAGCGTCAGGAGCCTAAAAACCAAGAGGCCGCCCCAAATAATGAGGCCGCCCCAAGCTCCGAGCTCAGCGCGAACAAGACCACCGAACATCTTAAGATGGCCGCCCAGTTCAAGGCTGCGGCCCGCATTGCTGCCACCTCCACCGGGTGCGATGTCGCTGGGGCTGCCCAAAGAGCCGGAGTTTTAGCCCAGCATACCGCAGCGACCCAATTTGGCGCTCAAAGCGCCATCTTGACCCCAAGTGGTCAGCCGGTCATCCCAGCTGAGTTGGCGGTGGCCACCCGTGGCACCATCGGTATTCCGCGTGTGCTCAATATGTTTGAGCACTACCCGTTCTGGCACTCCCTGTTCACGCATTTAGGCTTTAGCGTGGAATTAAGCCCAGTGTCCACTAAGGAAATCGCGTCCTTAGGCTCGCAGACGATTCCGTCGCAATCGCTGTGCTTTCCGGCCAAGCTCACCCACGGGCATTTATGCTACTTAGCCGAGCACGGCATCAAGCGCATCTTCTTACCGTGCGTCCCACGCGAGAATCGCAAGGAGCGCTTTGTCGAGGGCGACGATAGCTTTGCTTGCCCAGTGGTCGGCGGCTATCCTGAGGCCTTAAAGCTCAATTTAAAGTCGACCTATCCTGATTTAGAGCTCTTTACGCCATACGTCGCCTTAGAGAACGATAAATCTATCATCGCCGCGCTACAGGCAATCGACCCAAGCCTTAAGACGCGTGCGATCAAGCGCTCCATTGAGCTGGCACGCACGGCTCTGTCGCAGTATCACCAGCAAGTAACCCGCCACGCCCAGCAAGAGATCTTGCGCGCCCGCGCCGAAAACCTGCCGCTGATCGTCTTAACGGGCCACCCATATCACTTAGATCCGCTCATCAATCACGGCATTCCGGCCTTGATTGCCTCGATGGGCACGGTGATCGTAAGCGAAGATGCAGTCGCGTCGATGATCCAAAGCCACTTAAAGCTCGATGTGGTCAACCAATGGGCTTTCCACAGCCGTCTCTACCGTGCCGCCCAGTACGTGCTCGAGCATGAGGACACGGAGCTGGTGCACCTGGTATCCTTTGGTTGCGGTATCGACGCGATCACGAGCGAGCAGGTCAAGAAGCTGTTAGAGCGCGAACATCGCCTCTACACTATGCTCAAGATCGACGAAGGCGATACCTTGGGCGCGGCCAAGATCCGTCTGCGCTCCTTACTGTGCGCCTGTGACGATAAGCGCCGCCAGGCCCAAGCAAAACAAGCCGAACTTGCCGCCACCGCCATTGCCCATCAGAGCATCACCGCACCAAGCACTAAGGCTCAGGGCACCACGGCCCCAAGCACCAACAACGAGGATCGTAAGATCCAAAGCACCAACAACGAGGACCGTAAGATCCAAAGCTTAGGTGAGGCCTTAAGCCAAGACACCTTAAAGAACCGCGTGCTCTATATGCCGCAAATGGCGCCGGTCCACTTCCCGATCATCGCCTCGGCCTTAGCCGACGAGGGCTATCAGATCAAGCTGTTAGAGGAAGTATCACCACACGCCATTGAGCTGGGCTTAAAGCACATCAACAATGACGCCTGCTATCCAGCCATCGTCGCGATCGGCCAGCTGTTAGAGCCGATTACCCAAAATAAGATCAACCCAGAGCACTCGGCGCTGCTTTTGGCGCAAACCTGCGGTCCGTGCCGTGCCACCAATTACCCAGCGCTGCTCAAGTGGGCCTTAGATGATCTCCACGCCGAGAATATCCCGGTGGTCACCTTCCAAGGCAGCGACCTTAAAGATGAGAAGGTGCACTTAAAGATTGGCCTGTCGGGCCTGAAGCGCCTCATCATCGCCTTACTCTACGGTGACTTACTGCAAGTGCTGTACTTGCATTGCCACACCTATGAGCAGGTTCCAGGCACGGCGTTAAAGCTGGTGGAGCAATACCAGCAGGTGCTCAAGGGCAAAGACTTAACTTCCAAGAAAGCCTTTATTGTCCGCGTCAAGCAAATCATCAATGACTTCGAGCAAATTCCGCTGCGCGACGAGCGCCGTCCAAAGGTCGGTATCGTGGGTGAAATTCTGCTCAAGTACCACCCAACCGCCAACAACGACTTAGTCGAGCACATCATCGCCGAAGGCGCCGAGCCGGTCTTAGGCGATATCACCGCCTTTGTCCTGTACTGTCTGCACGACGTGGTTTATCAAGCCGAGCACTTAGGCGCCTCCAAGGTTAAGGCCTTCTTATCAAATCTGACCTTACAGCACTTTGAGGGCTATCGTCAGATCATCATCAAGGCTTTAGCAGGAACCAAGTTCCTGAACTTACCGACCTTTGAGGAGCTGATGGCCTCCGGCCAAAAGCTGGTGTCCTTAGGTCAGCAAGCAGGTGAGGGCTGGCTTTTAACCGCTGAAATGGTCGACTTTATCGAGCATGGCGTCAGCAACATCTTGTGTGTTCAGCCATTTGCTTGCCTGCCCAACCACATCACCGGTAAGGGCATGATGCGTCCACTGCGCGAGCTCTATCCTGAGGCCAACACCTGCTCGATTGACTTTGAGGCCGGCTCAGCCCAGTCCAACGTCTTAAATCGCATCAAGCTCTTTATCTCCCAGGCCAAGGACAATCTCTTAGCCCAGGAGCAAGCCCAAGCCCAGTTGCAGCAATTGCAAGACAGTGTCTCCTTTGCCCATGCCGCAATCACGCACAATGCCGCGATCGACCTGGGCGTCGGCGACACCACGGCGGTGGTGCTGGCACGGCGCAACGAGCTCTACGAGGCCAAGCGCCACCTCATCATGCACACGGTGGCCGACAACGACGAGCAGGACTACCAGCCGCAAGTGAGCGATAAGCCAAGCGACCAGCAAAACAATGCTTAAGTCACAAAAGGCTTAACCCTAAAAACGGGCCTAAGCCCCGCTCAAAAAAAAACAAAACGGGCTTAGATCCTCATAAAACCTGGACCACGCCCACACCAAACCGCGCTTCGGCGCGGTTTCTTTTAGTCAGAGCAAAAGCCCATATTTAAGCCAAGCGCATTGATCAGGGCTAGGCTAAGTGCTATTATGCGTGCGCCAAACGTCCGGGGCCTTGAGTGGACCTGAACCTTGCTCTTTCTTTTTCTTTGCTTTAGACATCATCAGGGTCTGCCCCCATCAAGGTCATTGCCCAAGCGGGGTTAGATCGTGAGATTGGACGGCTTCCATGTTACAGAAATTATTTGGCTTTGATCCCAAAGTCCATAACATCAAAACCGAGATCTTAGCCGGTATCACGACCTTCCTGACTATGGCCTATATCTTGGCCTTGTCTCCAAATGTTTTGTCTGCCGCCGGCATGGACAAGGGTGCCTTGTTCACCACCACGGTCTTAGCCACGGTTGTTGCTACCGTCTTAATGGGTATCTACGCCAAGCTGCCATTTGCCTTAGCCCCTGGTGTTGGTTTAAATGCGTTCTTTGCCTACACGGTCTGCTTGACCATGGGCTACACCTGGCAATTTGCCTTAACCGCAGTGTTAATCGAAGGCGTAATCTTCATTATCCTGACCTTAACCAATGTGCGTGAGGCTATTGTTAACGCCCTGCCGATGTCGCTTAAGTACGCGATTTCCGCTGGTATTGGTCTGTTTATCGCCTTTATTGGCATGCAGAACTCGCAGATTATCGTAAACTCCGACGCCACCTTAGTTACCTTAGGCAATATCACCTCGGGTCCTGCTTTATTAGGTCTGATCGGTGTTGTGATCACCGCTGTGCTCTTAATCTTAAAGATTCGCGGCGCGCTCTTATTAGGTATCTTGATCACGACCTTAGTGGGTATCCCAATGGGTATCACCCAATTAGACAGCGTCTTTGGTGTCCCACCTTCGATTGACCCAATCTTCATGAAGTTTGAGTGGGATAGCGTCTTCACCACCGAGATGGCCTTAGTGGTCTTCACCTTCTTATTTGTTGATATCTTCGATACCTTAGGCACCTTAGTAGGCGTTTCGACCCGTGCCGGTATGGTCGATAAGAACGGTCGTATCCCACACTTAAAGAAGGCTTTCTTAGTTGATGCCATCGGCACCACCACCGGTGCGATGTTAGGCTCCTCGACTGTCACCACCTTCGTTGAGTCGGCCTCGGGTGTGGCCGAAGGCGGCCGCACTGGCCTCACCGCCGTTGTCACCTCGATCTGCTTCTTAATTGCGCTGTTCTTTGCGCCATTCTTCTTAGCAGTTCCAGGCGCTGCCACCGCTCCAGTCCTCATCATCGTCGGCTTAATGATGATGAGCCAGCTCCAGAAGCTTGATTTCAACGACTACTCCGAGTCGGTCCCAGCCTTTATCTGCGTTATCTTCATGCCACTGAGCTACTCGATTTCCGAAGGTATCGCCTTAGGCTTATTAAGCTTCGTCTTAATCAACCTGATTACGGGCAAGGCCAAGAAGATCTCGGTTGCCACCGCTATCTTAGCTTGCTTCTTCGTCTTAAAGTACGTGCTCTAAGCACGCCAGACACTGAGCGCTGCAGCTCAGCGTGAAAAAAGCCCCAAGCTACGTCGTAGCTTGGGGCTTTTTGCGTTTAATGCGCGCAGCGCTTGCTGCAACCGGCCTTCAACGGCGACTAAAGGCACGCAAAGAGTTAGGTGTGCAGGCCTTACTTGGCCTCGTCCTCTGCGGCAGGCTCAACCTGCTCTAAGGCATCAGCTAAGGTGCCTTCGGTGCGCTTTTGGCCTAAGCCTTTGGCAATCAAGGCATCAAGGCGCATGCTGTCCTTGACCAAACGGTCGTACTCAAATTGGATATTGGGCATATAGCGCAGCTTCAAGCGGCTAGCGAGCGTACTGCGCACAAAGCCGGCGGCCTTGTTTAAAGCGCTCATCGCTTCCTTAACCTTGGCCTCATCGTCCACTAAGAACGAGACAAAGATCGTGGCGTTGCGCAGATCAGGGGCCACATTGACCTCGGTCACAGTTGCCAAGTTCACGCGCGGATCTTTAATCTCAGCAGATAAGATCTGGGCCGCTTCACGACGCAGCTCAGCTGCGATGCGCTCATTACGGCCATAGCTCTTAGGCATAATATTCTCCTCAACTCACGTCGCCCGACGTTAGTTATGACAAAGCTCCCAAGGTAGGCCTTGAGAGCTTTTTCCCACAAAAGGCTCCCTAATGAGGTGGCACGGCTAACACCGAGGTAGCACAGCGACCAAACTAGGCAGCACGGCGCCTAAACCAGAGAGTGCGGTAACCATGAGGTAGCGCGGCAACCACAGAGGTAACACGGCGACCACAGAGGTAGCACGGCGACCGCTGCCTCCCAGTTTAGGGGCAAGGCGCGCGGCTAGGCCGCGCGCGCGCCGAGGTTATAAGCTGCGCTTAACCTCGACGTTCTCGAAGACTTCGATCTGGTCACCGACGCGGACGTCTTGGTAATTCTTAACGCAGATACCGCACTCGTTGCCGTTCTTGACCTCGCTGACGTCATCCTTGAAGCGACGTAAGGAGTCAAGCTCGCCTTCGTAGATAACGACGTTATCACGCAGCACGCGGATTGGAGCCGAGCGCTTGACCACGCCTTCGGTAACCATACAGCCGGCGATCGAGCCGTACTTAGGATGACGGAATACCTCACGGACATCAGCCATACCAATAATGCGCTGCTCGATATCGGCCGACAGTAAGCCGGACATCGCCTTCTTAACGTCGTCGATTAAGTCGTAAATCACACTGTAGTAGTGTAAGTCGACACCCTCGGTCTCAATGACGCGGCGGGCTGGAGCGTCAGCACGGACGTTGAAGCCCACGATAATAGCCGAGGAAGCGGTGGCCAAAGTGGCGTCGGTCTCGGTGATACCACCCACACCCGAGCCAATGATATTGACCTTAACTTCATCGGTAGCGAGCTTGTTGAGTGCATCGGAGATAGCCTCAACCGAGCCTTGGGTATCAGCCTTGAGCACGACATTGAGCTCAGAGGCCTGGTTGTCCTTGAACATGTTCTCAAGCTTGGCCTTCTGCTGCTTGGCAATCTTGAGCTCACGGAACTTACCTTGACGGAATAAGGCAACCTCACGGGCCTTCTTCTCATCACGGACTACGGTAACTTCGTCACCGGCATCAGGTACACCGGACAGACCGAAGATCTCAACTGGGATCGATGGACCGGCCTCAGTTAAGGTCTGACCCTTTTCATTGCGCAGCGCACGGACACGGCCGTACTCTAAGCCGCACAGAACGATATCGGACTTGTGCAGGGTACCCTCACGCACTAAGACCGAAGCAACTGGACCACGGCCCTTATCCAGACGTGACTCAATGACCACGCCCGAAGCTAAGCCTTCAGCGACAGCGGTAAGCTCTAAAACTTCGGCTTGGAGCAGAATGGCCTCTAACAGCTCTTCTACGCCCTGACCGGTCTTAGCGGAAACCTCAACGAACTGGACTTCGCCACCCATGCTCTCAGGGATAACGCCGTGTTGGATCAGCTCGTTGGTAACGCGCATTGGGTCAGCACCTGGCTTGTCGATCTTATTGATGGCGACAATCAAAGGTACCTTAGCGGCGTTAGCGTGCTGGATCGCCTCTAAGGTCTGAGGCATTACGCCGTCGTCAGCAGCCACGACCAGGACGACGATATCGGTGACCTGAGCACCACGGGCACGCATCGCGGTGAACGCAGCGTGGCCTGGGGTATCTAAGAAGGTGATACCGCAGCCACGGGTGTCCACGTGGTAAGCACCGATACGCTGGGTAATACCACCAGCTTCGCCCGCAGCGACCTTAGTCTTACGAATGAAGTCCAGTAAGGAGGTCTTACCGTGGTCAACGTGACCCATGATGGTAACGACAGGAGCACGAGGCAAGGCCTTAGCCTTGTCATCACTCTTGCGTTCGGCTAAGAGTTCCTCTTCTAACTCGTTCTCCTTACGCAGAATGGCCTTGTGGCCCATTTCCTCAACCACGATCTGAGCGGTAGCCTGATCGATCACCTGGTTGATGTTGACCATCTCGCCTAACTTCATCAGGCACTTGATCACTTCAGCGCCCTTGACCGCCATCTTCTGCGCCAGCTCAGCGACGGTAATGGTCTCACCTAAGACCACCTCACGCGAGATTGGAGCGACTGGACGGTTAAAGCCATGAGCAGAGCCACCCTTACCGTTTTGACGCTGGTTGCGGCCGGAAGCACCCTTCTTACCGCCCTTACCGCCGCGACTAAAGCCGACATTCTCGGAGTCATCGCGCTTCTTGTTCGAAGAGTTCTTACCACCGCGCTCATTGCCACGGTGACGACCGCGATTTTCGTCTTCACGCTCTTGGCGCGCCTCAGCCTCACGCACATAGACGGAGGTCGAGGACAGACCATCGGAGGCCTCAAGGCGCTTACGCTCCTCTTCCTCAGCGGCCCAACGAGCCTCGTTTTCTTCGGCTAAGCGGCGGGCCTCATCGGCTTGACGCTGGGCCTCAAGCTCAATCTTACGAGCCTGCTCTGCTTCTTGAGCACGCTTGAGCTTCTCTTCTTCAGCGGCAGCACTGCCATCCTTAGCAGGCTTAGCGGCGCTCTTGGCCTTAGCTTCAGCGGCGGCCTTAGCGCGGGCCGCCTTAGCCTCAGCTTCGGCCTTAGCCTTGGCTTCAGCCTCAGCCTTAGCTTTAGCTTCCGCCTCAGCCTTAGCACGAGCTTCCGCCTCGGCCTTAGCCTTGGCTTCAGCTTCAGCCTGAGCACGAGCCTCAGCTTCGGCCTTGGCCTTAGCCTCAAGCGCTAAGCGCTCCTTATCGGCTTGCTCCTTGCGCAGCTTTTCGGTATCGAAAGCCAACTTCTTCTTATGGACCACTTGCACTACCTTACGCTTGCCGGTCGAATCCTGCACCTTAACAGAGGCGTGGGCAGCGCGATTTAAGGACATGCGCTTCGTGGCTTTGCCCTCGTCTTTTTTTACTTCATCACTCATATGTGCTACTCCCCTTGCACCTGTCTTGGTTAGTGATTAGCGCCGTCAGTAGGCTCACCCTTGAGCGCACCCTGCAAAGCCTTTTGCAGCGCACCCTGAGGCAGCTCAGCCGACTCACCCGAAGCCTCAGCCTGCTCTAATTGAGCTTGCTCTTGAGCTTGCTCTTGAGCTTGCTCAAGCTGAGCTTGCTCGAACTGAGCCTGCTCTTGAGCTTGCTGGGCCTCGTAAGCGGCACGCTCTTGCTCATATTGCGCTTGCTGAGCCTCGTAGGCAGCGCGCTCGGCGGCCTCGGCCTCAGCTTGTGCCTTTAATTGAGCCTCATACTCGTCCTTAAACCAAGTAAGGTTACGAGCTTCCATAATGATGTCACCGGCACGCTGGGCGTCGATGCCTAAATCTAACAGGTCGTCGATGGCTTGCTCGGCCAAGTCCTCTAAGGTCTTAATACCCTTGGCCACTAAGGCTAAAGCCAGCTCGGTGTCAATGCCGTGAACGCGCATTAACTCCTCACCGCCTTGATCCTTAAGCTCAGCCTCGTGCTTGGCGATTGCCTTGCGGGCGTTCTCTTGCAGAGCCGAAACCAGCTCCTCGTCTAAGCCTTCGATCGCTAAGAACTCTTCAGCTGGGACATAGGCTACTTCCTCTAAGGTGTGGAAGCCGGCGTCAGCTAAGACCTGAGCAAATTCCTCGTCGATATCGAGGTTCTCAACAAAGAACTTGACCACCTGAGCATTCTCGGCCGCCAGCTCCTGCTCCATCGTGCTCTCAGCCTTAACCTGTAAGTTCCAGCCTAAGACCTGGGAGGCCAGGCGAACATTTTGACCATTGCGGCCAATGGCTAAAGCTAAGTTATCGTCGGCGACGGCGACATCGATCGAGTGGCTGTCATCGTTGATCACAATGCGCAGAACCTCGGCTGGCTCCATGGCATTGGTAACGTACTGGGCTAAGTTCTCATCCCAGAGCACAACGTCGATACGCTCGCCCGAGAGCTCATTGGATACAGCCATAACACGCGAGCCGCGCATACCGATGCAAGCACCACGTGGGTCAATGCGCTTATCCTTGGAGCGCACTGCAATCTTGGCACGCGAACCAGGATCACGGGCCACGCCCATAATCTCGATCACATCTTGGCCGATTTCAGGTACTTCGATGCGGAAGAGCTCGGCTAAGAACTCTGGGGCAGTACGCGAGCACACCAGCTGTGGGCCCTTGCCCTCAGGCTTGATGTCGATTAAGAGTACGCGGATGCGATCACCACGGCCAAAGGACTCATGTGGAATCATTTGGTCACGGCGTAAGATACCCTCAGCGCCATTGCCTAAATCTAAGATCATGACCTCACGGCCTGGGCGCTTGACGGTGGCATTGACCACGTGGCCTAAGCGCTCACGCTGCTCGGCGATGAGCTGCTCGCGCTCAGCATTCTTAACGCGCTGCGAGAGCACCTGCTTGGCAGTCTGAATCGTGATACGGTCAAAGGACACCGAAGGGATTTCATCCTCAACGATATCGCCTGGCTCAATGCTCGGGTACTCCTCACGCGCGGCCGCTAGCGAAATTTCTTGGACCGGATTATCCAAAGGACCGTCGGTATCAACTACAGTCCAGCGGCGATAGGTGGTGTAATTACCCTCGCGTGGATCGATTTCGACGCGCACGTCGATATCGATTGGGGACTTCTTCTTAGTAGCCGTAGCTAACGCCGTTTCCAAAGCCTCGAAAATCTTCTCCTTTGGAATGGCGCGCTCATTGGAGAGCGCCTCGGCTATCGCAATGATTTCCTTACCCATTTGGTCAAACCTCTAATGGATGCCGCAGCATCTCTCCTATAACAAAGACGAAAAATCAGGCACGATGCGCGCAAGCGCGATATTCTCGTAAGCGACCACCATGTCCTTATTGGCACTCTTATCGTGCACCGTGACCGAGCCATCGGCGTCCACGGCGATAAGTGGTCCTTGCAGCTTCTTACGATTTTCCGAGGCCATCTTTAAGGTTAAGGTTACCTCTTGGCCTACGCTCTCACGCAGCTGCTCTTGGGTAAACAAAATACGGTCAAGGCCAGGGGACGACACCTCAAGGATGTAGGCTGGTTCAATGAGATCGGCGCTATCTAACAGAGGCGAGAGCGCATTGGTGATTTCACCGCAAGCATCGGCATCAACGCCGTTGTCACCCTCAATAAAGATCTGCAAGTGGGCAGTGGAGCTACCTTGGCGGTAGCGTAAACCCCACAAAGTAAGGCCATAGGACGCGACAATCGGCGCGACCAGCTCATGAAGCTTTTGTTCTAAACTTCCAGCCATTCATACTCCATAAAACAGCAAGGGGCCCCTCCCCTTGACCTAACAAAACCCAACTGCCTGAGTGCACCTCACGGCTGCGCCATAAAAAGGCCTCGCCCTGAACAAGGCAGAGCCATAAAAAGGCCACGCCGTGCACAAGGCTGCGCCATAAAAAAGGCTGCGCCATGCGGCCAAATTTCAGGCATAAAAAAAGCCCCGATTATGGGGCTTCTTTTCAAATAAAGCTGCACCTTTTGCTGCCAAGAAAGCACTGAGCTGACGCTCAGCGTGCGCTTAAGCGTTACGCTTGTACCTTTGAGGCAGCACGTCATCGGGCGATGACGTAGTAGGCAAACTACCATGATCTCAGCACCGTACCGCAACAAGGTTTAACGCCCCTTGTCTGAGGCCAGGTGCCAAAATTTGGCTCATTTATACCAAAATCGTCCCCCTAAGGCAAGCCCAATGGGCCTTAAAAAGCGGAAAATAAGGCCGTGCCACGCAAAAATTCAATCTCTGCCCCAATTGCGCGCGTCAAAGGCGTTTCCTAACAAAAGTTGAGCTAGAGCTCTAACCTAGATTTAACGAAAAGCTGATACGCTTGCGCTTTAATAACAAGCACCAAGCAAATTCTATCTAACTATGAGCGCTCTGCAACCGTACCCGGCGCGTGACCTCAGCTTGGTTCAAGCAATCTACTTTCGCTTCATGAAGAAACTTGGAATCATCAAAAGCCTCTACGTCGGCTTTAGCGTCTTAATTTCCCTGATGTTGGTGATCACTGCGATCGCCGTCGTCAAAGTCGCCACGATTGACACGACGTTAACCAACATTAACGAGAATTATGCGGTCAAGCAGCGCCAAGCCATTAACTTACGTGGTGCGGTGCATGACAGCTCAATTGCCCTGCGCGATGTGCTCTTGGCGCCTAATCCGGATCAACGCAAACAGCATATCAATACGCTCACCGCGCTCGACCAAGAATACGATCGGGTGCGTCAGCAACTAGATCAAATCTTTGCCAACGATCAAGCCGCCCATAGCGACCACGAGCGAGAGCTTTATAACGCCATTGTTGATGTGGAACAGCGCACCCGTGCCTCCCAAGAGCAGGTGGTCTCTTTAGCCCAACATCTGCGCGCCGGAGCCGCCAAGCAAGAGCTGGTCTTAACCACTGCCGGGCTCTATGAAGAATGGCTTAACGACATCAACGCCTTTATCAAATATCAAGAGTCCACTTCACAAAACTGTGTCACCTTTGTGGGGGACGCCACCTCTGAGCTGCTCCACATTATGATTGGCACGACCATTCTCAGCGTCATCATTGGCGGGGTCGTAGGCCTGAGCATTATCGATAAGATCAAGCGTATTATCGGCGGCTCGCCCGAGAAGACGATCAAGGTCATCAACCAATTTGCGCGCGGCGATCTCACGGTACGCATCAAGACCAAATACCCTGGCTCGATTGCCGACGATATCAACCAGATGGCGGAGCAATTATCGAGCGTGATGCGCAAGGTCCGTGACGTCACGACCGACCTGAGCCACTCTTCGGCGACCTTATCTGACTTCACCAACGACAACAATGCCTTAACCCAGCGCCAGCAAGAAGAAACGCAGCACGGCGGCACCAGCATTGAGACCCTAATGAGCGGAGTGAATAACGTCGCTGCCTTGGCCGACAGTGCACGCGACAGCACCAATTTGGCCCAGCAAGAAAGCCAAAACGGCAACGCGGAAGTGCAGACCACGATTGACTACATCAACAATTTAGCCCAGCAAGTGGATCAGGTGTCGGAGGTTATCAGCAAGCTCAGCTCCGACTCCAAGGAAATCAGCAAGGTGGTGCAGATCATCGCGGAGATCGCTGAGCAAACCAATCTCTTAGCCTTAAATGCCGCAATTGAGGCGGCCCGTGCCGGTGAGCATGGTCGCGGCTTTGCGGTGGTCGCCGACGAAGTGCGCGCCCTCGCAGGCCGCACCAAGGAGTCGACCAATGGCATTATTGAGCTCATCAAGTCCAATCAAGAGCACACCCGCCGCGCGGTCGAGGCGATGAATATCAGCCGTGAGCATGCCGCACTCTCGGTAGAGCAGGCACAAAAGGCGGGCACCTCGCTTAATATCATCACCCAGTCGGTCACCGACATCAACGCGCAAAACTTGGAGATTTCACAGGCAGCGCGCGAGCAAAGCGGGATCTTAAGCGGCGTCAACTCGTCCTTTAACCAGATCAACGAGATGGCCGAAAAGAATCGTGACACCTCAGCCAATATGGCCGAGTTAGCACAAAACCTCACCCACGAGGCCAAACACCTAGAGCAGCTGATCGCCACCTTCAAGGTCAACCCAGCTTAAGGCCGATAAACCAGCCCCACGAAGGCCCGCACGTTTTACCGTGCGGGCCTTTGTTTTTCAGCCCCGCCCCAATTCTCAGCTCCCAACCAAGCGCACTCAAGTCCGCGCCCCGCTCGGAGCTAACGTCCCTCAGTACCAGCACTACGCTCCGGCCTCTAGAATCCGTGTTGTCTGCTAACACCAGAGGCACGGCCGCATGTGCCGCTCAATCAGCTTGCTCCGCGCTTTGGGCATAGCTACGCTCATCATCACCAATTTAGCGCAAGGCCGGTGGCCAATTAAGGCTCAAACCAAGCGTGCTCAAGCCCACCCACCGCCGCCTTGGGGGCAGCGCCAATCACTCTGAGCACACTGCAATGGAGCAACGCTCACGGCCCGCAAAAGTAGCAATTGGAGAAAAATTTGCATTTAGGCCCCAATTGCGCGCAATGAGTTGGCGCATAATGGGAAGGGCTGCGCGGCAGCTTACTTCAAGACAATTGAGAACTAAAACACAAGCTTAGACACCAAAGCCAAGCATAAGACGTAGGATCTCTAGACCGTACGCCCTGCTTGGTCAGAGCAAATTAGGGGGTTACGCTTTTTTATGCAGAAACTGGGAATCATCAAAAGCCTGTATGTGGGCTTTAGCGTCTTAATCGCCCTAATGCTGATAATCACCGCGATCGCCCTCGTCAAGGTCTCCTCGATCGACTCGGCCTTAACCAACGTCAATGAGAACTTCGCGGTCAAGCAGCGCCAAGCAATTAACTTCCGTGGTGCGGTGCACGATAGCTCCATTGCTATGCGCGATATCCTGTTAGCTCCCAATGCGCAAGAGCGTCAAACCCATATCAATAAGCTCGATCAGCTGACCCAAGACTACGATCGTGCGCGTAATCGCATGGATCAGATCTTTGCTACCGACCGTGCCATCCACACCGCACGTGAGCGCGAGCTCTACAACGCGATTTTGGACGTAGAAAAGCGTACTCGAGCCTCCAAGGATAAAGTCTTAGCATTAGTGAACCAAAATCGCATTGATACGGCACGCCAAGAGGTAGTTTCCACTACCGCAGATCTCTATGTGGAGTGGCTCGCTGACATCAACGCCTTTATTGATTACGAAGAGGCCAATTCGCAAAACGGCGTCACCTACGTGCGCAGCTCCACCTCCTCACTTCTTTACATCATGATCGGCGCGGCCATTCTCAGCGTCATCATCGGTGCGGTCGTAGGCCTGGGCATTATTGATAAGATCAAGCGCATCATTGGTGGTAATCCTGAGGACGCCATTAAGGTTATCAACCAATTTGCGCGCGGTGATCTCACGGTTCGCGTCAATACCAAGTACCAAGACTCGATTATGGATGACATCAACAAGATGGCCGAGCAGCTCTCCAGCGTAATGCGCAAGGTTCGTGATGTCACCACCAACTTAAGCGAGTCGTCGGTCACCCTGTCTGACTTCACCAACGACAACAATGCCTTAAGCCAGCGCCAGCAAGAGGAAACGCAGCGTGGTGGCACCAACATTGAGACCTTAATGGCCGGTGTTTCCAACGTCGCATCCCTGGCAGACAGCGCCCTGCACAGCACTGACTTAGCCCAGCAAGAGAGTGAGAACGGCAATAACGAAGTTCAGACCACGATTGACTACATCAACAACTTAGCCCAGCAGGTGGATCAAGTCTCGGAGATTATTGTCAAGCTCGACTCTGACTCCAAGGAAATCGGCAAGGTGGTACAGATCATCGCCGAGATTGCCGAGCAAACCAATCTCTTAGCTTTGAATGCCGCGATTGAGGCCGCCCGTGCCGGTGAGCATGGCCGTGGCTTTGCCGTGGTCGCCGACGAAGTTCGTGCCCTGGCAGGTCGCACCAAGGACTCGACCAATGGCATTATTGACCTGATTAAGTCCAACCAAGATCACACCAAGCGCGCCGTTGAGGCGATGAATATCAGCCGCGAGCAAGCTGCGCTCTCGGTTGAGCAAGCCCAGAAGGCCGGTACTTCGCTTAACATCATCACCAAGTCGGTCAGCGACATCAACACGCAAAACTCGGAGATTTCGTCGGCTGCCCGCGAGCAAAGCGGAATGTTAAGTGGCGTCAGCTCGTCCTTTAGCCACATCAACGAGATGGCTGAGAAGAATCGTGATACCTCTGCCAATATGGCTGAGCTGGCGCAAGACTTAACCCAAGAGGCCAAGCACTTAGAGGAGCTGATCGCCACCTTTAAGGTCGACTAAGCTTAAGGCCGCTTAAGCCCAAGCTAAGGCCCGCCCGGTACGCCGCGCGGGCCTTAGTTTTACCTGCAAGCCCGCTGCTCCACTACCAAGAAGGCCAACTGCGTCGAGGTAAGTGCGTGACGCGACCGGCTTGCTCAGGGGCAAAGACCAAGGGCGCGGCCGCAAGTGCAGCTCAATCGGACTGAGCCGCGTACCTGGCCCTGCGACCTCACGGCAATGAACCGCAAGTGCTGTGACCTATCAGGCTCCAACCAAGATCGGTACAGCCCACCCACCACCCCCTCCGCCGCCCATAGGGCTGCGCCAGAGATGACATGACCACTCCACGCGGCTGCTGGCTTACGCCCAGAGCCTGCACGGTCTTTGGGCGCCCTAGGTCTCAATGGCTTGGTAGAAACTTCGAGCTTTGCAGGTGCTAACGCCCAAATTAGCGCAGGCATCAGGCCCCTTAGTCTCTAGAAGGAAATGGTTTCAGCTTCGTGCGAGCTTGCGCCCAGAGCCTGCACGGTCTTTAGGCGCCCTAGTGATGGAGTTTAAAAGTTTTTAACGTGCCTGCTCGCCTCGTGAAGCCTAATTGGATGGCTTGTATCTACGGATTGTCCGGCAAATCGCCCCATCAGCACGGCGTTAAATACTTTTAAACTGGCTCACTAGGTCTCAATGGCTGGGTAAAAACTTCGAGCTTTGCAGGAGCTAACGCCCAAATTGAGCGCAGGCATCAGGCCCCTTAGTCTCTAGACGGAAATGGTTTCAGCTTCGTGCGAGCTTGCGCCCAGAGCCTGCACGGTCTTTAGGCGCCCCTAGTCTTACTGGCATGAAAGCTCTCGACCTGGCTTAACATCGGGCACGGGGTAAAGTCGCTAAAGACCTCATACTTGGTCAAGCCCCAAGCCCCGACCACTGCATCCAAGTACTGCTCTTTAACCACGCGTCACGATCAAAGGGTTGCTCAGCTGCCCCCAAGCATCAGCAAACTGCGCTAAGGCCTCAGCCCCCACAAAGTCCATGCCCAAATCAAGCGCCATAAGTCACATCTCCCAAAGCCTAATGACAGATTCCATTATAGGGGCGGTCCGGCCCACTTGAGAGCAAGCTGGGCTTGGTTGATGCGCGGATTGCGGCCTAGATCGCTGAAATGGCACCCCGTCAGTGTGCCCCAGGACCAAGATAGCGGTAAACTTTAGATAGTCCTAAGTCAGATATCCTGATTATGGCCCAATTGGCCCTAGGCCCCGTCTTGCAGCTGAGGTAATCCTATGCCAGATTTTCGCCTGAAAGTGTTTTACGCCGCAGCCAAGAATCTGTCCTTTAGCAAGGCTGCCCAAGAACTCTATATCACCCAACCAGCAGTCACACGCCATATCCGTACCTTAGAAGAAGAGTACGACGTGCTGCTCTTTGAGCGCCAAGGCAATAAGATTGCCCTGACTCAAGCGGGGCAAATCATGCTCGAGCATGTCGAGACCATCTTAGGTGAGTACCAAAACCTCTCCTATGCGATGCATCTCTTGAGCAATAAACATGTGGGCTCATTACGGCTGGGGGCGAGCTCCACGATTGCCCAATACGTGATTGCCCCCTACCTCGCGTCCTTTTTGACCTACTTTCCCGACGCTGAGGTCTCGCTTATCAACGGCAATTCACGCGAGATTGAGCGCGCCCTGACCAACCACGATATCGATCTGGGCATGGTCGAGGGCATCACGCGCCAGCCGACCTTAAGCTACAGCGCCTTTTTAACCGATGAGCTGATCGTCCTCACCGGCGCCCATCATAAGCTGGCACAGCGCGGCACGATCAGCATCGAGGAGTTCAAACAGCTCCCATTAGTGCTGCGTGAGCGCGGTTCAGGTACGCTCGAAGCCATTGAGCACGATCTCAATCACCACAAGATCCGCCTGAGCGACCTCAATATTCGCCTCTTCTTAGGCAGTACCGAAGCCATCAAGCGTTTTGTCCAAAACTCGCAGGCTCTGTGTATCATCTCACGCGCCGCGATCACGCACGAACTTCAAGCTGGCCTGCTCACCGAGCTTAAGATCGATGGCCTAACCTTTAAGCGCTGCTTTAGCTTTGTCCAAGGACCAGGCCCGCAAACGCCGCTGACCGCCCGCTTTATCGAATTTGTGCAAGAGAGCATCGCCGAAGAGCAAGCCACGGCCTAGACGGAGCAAGCCTAGAGAGCAACAGACTCTGAGCGCGCGACTCAGCGCGCGCTAATCAGGGAGTGCGACTCAGAGCACGCGCTCCTCACCAATGCTTGGTTATCACCTTATAACCAATGGTTATAATAGATAGCAAAAAACCATTCGACGCCTGTCTTTATCAGGCGTATCTTAGCCCGCGACATTAGGAATCACCCCCTTTAGTTGCGGGAGCTATCAATGTTTGAAAAAGGTCATCGTGCCAATACCCTGCACGGTTTGCTCTTAATCGCCTTATTTGCTTTGGCTGCCTTCTATTTAGCGGAGCTGCCCTGGGTTAAAAGCCTGTCATTGAGTCCACTCATCGTGGGCATCATTTTGGGCACGATCTACGCGAACACCCTGCGCACCAAGCTCCCTGATGAGTGGGTGCCGGGTATTAAGTTCTGCACCAAGCAGATTCTGCGCACCGGTATCGTGCTCTATGGCTTCCGCCTAACCCTGTCTGATGTCTACGCCGTGGGCTTACCTGCGATCGTGATTGACCTCATCATCGTCTGTGGCACCTTATGCTTAGGTATCTTCCTAGGCCGAATCTTAAAGATGGACCACGAAACGGCCCTCATGACCTCCACCGGTAGCGCGATCTGCGGTGCCGCCGCCGTATTAGGTGCTGAGTCGGTGGTCAAGTGCGCTAGCCACAAGACTGCTGTTGCGGTCTCAACTGTGGTGATCTTCGGCACCATTGCCATGTTCCTCTACCCAATCATGTACCGCGCCGGTTTACTGGACGCCTTAGGTGATATGGGCGTGGCGATCTACACCGGTTCGACCTTACATGAGGTCGCTCACGTGGCCGCCGCCGGTAACGCCATGGATCCGACCGATAGCTTGGGCATTGCCGCCACCGCAACCATCACCAAGATGATCCGCGTGATGCTCTTAGCTCCAGTCTTAGTGGTCATGGCGATCATGCTCTCGCGCGCCCGCAGCCGCATTGCCGCCAAGAAGAGCCGCACTGAGGCCGAAGCTGCCTTTGCTTACGCCAGCACCACTGCTGACATCACCACCAATGCCCAGGATCAAGCGGCCTTAACCCAAGCTCCAGCCGTCACCAAGACCAAGATTACCATTCCATGGTTTGCGGTGGGCTTCCTCTTGGTAATCTGCCTGAACACCGCCTTAGGCTCAATGTTTGGGGTGGAGAGTGTCAAGGACATCCCATTAAACGGCACCATCGAGTACATCGACACCTTCTTGCTGACTATGGCCATGACCGCCTTAGGTACTGATACCAGTCTCGATAAGTTCAAGGCCGCTGGCGCTAAGCCTTTCTTGCTGGCAAGCCTTCTCTTTATTTGGCTCTTAGTTGGGGGCTACCTCTTAGCCTTAACCCTGCCCCCTCTTTTGAGCTAACCCCATAAGCAAACTTAACCCCAAGGCCTGCGCTCAACGCAGGCCTTTTTGTTGGGGCCGAACGCACCATCAACCATCCAAATGTCCCACAGTACGCTCCCCCCGCGCCCATAAGCTCAGCCTAAGCTATTCGATGCTAAAATGAGCGCCACATTGCTCACTTCGGTGAGCTCGGTTTCATCTTCATATTGCTGGTCTTATGCGCACGCTAATTAATCCGATTAAGTACCTATTAGCCCTGCTGTGCCTGAGCGCAGTCATGTTAAGCGGCTGTACCTCCACCACCGCGCTGCCTGAGGGCGCGTCGGCTCCGAAGCTCAAGGTAGAGAGCTTAAGCCTCGTCAATCACCAAGATGAGCCTTACTTTGTGGTGACCTACAGTGTCGAGCATAAGTCCTTAAGCGACCTGCCCCTGATGAATGTACGTGCCAGCGTCTTTATCCGCGATAACTTAGTGGCGTTAGTAAGTGAAAACGCTCAGGGTACTATGGTCTCCAACCAAGGTCCGCAGCAATTTGAGGTAAAGGTTCCGGTCAACGTCTCTGGTGATGCCACCTTTGACTCCCTGGCTAACAGCTCGCTTATCATGCTACCAGGCTCCTGCGCGCTTTCCTTAATCTTCACCGACGATCCTAAGCTCAAGAGCTTTAATCCAAGCGCCAGTTACAGCGGCTTTATCCGCGTCACCAATTAATCGGAGGCGATAAATGTTTGGCCCAAACCAATCCTTTGAACCGCGCGTTGGTACCGCCCAGCTGATCTTCGGCGTTATCTACACTATCATCACCTTAATTGCGCTGTGCCTGGCGTACTACGTAACTCTGGAGGGACGTACTCCCTACCTGCACCTCTTTATGGCCTTGCTCTTTGCCATCATGGCCTTAAAGTCGTTCATTATCTACAAGCGCGTTAAGACCTTGATGGCCAACGGCCAGTACGCCGAAGCCGAAGTCTCCTCAGTGGAGCCGGTACGCGGCATCACGGTGATCAAGGGCACCTGTGCCTTACCAAACGGTGACAGCATTGAAATTGAGTCGCGCTTAGTCGGTGAGACCGCCGCCAAGGAGCTCAAGGCCTACTTAGCCGAGCAAAAGCAAAACAAGCTCCCAGCCTTAGTGGTAGGCGTCGACGGTCCGCGCCCACGCGGCATGTTCACGGTTAAGTGCCTGCACGGCCACTTAATCGAGGCCAGTGCCCACCTCAAGAGCGCCCCTCCAAAAGACAGTGCCGCAGACGACGAGGCTACCGCCCGCGCCAAGGCCGCAACCCGTGCCGCTGAAGAGCAAAAGCAGCTCGAGGCAGAACAAGCCCAGGCCGAACAAGCTGCCCCCGAGCAAGCAAAGACCAACGAAGTTCAACCTGAAGTGGCTCCACGCGATGATAAGCGTGATGCCGCCATCATGGACGCCTTAGCCCAAGCTGAGAAAAAGAAGTAAGGCCCACCCCCTGCTTTATTTCTCTTAGAAGTCGCAGTTTGCATTCCTTGCAGCTGCGACTTTCGCGTCTTAAAAAGGAGTGCTGATGAACGCTGTGACCTTAGAACACATTGTGGCCCCTGATAACCTCAAGCTATCCTTAGACCAAGTCATGGCCCGCAACGCTCCTCCGGGCCTTGATGGCATGAGCGCCGAGCAGTTACCTGCTTGGCTTAAAGCCCATCAAAGCGAGCTTACTCAAGCCATCCTGAGCGGCAAGTATCGGCCTATGCCCGCGCACCGCATCACCCGTAAGAATGGCAACTATCATGACTGTCTCAATGCTTGCGACCTGTTAGTGCAAGCTGCTGTGGCTCAAGTTCTCTCCCAGGAACTTGCCGCCCTGTGGTCCGAGCACCGCCACTGCTCCAAGGAAGCAGTGCAGATTATTGAGCACGATGCGCTCGAGTTTCCGTGGCTCGCAGCAATCAATGGGAGTGCAGGCCTTAAGAGCTGCAATCACAGCAAGCTGCTCCAAGCCTTATCTAGTCTTAGCATCACCGGCCAGGTAACTTTACTAATCCACAAAATGCTCCTAAATCCAGTGAGCATCGCAGGCAAGGTGGGCCCTAAGACCACGGCAGGCATGCTAAGCTCAGGGCCTTTGCGTCCGTTCCTCATTGACCTACTGTTTCATGAGCTCGACCAAGCACTCGCTGAGCGCGACAAAAGCTTTGTACGCGTGGGCGCCAGCGTCGTCATCCAAAGTAAAAGCGCTAAGGCCGCTGAACGGACGTTAGCAAATGCCTGCAAGTTTATGGGCAAGAAGCTCTTTGTTAGCGTTGCCCCTGAGGACTGCTGGTTTGGCCAGAGCGCCGCTGATACATCCTGGCGCCGCTGGCTTAAGGCGGCAGGACAGCCTTGACTCCTATGTAAAGGCCGGCTCATGATCAACCATTATTTATACATATAATATTATAACTAAAATCAAGAAAATCTATTATAAAATAGATCTCAAATTAATAAAAGATACAATATTATATTGATTAAAGATCTTTTTTTGCGCTACTCGTTGACAAACTTGGCAAGTAGCTTCACACTAAGCACATATTGGGTTGCCAAAGTGTAAGCTAGGTTTGACGGAAGCTAACTTGTTCTTTGCCCTAACATATAAAGCAATCAGATTTGCTTCAAAGTACAAAAGTTTCTATCGACTTAATTAATATCCAACAGTTAACCCACAGATATCACGACAGCGTTCATGTTAATGAACCTGCTATAAAGGCAAGGAGAGTAACGATGTCAACTTCAAGTTCAATGAACATTAACATCGACCCTGATGTTAAGCAGCAGTTTGAAGACTTCTGTGATAATGTCGGCATGTCCGTTTCTACTGCCGTTAACTTATTCGTGCACCGTGTTATCAAGGATAACAAGTTGCCATTTGAAATCAAGGGCGATATGCCAAATGATGAAACTCTTGAGGCTCTTGAAGAAGTCAAGCGTTTCGAGGAGAATCCACAAAACTTCAAGACTTACCCTAACTTCAAAGAGGCGATGAAGGATATCTTTGGCGATGCTTAATGTATTTTTAACCGCAAAGTTCAAGAAGGACCTGGATAGAGCTAAGCGTCGCGGTTATAATATAACATTACTTGAAGATGTTGTTGATATGCTTGCTAAAGGCCAAAAACTGGATGCCAGATATAAAGATCACGCGCTTCAAGGTAAATATGCGGGATGCCGTGAATGCCATATTACTCCAGACTGGTTGCTAATTTATAAAATTATTAAAAACGAGGTAGTGTTATTACTTTCCAGAACTGGCACCCACAGTGATGTTTTCTAACAACCTATAATATGACAGTCTAACTATCACGCTCCCCGTACCTCATCGGATCATTGCCCTATATGGAGCTTCCAACCAAAGTCGCAGTCTTCGCTGAAGACTGCGACTTTCGCGTTTTTACGGCGCTAGAGCGCACAAATAAGGGCGTAAGGCTTGCAACTGAGCAAGGCCTAGCTTAACATGGCAAGTTTAGCCCGTAGCTTTGGGCTTTTCACTGAGACAGGCGGCGGTAAGAGCACGCGGTCTGCCTTGTTCCCTTCATTCTAGGAGCACATCATGTCTCTTATTTCGATTAAAGAGGTTTTAAACCATCAATGTGCTGTCGGTGACACTATCACCGTCGGCGGCTGGATCCGTACGCGCCGCGATTCTAAGGCGGGCTTCTCGTTCTTAGCGGTAAATGATGGCTCCTGCTTCAATAATCTCCAGATCGTAGCTCCAGCTACCTTAGATAACTACGAAAGCGAGATCTTAAAGCTCACTACCTCGTGCTCGGTCATGGTTGAGGGCACCTTAGTCGCCTCCCAAGGCAAGGGCCAGGACGTTGAGCTGCAAGCCACTAAGGTTCAGGTATTAGGTTTCGTCGAAGATCCTGATACTTACCCAATGTCCGCTAAGCGCCACAGCGTTGAGTACTTACGTGAGTACGCCCACTTACGTCCTCGTACCAACTTAATCGGCGCCGTGATGCGCATTCGTAACAGCCTAGCTTACGCCTTACACTCCTTCTTCCAGGAGCGTGGCTTTATGTGGGTCTCGACCCCACTTATCACCGCCTCCGACTGCGAAGGCGCAGGCGAAATGTTCACCGTCACCAACTTCGACTTAGACAATCTGCCTAAGAACGACCAAGGCAAGGTCGACTACAGCCAAGACTTCTTTGGCAAGCACGCCTACCTGACCGTTTCGGGCCAACTCAACGTTGAGACCTATGCTTGTGCCTACTCCAAGGTTTACACCTTTGGTCCAACCTTCCGTGCTGAGAACTCCAACACCACCCGTCACTTATCGGAGTTCTGGATGTTAGAGCCAGAGATGGCCTTTGTCGACTTAGACGGTTGCGCTAAGGTCGCCGAGGACATGCTCAAGTACGTCTTTAAGCGTATCTTAACCGAGCGCGCTGACGATATGGCCTTTATCGCTGAGCGTGTCGACAAGGACGCAATCACCCGCCTCGAGAACTTCATCAAGGCTGATTTCGCCCAGGTTGACTACACTGACGCCATTGAGATTCTGCAAAAGTGCGGCAAGAAGTTCGAGTACCCAGTTGAGTGGGGTATCGACCTTCAGTCCGAGCACGAGCGTTATCTCGCCGAAGAGCACTTCAAGTCCCCAGTAGTCGTCAAGAACTACCCTAAGGACATCAAGGCCTTCTACATGCGTCAAAACGCCGATGGCAAGACCGTAGCTGCTATGGACGTATTAGCCCCAGGCATCGGTGAGATCATCGGTGGCTCGCAGCGTGAGGAGCGTTTAGAGCTGTTAGATCGCCGTATGGCAGAGTTAGGCCTCAACCAGGACGCCTACTACTGGTATCGCGACTTACGCCGTTATGGCTCGGTACCACACTCGGGTTTCGGCTTAGGCTTTGAGCGCCTGATCGTTTACATCACTGGTGTGGGCAACGTCCGTGACGTTATCCCATTCCCACGTACCCCAAAGAACGCTGAGTTCTAATCGAGCGCTGAGCTCTAATCGGAGCGCTGAGCTCTACTAAGAGCGCGCGCTCTTAATCGAGCGCAAGCTCTAAGGGTACGACGGCGCGGGCAAAGCCCGCGCTCTTAACAGGCCTGAGGCGTAAGTCTCAGGCCTTTTTTCTTTTTGGGGCATACCTATTGGAGCGCGATTTTTGCTAGCAACTAGCATACTAGGCTGTCACCAAATTAGGCGCAAAGCTCAAACTTAAGTCCTGGGCACCCAAGCAGAGTCTGGGGAAGCACTTTCGTACTTATGGCTCATTATGGGATATGTGTCGCAACAATCGGCGCCCCATGCTCAGAGCACTTTGCTATACTTTGCAGCATATATTCCAAGCAGCTGGATCAACCTGCGATTTATATGCGCTTATTTGCCACTTTAACTGGTAACTAGGCTACTAGTGTACAGGGGAAAGCTGCTAGCATGTGTGTGTTGTGAGGCCTGTTATGTCGATTGCATGTACCATCTCTCTGCCTAAGCTCAGACTATCACCCAAGAAAGTCATCAGCCCGCAGATTCACGACTTTCTGCGTAAGCAAATTACTGAAGCCAAGATTAAGCCTGGTACGCTGCTCTCCGAGAACTCGCTGTCAGACCATTTCCATGTGTCACGCCAGCCAGTGCGTGAGGCCTTGATGCGCTTAAGCTACGAGGGCCTGCTTTCAATTTTGCCGCAGCGTGGCTCGATCGTGGAGCTCATCTCGATCAGTGAGCTGGTGCAAACGGTCTTTGTGCGCTCAGCCATTGAAAAGGAATGCGTGCTCAACATCACCAAGCTGGACGCCAAGCAAAAGCGCAATTGCCTCAATCAAATCGAAAAGGTGCTCGAGCAGCAACGTAATTGCAAGCACGACGAAGACCTCAAGTCCAACTACCTGCGCTTAGACGATCTCTTCCACGAGAAGCTCTGCGCCATCTCAGGCGCCCCAATGGCTTGGGATACGATCCAATCAATTAAGGGCCAGATGGACCGCATCCGCTATCTCTCCTTTGATACGGTCTCCAATACCGCCGAGATCACCGCTGAGCATGAGTTGATCTACCACCACTTAACCCAAGGCAACTTAAACGAGTGCATTGTGGCCTTAAGCGACCACTTAAGCCAAATCAAGGAAACCCACAAGGACATCATTCGCAAGTACAGCGATTGGTTTACCCCAGAGTCCTTAAGCTCGGTCGGCCTTGAAGCCAAGCACGACGCCATGCCGCTGCGCCGTACTGCGCTCAGCAACTAAATCCCAAAGCCCTGACGGCTCCGCCCAGCTGACGGGAGGAGCGGCCCTGCTGCCGGGAATACTTGCCCAGCTAGTGGTAGATTCGCTTTGCATAGCAAAACAGATATTGCCCCGAGACAAGCTTGAGGCAGAGCAGGTTGGCGCAGGATAGTGAGTTCTAACTCAGCTCACAAGCTAGGCGATGGAAGCTTCTGCGTTTTGTCATCCAATCCAAATCTACCACTAGCTGGCAGCGGCCCCGCAGCTGAGCGGCATATCAAAACTGCAAAGCAAAACGCCCAGGCTCGCATCTAATGCGCCCAGGCGTTTTTGCGTCCTGTCCCTTACGGAGCAGTACATCTAAGCTTAGCTGCTAGAGCTTAGTCCATACGCTTGAAAATCAAGGAGCCGTTGGTACCACCAAAGCCGAAGCTGTTGGAGATAGCGTACTTGATATCGTGCTTTTGGGCCTCGTTTGGCACTAAGTTGAAGCCACCGACCTCTGGATCTGGATTGTCGAGGTTGATGGTTGGAGGACAGATCTGGTCACGTACTGCTAAGACGGTGACAATGGCCTCGATGGCGCCAGCGGCACCTAATAAGTGACCCGTCATCGACTTGGTCGAGCTCATCACAGTGTGCTCAGGGGCATCACCGAAGATGGCCTTGGCGGCACGCAGCTCCGAGAGGTCGCCCACATGGGTCGAAGTGCCGTGAGCGTTGATGTAGTTGACCTCGCATGGCTCAATACCAGCATCCTTGATAGCGTGGAGCATCGAGCGACGGGCACCATCGCCATCCTCTGGGGTGGCGGTCATGTGGAAAGCGTCACCGCTCATACCAAAGCCGACTAACTCAGCGTAAATCTTGGCACCACGAGCCTTAGCGTGCTCGTACTCTTCTAAGACTAAAACACCAGCACCATCGCCTAAGACGAAGCCATCACGGTCAACATCCCATGGGCGCGATGCCTTCTCTGGCTCGTCATTGCGGGTCGAGAGAGCCTTTAAGGCGCTGAAGCCACCGATACCCATTGGGGTCGAAGCCTTCTCAGCACCGCCGCACAGCATCACGTCGGCATCACCGTAAGCGATTAAACGAGCCGACAGGCCGATAGCGTGGGTACCTGAAGCACAAGCGGTAACCGAGGCTAAGTTCGGGCCCTTTAAGCCCTTTAAAATCGATAAGTGACCCGAGACCATATTGATAATGGTCGAAGGGACGAAGAATGGGCTGATACCACGGGTGCCCTTTTGAGCTAAACCGTTGATGTTCTGCTCGATGAGACCTAAACCACCGATACCCGAACCGACCATCACGCCCATGCGGTCGGCATTCTCAGGGGTAACTTCCAGCTTGGCGTCATCGCAAGCCATTAAACCGGCGGCGATACCGTATTGGATGAACGGATCCATCTTACGGGTATCTTTCTTGGTGATGCCAAAGGCTTCGGGATCGAAGTTCTTAACTAGGCCCGCGATTTTGACCGAAAAGGCGCTGGTGTCGAAATGCTCAATGGTACAAATGCCGCTCTTGCCTGCAAGTAAGGCCTTCCAAGACTCTTCTGCGGTATTGCCCACTGGACTTAACATGCCAAGACCGGTCACTACTACCCTGCGCTTTTGCACCGTTAATGCCTCCAAAAAGGTTAAACTACTTTAGCCACCCACAAAGTTAACAGGCGCGGCTCAACTCTCCATCATAATCGATTTTGCCTAAAAGCACACTAAGACGTTAAAAAGTGGCAGGATCAGATCGAATGGGGAGGAGCGCAGGCAGGACAGCACGTTCAGTGCGCAAGTTCAGTGCTAACACAGGGCTAAAGCTCAGTGCTAAAACACGGCGCTAAGGCACAGGGCTAAAGCTCAGTGCTAAAGCACAGCTTGCTTGGTGCTGGATCGCAAAATTGGTGGGCTAAAAACAAAACAAGCAAGCTAATGCTTGCTCTTGTAGAAACTGTAACACGACACAGTGTAAACCAAGCCACACTGCGTCGTGTCCGCTTGACCTAAGAAACTTAGGTCAGTCAAGCTCAAGAGAGTTACTCTTAGTGAGCCTTGATGTAGTCAATAGCAGCCTGAACGGTGTTGATCTGCTCAGCTTCCTCATCAGGGATCTCAGTATTGAACTCTTCCTCTAAAGCCATTAACAGCTCTACAGTGTCTAACGAGTCAGCGCCGAGGTCATTGACAAAGGAAGCCTCAGGAACAACGTCCTCTTCCTTGACACCTAACATGTCAACAATAATCTTCTTTACGCGCTCTTCAATGTCAGTGTTGTTATCGCTCATATTTCCCGTCAGAGTGCTTTGCACATCTGTCCTATAGTTAGTCACCCAACGAAATGTTGGTGAAAAGAAATCTTGACTTGAGACCGACTGCCTTGAGCCGCCCCCAATCCGCAAAAACTGTTCTCACCACCAAGAATCAAGCGGCCTTTGCAACAGGGACCGGAGCCCACTCTTGTTCATGCCTGATTTGGCTGACTCAACTACCGCTCTTAGCGTAGAGAAAGTTGGAACAGCATAAGCCCCAAGGCTAGGCCTGGGTGGCAACAGTAGTTGCTCCAACAAAAAGCACCAAGCAAGCCTGATGTTTAACGCTTAGCAACAAGAACTGTTCGCGGCAAATTATATCCAAGATTGGCGTTCATTGGTAGTGAGCTAGCCTGAAATAACCGGCTTTTTTCGATTACTTTGGCCCGCTTCACACATCCAGCGCCCGTTCTTAGGCTCAGGCACTGGTATGGTAGTGCTACATGTACAAGCCGCCATTAACATCAACGGTGGTGCCGGTGATGTACTTAGCACCATCGGAGGCTAAGAACAAGGCCGCAGCCGCAATGTCGTCAGCTTGACCAAAGGAGCCTAAAGGAATGCTCTTTAAGTAGCCTTCCTTGATCTCGTCTTTTAAGGAGGCGGTCATATCCGACTCGATAAAGCCTGGGGCAATGCAGTTAACCGTGATATTACGCGAACCTAACTCACGAGCTAAGCTCTTGGTAAAGCCGATTAAACCGGCCTTAGCGGCGGCGTAATTGCACTGGCCAAAGTTGCCCATCTCACCTACCACCGAAGTGATATTGATGATACGGCCCGCGCGCTTGCGCATCATGCCACGCATAAAGAGCTGGGAGAGCTTGGCCACTGCGGTTAAATTGCAAGAGATAACGGCGTTCCAGTCCTCATCCTTCATCTTCATGAAGAGGCCATCACGGGTGATACCGGCGTTATTGACCAGGATATCAACCTTGTCCCCAGCCTTAGCTTCAACCTCAGCGACAAAGTCCTCAAAGGTCTCAGGAGCTAAGGCATTTAAGACCAAGCCATGACCCTTGCCTGCTAAGTACTCACTTATGCTGTCCGCACCACTTTGCGAGGTAGCGGTACCAATGACGGTGGCATTGGCAGCGGCAAAGCTCTGGGCGATGACCTTACCGATACCACGGCTGGCGCCCGTTACTAATACGACCTTACCAGTGAAATCCAAACTAAACATCTCGGCTCCTCAAATCCAAACACACGACTAAGCTAAGTCCAAACACGACTAAGCTAAGGAGGCTAAGACCTTCTCTAAATCCTCAGGGGCAGCAATATTGCCCGTGACCAGGCTGCGGTCAATCTTGCGATTAAGACCGGTTAAGACGCGACCTGGGCCGACCTCAATTAAAGCCTCAATGCCATCGGCCTTCATCTTCTGTACCGACTCAACCCAACGAACCGAGCCGATTAGCTGCTTAACTAAGCAGTCTACGATATCAGCCTGAGAGGTGACGGCAGCGGCGGTTACATTAGCATAAACCGGAATAGTAGCGTCCTTAAGCTGCAATGCAGACAGGGCCTCGCCCAGTTTATCGGCAGCACTTTGCATCATTGGGCAGTGCGAAGGAACCGAAACGGCTAATGGCACGCAGCGCTTAGCGCCCTTAGCGGTGAAGATTTCACCGGCACGAGCTACGGCATCCTTAGCGCCGGAAATTACCACCTGACCTGGGGTGTTGAAGTTAGCAGCCCAGACTCCGTCCCCTTCCTGCGAGGCCTCGGCGCAACCTGCGATCACGGCGTCATCATCTAAACCTAAGACTGCCATCATGGCACCGACCCCAGCTGGTACAGCATCTTGCATTGCTTGACCACGCAGACGAACTAAGCGGACGGCATCAGCAAAATCTAAAGCACCAGCAGCCACTAAAGCTGAATACTCACCTAAGGAGTGACCGGCGACGGCCTTAGGGGCTGCCTCACCTAAAGCAGCCTTAAAGGCACGGTAAGCGGCGATCGAGGCGGTTAAGATCGCAGGCTGGGTGATCTCAGTCTTATTGAGCTCAGCCTCAGGGCCATTTAAGACGATCGACTTTAAGTCATAGCCTAAAGCGTCATTGGCCTCAGCAAAGGTCTGAGCGACCACCTCATTGCTCATAAAGGTGGATAACATGCCCACCGACTGGGAGCCCTGACCTGGGAATACGACTGCAAATGACTTCATAAACCAAAAAACCGCAGTGTTGCGGTCTCCTCCTACAACGCAAAAGGTGGGAAATCAGGCGCGCCCTGAGCTCAGAGCGCCAAGCCTGAGCAAAGCCTAGTAGCGGACTAAGGCGGCGCCCCAAACGAAGCCGCCACCAAAGGACTCAAGCAATAAATTGTGACCGCGCTGAATGCGCCCTTGGCGAATACCCTCATCTAAGGCTAATGGCACCGACGCCGCCGAGGTGTTGCCTTGCTTATCTAAGGTCACGATCACCTGGGACATATCAAGCTTGAGCTTACGGGCAGTGGCAGTGATGATACGCAGATTGGCTTGGTGTGGAACCAAGAAATCAAGCTGATCCTCGCTCATACCGGCCTCTTGGAGCGTGTCCTTAACTAAGGAGGCGAGGATAGTCACGGCATGCTTGAAGACGTCGTTGCCCTTCATATAGAGATAGGCGCCATCATTGGTCTCGCCTGGGGCTAAATCTTGAGTGCGCTTTGGAACCGGCAGCTTGAGTAAATCGCCACGGGTTGGATCTGAGGACAGCTTAATGGCCAAGGTACCAGGCTCATCGGAGGCACCCAAGACACAAGCGCCCGCACCATCACCAAAGAGGATGATAGTGGTGCGATCATCATTCGCGCAGGCATGGGATAAGGAATCAACGCCCACGATCAGGACGTTCTTGGCCTGGCCGCACATAATCATATTGTGGGCGATGCTGTAGGCATAACTGAAACCGGCGCACGCAGCCGCCACATCAAAAGCGATCGGAGCACCAATACCTAAGGCCAGCGCAATTTCGCAAGCGGCCGAAGGGAAGGCATTAGCTCCCGAGGTGGTAGCGCAGATCACCGCATCGATCGATGATGGCTCTAAACCTGCGGCCTCGAGCGCCTGCTTGGCGGCACAAGTACCCATATAAGCTGCAGTCTCTTGGGCTGAAGCAATGCGCCGCTCATGGATACCCGTGCGCTCAACAATCCACGTGTCAGAGGTTTCCACCATCTGCTCTAAATCGGCATTAGTTCTAACTTGCGTTGGCAAATATCCGCCAGTACCTAAGATTCTGGTAAACAAAACTATCACCACTCCAGAGAATGAGACACATGGCCTAAGAAAGCGTCACGAGAACAGCGACCTAAGACCGACTTCACAAAATAATCATTGTGCCATTAATACGGCCGTTTTGATAGCCTTAGCCCAAAATTATCGGGTCAGGACCACGCCAATTTACTGCATGGCCCCCTGCCTACTACAACGTAGCCCTATTCTGCTTACAGTGCGGCCCGCTGCCAGCTACAGCGTAGCCCGCTACCTGCTTACTGCGCAGCTAAGGCCTCTTGCATCTTCGAGGCAAGATTGGACTGCGCGGCGCGTGCGGCTTCAACCATAGCTACGGCCAAAGCTTCCTTGCCCGCTGCCGCATGGGACTTAACCACGATGCCGTTGACGCCCAAGAGCACCGAGCCATTGTATTGCCATGGCAAGAGCCAATCTGGGCGGGCCATCTTGGCAAAGACTTTCTTCATACCGGAACTATTAGCGTAGAGGTTAGCCACGCCCTCAGCGGCCTTTAAGGCCACATTGCCGGTAAAGCCATCGGTCACGATGACATCGGCATCATCGTTAAAAATGCGGTTCGCCTCGATAAAGCCGGTAAATTGTAAGGAGCGATCTTGCTCTAAAAGTTCCTTAGTGCGCTGCACCAGGGCGTTACCCTTGCCCAGCTCCACGCCGACATTGAGCACGGCAAGACGTGGATGCGGCCGCTCGAGCGAGAGCTCCGCACAAGCATGGCCCAAGCAGGCAAAATCAAATAAATCAGAAGGAGTGCAGGTGGCGTTAGCCCCCAAATCGAGCATCAGAGCAAAGCGCTGCGGGCCAACCGGAATACGCGCGGCAAAGCACGGACGCACCGCGCCACCCCGCCCTGGTACCCCTAACTTCTCTTTGAGCTTAGCCTTGGCAGCAGATAGGTGCTGTACCCCTAAGATATGGCGTGCTAAGCACACTAAAGGGCCGGTACCGCCACTGGAGAGCATCGCTTGCGCTTGTCCTGATTTGACACACTCTAAGGCTTGCACCATGGCGCTATGGCGAAAGTTGGTCAAGACCGAGCGCGGGGGCTCATCTTGCGGAATGCTTTGCTGCGCGAGGCGAAACTCAAAGCGCTTCTTATTGACCCCCGCCTTGGTCAAATCAAGCTCGAGCTGGGAGCTGCCAAAGACGATCAGGTACAAGCTTGGGTACATCGCAAGCGCAAAGCGCACAGCATCGACGACTGGGCGGGTATCTAAGTGATCACCACCGGTACCATCTAAAGCCACCGTGCATTGCTCATTGGCGCTACCTGCCAAAAGTGCCATAGGTCTCCTCACACAACTAAGAAACAATCCAACCACAACGGCTCAGCTTAGCAAAAAGGGCCGCCGCTGTCGCCCCCACCTCATCAATCTTGCTGGCTTTCCCCGCAAACTTACGCACCTAAAGGCCGTCCCAGAGCATAAACGATGCTCAGGGTACGTTTACGTTGCGCCGCACGGGCGAGCATAGCGCCCGCTTAGTGTCCTGGCGCTCACGGCACGGGCGGCGGGAGCCACCACCCGTAAGCTAAAACAAGCTCACAACCCCAGACTACCACTGATAAATCTCCGGCGTCCTATCACTCGTGTTGGGGCATACCCTGAGCGTAAACCGCCGCTTAATGCTCTATCCCTGAGGCCACGGGCGTTGGCTCCCGCCCGCCAACCCCCGCCACCGCCCATGGCCTAGGGGAGGGAGCTTGCTCAAGAGCGCAAGTCAGCCCTTGGTGTGTGCCCCAAGAAATGTGATGAGCAGACGGTTCACATCAATGATGAATCCAAGCAGGCCGCTATTAAGACTGGCATGATGCTGTTCCCGAGACTTTCCTAGGACAGCGGTTATACGGACGATACTTTGTTGCAGTCCGTCCCCTGAGCAAGCGTCTCTGACACTGCTGTAAGGATGGTTTGGGCTAAGCGCACTGGAACAGCATTGCCAATCTGCTTCATGCAGTCTGACCAAGTGCCCGCAAAGCTGTAGGAATCAGGAAAGGTCTGCAAGCGTGCCGCCTCGCGTACCGTAAGATAACGATATTTGCCGCCACCTAAATCTAGCATATTCTCACCACCTGGTACGCCGTGCGCTCCAGCCTTGATCGTCTTAGCCGGAAGGTCGAGCACGCTGCCGGTGTGTCCAGGGTAGCTCCGAGCACCTGGTTGATAGACATGGCCCGAAAACAAGAGGCAGGCGCTCGCGCTAGGCTCAGGAAGATCCGAGAGCACATCACGCACGGTACACCACGGCCGCAGTCCTTGAGCGTGAATGCGCTCACGCACCGCAGCAGAAACCTTGCTTCTGACCCAATCTTGCGGTGGTCTTAGGTTATAACGCTCCCAATAGGAGCCACCTTTTTCCTGCTCACACAGCAAGGCTTCCTTGCAATGCGTAGGTTCAGGGAAAGAAAAGCTTAAGTCAAGATCGCTTCTGAAGCCCACAATGAACACGCGCTCGCGCCGTTGCGGCACTCCATAGTCAGCTGCGTTCACAAGGCGCCAGACCACACGGTACGTCAGACCTGACTGGTAGCCTGAGGTTTTGAGCTGTTCCAGCCGCGCCAGATGCTCCAGCCAGCTCTCATCTTCCTTAAGAGTGACCTCGGGATAGGTTAAACGCAAAATAATGTAGCTAAAGTAAGTAGCAAAGCTTTCACGCAGCAGCCCCTTGACGTTTTCCAGCACAAAACAGCTCGGTTGAGTCTGTCTAATCACGCTCACCGCCGCTGGAAACATATCGCGTTTGTCGTTATGAGCAAGCCCCTTACCCCCAAGCGAAAAGGGCTGGCAAGGAGGTCCGCCGGTTACAATGTCAATATGCCCCAGATGCTCAAACGACACAGTGCGCACATCCTGGGTCAAGATCACCGGGCTTGCAGCATGGAATAGCTGTTGAGCATTGTGACGGAGCGTGCTACCAGCCACCGGGTTGATTTCAACCATGGCTTGATGCTCGAGACCACAAAGGGCTCCGCCTAGGGCTAATCCCCCAGCCCCTGCAAACAGTTCAACTGAACTAAACCCCACAACAATAACCCTCAGTCAACCCCAATAACGATTACTTACTTTAGCACAATGATGCCATCAGAGCACTGATAAAACAGCTAATTTATCAGCTTTCCCACTAGTGTTGAGGCTTTGCATAGATATCCAGTTCTGACTCGCCACAGCCATCAGATAACAACAAAGGAATAGTCTCGATCGACGTAAGGATCGGCTCAGGCAATTGGGGTGATGTCACGCAGGAAAAGCTTTGAGAGAGGAGAGAGGCAAGAAGGAGTAGATAGCAGCTAGGAGGGGTAGAGACAACAACGGGGCTCATGAGGCCCCGTCGTGCAGCTTGAAAGCTGCTAAATCTATGCTTTAGCGCTAAAGCAGAGCAAGCTGGATTTAGAAGTCTTCGCCAGCCTTGAAGATAACCTTCTTGCCACGATAGTAACCAGACTCGGTTACGTGGTGACGAATGTGGGTCTCGCCAGTTACCTTATCAGTCGATAACTGTAAAGCGGTTAAAGCATCATGGGTACGACGCTTGTCACGACGCGAACGAGATTGGTGGTTCTGTGGAACGGCCATTTATAGTCTCCTAAACTATTTCTAAAAGTCGCCTCAAGCAAACTGCCAGATGGCGCTTGGCACCTTGCTTAGCAGCTGTGGGCTGCCGCAGATCACTGGACCTAGCTTCAGGTCACCGGACCCGCCTTCAAAGGAGGCGCTTTGGTGCTTTATTTGATCAAAAAAAGACAGTCACGACCATTAGGCTTTCCCAAGCCATGCTCGTGGACGCGTCATTATAGTGAGAACGCCTTACTTATGCAAGGGCGATCACAAAACCTAGCATTGGCCCCAACTAAGACCAGGGCTTTAGCCTCGACCAAGACCTAGGCTTTAGTCCCAACCAAGACCTGAGCTTTGGCTCTATTAAGACCTAGGCTTGAGGCCCTATTAAGAGCTGGGCTTGAGTCCTACTGCTTGAGATTGCCCTTTAAAGCGGCCAAGGCAGCAAATGGGTTTTCTTGGGCCTCAGGGGCGACCTCGCCGTAGCTCCAGGAAGAGCCCTCACGTGAGCACGCAGGATCATCCTCGTCGTGGCGTGGGAAGGCTGGGATCTCTAAGATCAAGCCATCTTCAATAATGTCGTAGAGATCGATCTTGCCGGAGTCAGTAAATTCAATGAACTCGTACTTCTCCAAGAGATTGCAGGCCTTAGCGCGCTCATAGTCTGGGGTTAAGACAAAGTCTAAGCACAGGTGCTGAACAAATTCTTCGTTGCAGCGCTCACACACCAAGACCACATCGGCCTCGGCTGTGCCTTTAACCAAGCGCATCGAATTTAAATCACGCTCAAAGGAGATCGTGGCGACCACCGGCCCCTCTACGCGCACCACTGACTCTAATAAACGAGGAATGTCCGTAAGCTCAATGCGAGCGCTGTCATAGCGTGCATTAGCGGTAATGCACTTATCTAGATCGATTTCACGTGGTAATAACACCTTGGCATTATCCATGACTGAAGCCCCCGCAAAAAAAAAAAATTAAACCGACTGACGGCGCTAAAAGCGCGCCATTATCGCACGGATGCCTCTATTATCCCATGATCAGCCCAGCGACTGGAGCAAAGTTTGCTTACCCCAGCCCTAGGTTAACCAGATTTGCCGGGAGATCGGGAGTAAAAGATGAGAAGTAAATTTGCCACCACCTTAGCATCGGCCCTAGCCTTAGGCAGCATGCTGTTCACGCTGAGCGCTACCTCCACGGCTAATGCTTATGAGACCACCACTGTCTTCAAGACCGAACACTTTGCGATCAACCAAGTGATCTTGGGGCAAACCGAACATTTGGACGGCCCGCTGCAGGCCTCAATCACCGGTGATATCCAAGCCTCCAACCGCTTAGATAAGCTCTACCAATCCACCACCGTCGTGTTCCCATATGGCTCGGTCGGCTACAAGGGCAAGCTCAATACTCCAATTGCCGGTGTGCTCACCATCGCCAACTACAACACGGGCAAGGACCGCATTCTCTTTAACACTCACGCCAAGTTCTCAACCGAAGGCGGTATCTACCTGACCTTTGCCCAGATGCTAGAGCTGGTCAACCAAAAGCAACTGCAGCCAATCTACGGCGAGCTCAAAAAGCTGCCTTTAGTTATCACTGATATCCCAGTCAAAGCCTCAGGCTTTGACCCAACCACCAAGGGCTTCTATATCACGGCGGTCAACGACGGCATTATCTTAGACGTGCGCATCGACGACTCGGTCTATTACGAGAAGAGCGAGTACCAGAAGTTACGTGAGGGCTGCAAGGTCAACCTCTTAACCTTTATCGACCGCATTGTGCCTAATATCCCACTCTTTATCAGTGGCCGCGCTGCCGTCAACGCGATGGATTGCAGCGCCGCTGCCAGCGCTCAGGACTAAGCAAGCCTAAGCAAGCCCAAAAGCGCCCCTGAGAAGCTCGGCTCCTCAAGCCCCAGCCCCAAACTCCGTGCTCTAAAGCAATGGTCTTGGGGCTTTGTTTTGTGCGCGGCCCCACCAACACCCAGCGCAATTGGCAAAGAAGAGATCGGTGACGGCAAACGACCGGCACTGACAGCGCGGAAGAGCGCCCAATCATGGCACAGCGCCCAATCCTGGTACTTGGGGTGAACGCCCGCCCTATCCTGCTGGTGGGCCTAGGCCTCAAGCCTGCGCGCAGGACGACACACGGCGACGTTTGGCCCTGAAGCTCCCGTCCCCTGTCTCACCTAGCAGAGCGTTTTTTTTTTTTGTTTTTCTAGCGTGCACCGTCTTAGCACTTCGTCAAATTTGGGTAGATTCTTTTTACATTTTAGCCATTTTAGGGTAGGAGTGGGCTCATATTTGAGGTACTGGTATGGTAGTAAACAAGTGATAACATCACAGGTGGAAACGCTTCCATAGATACAATAAACCGCAAAATTTCGGCGCGTGCACCTATTTGTAGCATAAGAAATTAGATCGCCCGCCGTGCAAGGGCTGGCGCCGGATGATGGCACTTGGTTGTGAAAAGTCAGCTCTAACTAATGTGCTAGTATCCAAGTTGGCCGTCAAGCGCCACTACATCAAGTTTTGTGATATTGCTTACGATTTTAAAACATGCTCTGCCACGGGCACTTTATTCCCCTTACAATAACATCAGTTTTGCACCGCCCTAGGCTTATTGTAAGTTGCTAGCACCGGCGCCAAAACTTGTATGTCAGTAAGTCAAAGCCTCATGCTGGGGGCGCAAACTGAGCTGGCGTATAAAGTCAGTTACCATCAATCTTGTTGCAAGGCGTACCCTGTGCCGTGGGGGCGCCCAAGCTTAATGAAGCTTGTTTTAGGTGTGGCAAGGGATTTTTAGGAAGCTGACCTACTCGTGATAGTTGTAAGTGGTGCCGCCCGCTAGGAGCCCTGCCACTTAGGTTGTGTTTGATCAAATGGAGGATGTCTTGTACTTACCTGAGCACTCAGGTAGAACCAAGACGCTTTAGCCTATGAAGAAAATTTTAGCCTCTGCTCTGGCTGTTGCTGTTGCTTCCTTAGTTCTCACTGGCTGCGGTGGTGAGGAAAAGCAAATCGTTCGTATCTCCCACTCGCAGATTGACACCCACCCAGATCACTTAGGTGCTGTTGCCTTCAAGAACTATGTTGAGAGCAAGTTAGGCGACAAGTTCGAGATTAGCATCTACCCTAACGCCACCTTAGGTGCTAATGAGAAGGTACTGGAGTTAATCAAGCAGGGTTCGGTTCAGTACTTAGTGGTTTCCACCGCTAACCTCGAGTCCTTTGACAAGATGTACTCCCTGTTCTCGATTCCATACCTCTTCACCTCTGAGGCTGCTTACGAGAAGTTCATCACCGATCCTGCCATCTTAAAGCAATTAGGTGTTAACGCTAAGGCTAACGGCTTTGAGCCAGTTGCCGCCTTCACCGCTGGTACCCGCAACTTCTACGCTAAGGAGCCAATCAAGAGCGTAGCTGATCTGCAAGGCAAGAAGTTCCGTGTTCAGGCCGGCCCAGTTAACGTTGCGATGATGCAAGCCTTCGGTGCTGCTGCTACCCCAATGTCCTTCGGTGAAGTTTACTCGGCGCTGCAACAATCGGTTATCGACGGTGCTGAGAACAACGAGCTGGCTTTAACCGACCAGAAGCACGGTGAAATCTGCAAGTACTTCACCTACGATATGCACCAGATGTGCCCTGACTTATTAGTTGCTTCCAATGCCTTCTTAAGCAAGTTAACCCCAGAAGAGCGCAAGGTCTTCGACGAGGCTGCCGCTGAGGCTCAGAAGGTAGAGTTCGCAGCTTGGAAGGGCTCGATCGACGCTGCTAAGCAAAAGGCCACTGAGATGGGCGTTCAGTTCATCAATGTTGATGTCAACGAGTTCCGTAACAAGGTTCTGCCATTACACGAGCAGATCATCGGCGACACCCCAGCTCTCAAGCCTTTATACGACGCTGCTTCTGCTGCTAACAACGCAGTCTAAGCGCACGCAGAATACTGTTTGAGCTTTTAGGCTCAACCAGCATGGCACCAGGCCACAGGCCTGGTGTCCTAAGTTCAAACTTACCTTAGGGCCCCGCCCTAAATTCAAGCACTTGAACTTACAGGCCACCCTGGACCTGTACTGCGGCTTAGCCATAGTAAGAGCCAGCCTCTACTTTAGCAGGCACTAGCCTCTACTTTAGTAGGCACTAGCCTCTGCCATGGCTCAGCCACAGTGTAGTTCCACTCTGGCCCCGCCACTTAAAGTGGCCGGTTGCCTAAGACCTGAAGTCCCGTAGAGCCTCAGAGCTTAGGGCCAACCAAAACCTAGGTGTAAAGGGAGCACTTGGCACCACCAAGCCCTGACGCGGCTTAGCTTAAAACCACACAAACACCTGTGAGCCGACTAACTGCGGCGCTTTTAGCGCGCTACAGTGCCCGAGGTGTGTCTCAGCTCCTATGAGCTGAATAAAAAAAAGCTAGCCCAACGTCGCTCCCGTGGGATATTGTGGAGACCCGTATGCAAGGATTACGCAAAATTCTTGATAAGGCGATCATGGTTTTCTGCGTGTTTCTCTTCATGATGATGACCGTAGTTGGTACTTATCAGATCGTCACGCGTTACTTCTTTAACTCGCCTTCGACTATTTCTGAGGAAATCATTACCTACAGCTTCACTTGGCTGTCGATTTTATCGGCATCCTATGTGTTCGGCTCGCGTGGCCACCTGTGCATGGCTTTCGTGTACAACAAGTTCACCGGTGCCAAGCGTGTATGCTTAGATATCCTCTCGGAAGTCTTAGTTGTCGCTACCGCCCTGCTCTTATTGGTTTACGGTGGTTACATTATGGCCGCTGAGAATATGACCCAGCTGACTGCCTCGTTGGGCGTCAATATGGGCATTATGTACGCCGTGCTGCCACTGTCGGGCATTATCATCACCATTTATGGCCTGTTAAATTTAGCTGACATGTTCGCTAAGTTTAAGGATCCAAATCTGGCCTCCTATGGTGTTGAGACCGCAGAAGAAGCAAAGTAGGAGGGCACTTAAATGACTGCAACTGTTGGTTTAACTATGGCCCTAGTGCTGATCGCCTTGCTCCTTTTGGGCGTGCCGATCTGCATCTCGATTGCTATTTCCTCGGTTATCGCTGGTGCCCAAGCCCTGGACTTTAACATGATGCTCCAGACTGGCGCTCAGCGTACCTTCTCGGGTATCTCAGTTTTCACCTTAATCGCGATTCCATTCTTCATTCTGGCCGGTAATATCATGAACCAAGGCGGTATTGCGCTAAGACTCATGAATTTTGCCCGCCTGTTAGTAGGTAAGGTTCCTGGTTCCTTTGCCCACACCAACTCCATGGCTAACATGATGTTCGGTGCGATTTCGGGCTCCGGTGTAGCTGCCGCTTCGGCTATGGGCTCGATCATTGGCCCAATTGCTGAGAAGGAAGGCTACTCCAAGAACTATATGGCCGTAATCAACATCGCCACCGCTCCTACCGGCCTGTTGATTCCACCATCGAACGTTTTAATTACCTACTCCTTAGTCTCCGGTGGTACCTCGGTTGCCGCTCTGTTCTTAGCAGGCTATATCCCAGGTATCATGTGGGGCTTAGGCTGCATGGTCGTAGGTTACTTCACTGCGCTGCGCTTAGGCTATAAGGGTGACACCCAAAAGATCACCTTAAGCTTAGCCGCTAAGATCACGCTGGACGCTCTGCCATCGCTGCTCCTGATTCTCATCGTTATCGGTGGTATCGTCGCCGGTGCCTTCACCGCAACCGAGGGTGCAGTTGTAGCTGTGGTTTACTCCCTGATCTTGTCGATCATCTATCGCGCCATCACTTGGAAAGATTTAAAGCGCATCTACGCTGAGTCCGCTGCGATGACCGGCATTATCGTGCTGTTAATCGGCGTCTCCTCGATTATGTCCTGGGTTATTTCCTTCGTTAATATCCCAGATGCCGTCGGTGATATGTTAAATGGCATTTCGAGCAACAAGATTGTGATCTTACTCATCATCAATATCTTCTTGCTCTTCGTTGGTACCTTCTTAGATACCACCCCAGCTATCTTAATCTTCACCCCAATCTTCTTACCAATTGCGATTCAGTGCGGTCTGTCGCCAGTTGAGTTCGGTATCGTTATTACCTACAACCTCTGCATCGGTACGATCACACCTCCAGTTGGTAACATTCTGTTCGTGGGCGTAAAGGTGGCCAAGACCTCGATCGAGCGCGTCATCAAGCCATTACTCCCATACTATGCAGTTATTATTGCGATCTTGATGATCTGCACCTACTTCCCAGCAGTCTCAAGCTTCATTCCAGAGTTAGCAGGTTACGAAGCCACCCTAAAATAGCTTCATTACGGCTAGGTCCTGAGGTTTACCAACCCTGGGGCTTAGCCCACGGCAGGCTGGGGCCTAGCCCCAGCCCTAATTTAAGGTTCGCAGCCTTGCTGCGGGCCTTTATAGTTAACAAACACCTGCCGCCTTCCCCACCCTCAGAGCGGGCTCAAACATAAGGCCGCAGCTGTTTGTTAACTTTGGTTCACGTTTCTGGTTTGCCGCAGTAGCAGCTCACGGTGTGTGGAGTCGGTCTTGCTATTGCGCCTTGAGGAGGATTTTCCATGCGAGCCTTTATGGACAAGGACTTTTTGCTCGAGACTGATACCGCTAAGGAATTATTTCACGAGCATGCGGCCAAGATGCCAATCATCGATTATCACTGCCACATCAATCCAGCTCAGATTGCGCAGAACCACCAGTTCAAGAACATCACTGAGGCCTGGCTCGGCGGTGATCACTACAAGTGGCGTATGATTCGCTCCAATGGCGTACCAGAGCGCTTAATCACCGGCGACAGCACCGACTACGAGAAGTTTGAGCAATTTGCCAAGTCGCTGCCACGCGCTATTGGCAACCCACTCTACCACTGGACTCACTTAGAGCTCCAACGTTACTTCGGCATCACCAAGACTCTGTCCGAGAAGACCTGCAAGGAGATCTGGGACGAGTGCAATGCCAAGCTCGCCACCGACGAGTTCCGCGTTCAGAGCATTATCAAGCGCTCCAACGTTAAGTTAGTCGCTACCACCGATGATCCAGGTGATAGCTTAGAGTGGCACAAGAAGTTAGCCCAGGACAATAACTCTGGCTGCAAGGTCGTTCCAGCTTGGCGTCCTGACAAGGCCATGAAGATCGAGAAGCCAGACTTCAAGGACTATGTCCAGCACATCGCCACCTTAACCGGCCACACCATCAACACCTGCGAAGAGTTCTTTGCCGCTTTAGACGAGCGCATGGCATTCTTCAACGAGATGGGCTGCAAGGCTTCCGATCACGGCGTTGACTACGCTTACTGCCGCATTATCGACCAAGCCAAGCTCGAGGAAATCTTCCAGAAGGGCTTAAAGAACGAAGAGATCAGCGAGGCCGACAACGAAGCCTACAAGACCATGGTACTGATTCACATGGCCAAGGGCTACGCCAAGTACGGCTGGGTCATGCAGATGCACTACGGCGCCATCCGCGACCCTAACTCCAAGATGTTCAAGATCTTAGGTGCTGACACCGGCTACGACGTCATCGGCAACCGCGCTTGCGCTGAGGGCATTTCCCAGCTCATGAACGCTTTAAATGAGCGTGACTGCCTGCCTAAGATGATCTGGTACTCCTTAAACCCAGCTGACAATGCTGCCATCGCCACCGCCATCGGCGCCTTCCAAGGCCCAGAGGCTCAAGGCAAGATCCAGCAGGGTTCGGCTTGGTGGTTCAACGACACCTACCAAGGCATGATCGACCAGATGACCTCGCTGGCCAACCTCTCGGTTTTAGGCAACTTCGTGGGCATGCTGACCGATTCGCGCTCCTTCCTGTCCTACACCCGCCACGAGTACTTCCGTCGCATTATGTGCAATCTGATCGGCGGCTGGGTCGAGCGCGGCATGTATCCACACGACATGGAGTTCTTAGGTCAGATTGTTGAGGACATCTCCTTCAACAACACCAACCGCTACTTCAACTTCAACGTCTAAGCGCTCAGTTCCACTCTAGCGCCAGATCAAGACTGGCGCTCGAGGCACGTTGACCAAGGCTCTGCCCGAGGCTACTCGGCGCAGAGCCTTTTGCTCTCTCCTCACTGCCCGTACGCCGACTGCTCCTCTTCTTAATCCAGCACGCTCAAGCTCGTCACCGTACCGTGCCCGCTGACAGAACTATCATGACAGGCATTCAGCTACAGCGATTGATGCTAAGATAAGCTCATTGCTGAAGCTATGGAGGCAGAAGAGATGATCCACTACGATAACCAGCAACTTGATTATTACGACCTGCGCGCAATGATAGAAAGGGAACTTAACTCAGCATTGGCTGGAGACCTTGCTAAAGAATTCACCAAAGGTCTCGCTGCGGCCTTGGCTAGAGGATACTCGCAAGGCTTTGCCATAGAATTTGCCCAAGAATTTGCTCAAGGCATGCGGAAAAATGCTCTTGCTACGGCCAAGCTCATGCTGGCAGATGGCATGGACACTGAGAAGATCAAGAAGTACACCGATCTTACCAACAGCCAATTAGCCGAGCTTCAGTAAGCTTATAGAGCATGAGGTCGTTATGATTGGAGCAGTTAACTCGTTGTCCACGCGCAGCTTGCCTCTAAAGAGACTGCAACGGCTAGCCCCCAAACACCCAAGGCCGCTCTCTGTGAATTGAAAAAGGCCGCGCCCGATGCTCGGGGCGCGGCCTTTTTTGCTCCTAGGAGCTGAGCGCCTGGGGCGCTCCTGCGAGCGCTTTAAGCGCTCTCGCTCTTAGCAGCTGCCTGCTCTTTGGCGGCGCTCTTTTCTGAGGCCTTAGCTTTGACTAAGTTGGTTAAGACCACCTCATCGATGGAATTGTCCTTAACCTTGGTGATCTCAAGCTTCCACTTGTTGGTGGAGATAACCTCGCCCACCTCGGGGATGCGCTGGAGATAATCCAGGATAAAGCCCGCGATGGTGTGGTAGGTGTCGCTCAAGGGCACGACAAAGCCAGTTAAGCGGGTTACATCCTTTAAGATCGCCCCACCTTCGATGCGGAACACGCCTGGGCTTAAACGGATCAGCTCTGGGACATCGGTTTGATCTGGCAACTCGCCAGCGATCTCTTCCATAATGTCGTGCAAGGTCACAATACCCTCGAAGTTGCCAAACTCGTCAAAGACGAAGGCAAAATTCTTCTTGCTCTTGCGAAATTCCTCTAAGGCCTTGATTACCGAGACCGTCTCAGGCAAGTACAGCGGCGTGCGTACCTTGCTCTTTAAGATTTCCTCGGTCGAGAGTACCTGGCCCTGCTCGTTCTGAGGTAAGTTGCCCCCTTGGGTCAGCATCAGCTTGATCGCGATAATCTCATCGCGCTTTAAATAGCCCAGCGGGACTTCACGCTCTTCATTGTAGGCCACCAAGCGCGAGGAGCGATTGTGGCTGATATCCTCTAAGATCGAGTCGATATCACGGGAGATATCAACTTGGTTGCAGTCGGTGCGCGCCGTCATCACGGCCCGGACGGGCAGCGAGTTTAACTGCAGTACGCGCGAGACCATTTCCTTTTCGGTGTTATCAAACACCTGGGAACCAGTACGCGAGACAATCGCCTCTTTTAAGGTTTGAACCTGATTTTGGTTCGAGCCCAATAAACGCAGTACTAAGTTGGCGGCAATTTCACGGCTTTGCAGCGCCACCTTGCCCTTAGGATTGCCCAAGTTTAAGGTGTTCTTGCGTGCAATCTGGTTGAAGATCTCCATCAAGATCGAGAAGCCGATTGCGGCGTAGAGGTAACCCTTAGGAACATGGAAGCCAATTGCCTCGATAATCAGGCTAAAGCCGATCAACAAGAGGAAGCCCAAGCATAGGATAACTAGGGTTGGGTGGTGGCTTACGAACTCGGTGATAAAGCGCGAGGCCATTGTCATCACTGACATCGCGATAATGACCGCGAACATCATAATGAAGACATGGTCGATCATGCCCACGGCCGTGATAATCGAGTCGAGCGAGAACACTGCATCGAGCACGATAATCTGCAAGATTACGAGGTACATGGCCGAGCCTGCGGCCTTAGAGACCGAGAGCTCTTCGTCAAAGCCTTCGAGTTTGGAATGCAACTCATGGGTGGCCTTATACAAAAGGAAGATACCACCGATCATGAGGATGATATCGCGTCCCGTGACCCCTTTCGAGCCGATATAGAAGAGCGGCTCGATCATGTTCACGATCAGCGAAATACCTGCAAGTAAGAGCAGACGAATCGCCAACGCACCGGCAAGACCGATATAACGGGCCTTGTCACGCTGCTTCTCCGGTAACTTGGCCGTTAAAATCGCGATAAAGACCAAGTTGTCGATGCCTAAGACAATCTCAATGAGCACCAAGGTCAAAAGGCCGAGCCAGGCAGTGGGATCTGACACCCATGCCATATCGAACATTACCTGATGCACCGCCGTGGGATCCATACGTCTTACCTTACACTGTGCTTAGCACCAAGCGGCTGAGCCCACCACAGCTCCCGCCTCACCATAAGGTGAAGCGCTAGAACCTAAGTTACGCTCTCCCCTCAGCACCATCGCAAAAAAAAAAATATGTCCAAACCAAAAACAAAAACCAAGCCGTACGCCAAGACCTACGGCCCCCAGCCGTACGCCGAAACGTACGACCCTAGCCGCACGCCGAAACGCACGGCCCCAGCCGCACGCCTGAGCACGGCCCCAGCCCACGCCGAAACGCACGCCCCTAACCGCACACCGAAACGTACGGCCCTAACCGCACGCCTGAGCACGGCCCCAGCCCACACCGAAACGCACGCCCCTAACCGCACACCGAAACGTACGGCCCTAACCGCACGCCTGAGCACGGCCTCCAAAAGCAATTAACGGCGCCTACTTCTTGCCCCAGCGGCTGCTGCGACCACGTGCGCCACGGTTTGAGGACGAACCATTGCGGCCCCCCTCACGACCGCCCTCGCGGCCTCCTTCGCCCTTACTTGAGTACGAAAGCTTAAAGCCGCTCTTACGGCCGTAGGACTTGCCCACTGGCGTGACCTTTTCGTCACTGCGGCTGCCGCGACCGCGCTTGTTGTGGCTCTCCGCACGTTCGCCATTGGCGCGCCCGCCAGGGGTACGCTCAGGGCGCCCCTTAATGCGGCGCTTCTTATTTAAGCCTGCGCTGACCTTAAGTGGGGTCGTGGCGTACTCCTCAGGCTTTAAGGCTGGGAGCTGCGCCTTGGAGCGCAGTCTGTTGACCTCAGCAAGCGTCAGCTCACGGAACTGACCGGCGCTCATCTTAGGGTCGAGATCAAAGCCGGCGTAAGAAATACGAATCAGGCGGCTCACCTGCAAGCCCACGGCCTCCCACAGGCGACGAACCTCACGATTACGGCCCTCGCGCAGCGAGACATGGAACCAGTGGTTGCGGTTATCACCACCACGATACTCAATCGAGTCAAACTTGCCGATGCCATCATCGAGCATCACGCCGGTACGCAGCTGCTCCAGCTGCTCTTCGGTCACGTCACCGTAGACGCGCACGGCGTACACACGCTCAATGCCAAAACGTGGGTGCATTAAGGCATGGGCTAAATCACCGTCAGTGGTGAATAAGAGCAGGCCCGAGGTATTGAGGTCAAGACGGCCCACATTGATCCACTTGCCGATCTCAAGGCGTGGTAAGTGGTCAAAGACAGTTGGACGATTGCATGGGTCGGACAGCGACGAAATCTCGCCCTCAGGCTTGTAGTACATGAGGCAGCGATTCTCGAGGCGGCGGCTTTGCGGCGAGTAGACAGTACGGCCGTCGATCTTGACCGTAATCTGATCATCGTCCGTGCGGAAGCCTAGGTTGACCACGCGGCCATTAACCTCAACGCGCCCTGCTTCAATCAAGGTCTCGAGGGAGCGGCGCGAGCCGACACCGGCGTTGGCAAGTAATTTGTGCAGCTTGACGCCACTGACGTGCGGCTCGGCGGCCGTACCGTTGATGGCAGCTTCGACCTTAGCACGCTCATTGCGCTTAGCGGCGTCAGCACGTGCCTTGGTCTTTTGCTCAGCGAGGGCACGCTCTACGGTGTAACCAGGAGGCAAAGCTCCGCCGACGCTCTCACGGCGTGGAGGGCGGGCCTGTGGCTTACGCCCGGGACGGCGCTCCTCACCGCGCCGTGGACGTGATGACGAAGCCTCACGCCAACGGGCACTCTCGCCGCCTTTACGGGCGCGCTCAGGCTTACCACGCCCAGAGTCTGCGCGCTCGGAGCGTGCTTTTAACGTCTTGCTAGGCTTCTCAGCCTTGCCCCAACGTCCCTTACTTGCCTTGTTTTGCATTAACAAGAAATCCTTTTCGGCCAAAAAGTTCCACTTACGCGGCGGCAACCTCACGGTTGTCTCAAAACGCCCCAGGACCATCCTAGGCAGCGCGTAAGCGTGGCGTAACTCAACAGCAAAGACTAGGCTCTGCCCTACGCCCAGAAAACAAAGAAGAAAACAAAAAAAAAAGAAACGCAAAAAAAACTCAAGCTCGCTTCGAGTTTAGCGCGCCCAGCTTAGCTTAAGCTCAGGGCATTTGAACTCACAGAGCAATGAGTTAGATCACGGCGGCATAGTGCCGGAAATTTCCGCATAGATATGGGAACAGTTTTGCAAGTTCTCATTATGCCATAGCCCCTTTGTCAAAATGTGCGCCAACAAAAAAATATCAGGTACAATAACCACAGCACTAAGGGCAAGGACAAAAAGGAGCAATGGTTAGATCATGTCAGCTCAAGACAAGACTGACCGGTCTCATGCCCCGGATGGCTGGGGATAAGGGATTCTCATGGATAACGACGAGATCAAGACAGTAACTGTTTCGCTCTTAGGCGAAAGCTTTACTCTGCGCTGTCACAAGAGTCAGGCTGACTCGCTGCAGCGTGCAGTAGGCAAGATCCAAGAGATCACTTCCAAGATTTTACGAGACAACCCGAGCCTGACCCCACAGCAAGCAGCCATCATTGCCGCGATTGAAAGTCAAAGCCAGCTCCAGCGCTATTTAGACACCTCAACGCCGTTCCAAGAGCAGGCCCTGCAGCTCATCCACCGCATCAAGCGCAACCTCAACAGCCTCGACTACTAAGCTCAACAACTAAGATCAACAACAGCGCCGCAGCCAACTAAGGACGGCTCTGCTCTCAGTTAGCACTCACGCTATAATGGCCCCCACTAAAAGTGAGGGTAAAGTTATGGAGCAGCCAGTCAAAGAGTACAAAATCCGGCGCGCGGCGCAGCGCCAAGCCATTTTGCAACAGCGTAAGGCCCTGACCCAAGAAGAAGTGCAAGCGCTCTCGCAGCTGGTGTTAGACCGCGTCTTAAACCATCCCTATTTGCAGCAGCCCCGTCTGATTGCCTCCTACTTAAGCTGCTCGGGCGAGCTTGACACCATCACCCTCAACGAGCAACTCCAAAACAAGCAGCACCAACTGTGCTTACCGGTGATCTCGCCTACTGAGCGCGGCATCATGGACTTTCACCGCTACCACAGCTTAGCTGAGCTCAGACCCAACAAATTCAACATCCCCGAGCCTCTCCCCAGCCAAGAAAGCCTAGTACCCCCACATGAGCTTGAGCTAGTGGTGGTGCCCTTAGTGGGATTTACCGGCAAGGGCGCGCGCCTTGGTATGGGCGGGGGCTATTACGATCGCATCTTAAAGCAGATCAGCCCGAACTGCCTGAAGCTCGGGCTCGCGTACGACTTTCAGCGCAATGATGAGATTGAGAGCAAGGACTGGGATGTGCCCTTAGATGAGATCATCACCCCGACCCAGCACTACCACTTCACCACCACAAAGTACTAAGCCCTAAAACGACAAAAGGAGCCAATGGCTCCTCATGTGACCTAAGCACAGCGGCACTGACGTGCCGCTTGCTGCTATGTCGAGTGGAACTGAGTTACTCAGCCGACTCAGTGTCAGCTGCACCTTCCTCAGCGGCAGCGTCCTCAGCTACAGCCGAATCCTCAGCTGCAACCTCATCAGCACTTGCTTCATCAGCTGCGGCATCAGCACTAGCCTCGTCGGCAGCGGCGTCCTCAGCAGCTACAGCCTCGTCAGCAGCAGCCTCATCAGCAGTCTCGGAGCTGGCAGCCTCAGCGGCGGTTGCGCTCTCATCAGCGGCAACAACTTCATCAGTAGCAGCTTCATCAGTTACAGCTGGAACATCAGTGGATTCTAAAGCAGGAACATCCGAAGCAGCCTCAGTCGAGGTGCTCTCTAAGGCTGGAACCTCCGAGGTGGTGTTTAATACAGGAACGTCACTGTCTAAGCTTGGAACATCCTCAGGAGCTGGTTGCGATACACTTTGCTCCTCAGCGGCACCAATGTTAGTAAAGCCACTGGTCTCATTTGGGGTCTGCTTTTGTAAGTAGCCGATAAAGAGGCACAGACCAAAGAAGACTAAGGCTAAGGTCCAAGTGGAGCGCGTTAAGAAGTTACCAGAGCCAACCGCACCGAAGACGGTAGCCGAAGCGCCCGCACCAAAGGAGGCGCCCATACCAGCACCCTTACCTTGTTGCACTAGGATCAAAGCTACGATAGCAATAGAAACTAACAGCAGTAAAACAATGACAATCTCGTACATAGCGAAAACCAAAACCCAAGACGGACAATTTTAGCTGTGCAATGATACCCACCCCCGGCCCAATCAGCAAGCCCTGTGCGCTGCGTCACGGAATTAATTCGGAGATCAGGCCCAAAAGACAAAGCCCCAACAGAGGCTCTGTCATGGCTCAGAAGGCTCGCCCCTCCGGGGCGAAAAAGCACACTTACGCGGTTTTAGCTATTGAAGCTCAGCACCTAAGCGGTGGGCAGGCCGCTACAGCAAGCAGGCCGCTCAGTCCGCTGCTGCACGCCGCTGCAGCATGCCGACCATTGCAGTCACTACTGACGTAGCTTCAGCCTAGCGCGCGCAAACACCCGGCTCCTTACTTGAGCTTACTGGAAGCTTTGTGTTTAGGCTTCTTCAGCTTGCTGGCGAATGCAGTCGGCCAGACGTGCGGCATACTGACGGACCACACTGCGATCTTGGCCTTCTACCATTACGCGGATTAATGGCTCGGTACCGCTCTTGCGGATTAAGACACGGCCGGTCTCACCTAACTCAGCTTCGACCGCACGGATCTCTTGCTTAACCTTTTCATCGCTCAAAGCATCGAAACCGGCGTTGACGCGGACATTGACCAGCTCTTGTGGGAACATCTCCAGATCGGAGACCAGCTCAGTTAAATTCTTGCCCTGGCGCAAGGAAGCCTTTAATACCTGCAGCGCCGAGATAATGCCATCACCGGTGGAGGTGTAATCAAGGCAAATGACGTGGCCACTGTTCTCGCCGCCTAAACGCCAATTGCGCTTTAACAGCTCTTCCATCACATAGCGGTCGCCCACCGCCGAGCGGCAGAACTCAATACCCTTGCGCTTTAAGGCCAACTCAAAGCCCAAGTTGGACATCAAGGTACCGACTACACCGCCGCCTAAGCGTCCACGCTCCATGCGATCGCAGGCGATGATATAGAGCACGGCATCACCGTCCAAGATGTGGCCATGGCGATCGACCATCATGACGCGATCACCGTCGCCATCAAAGGCGATACCCAAGTCGGCCTTAGAGGCGAGCACACGCTCAACCAAGGCCTCAGGATGGGTCGAGCCCACGCCATCGTTGATGTTAATGCCATTAGGAGCCGTACCGATGCAGGTAACGTTAGCGCCGAGCTCACGGAATACGAGCGGAGCCACGTGGTAAGTTGCGCCATGAGCGCAATCGAGCACCACAGAAAGGCCTTCCAGACTCATATGGGTATCGAAGGTCGACTTGCAGAACTCGACGTAGCGACCAGGGGCATCGTTTTGACGGAAAGCACGGCCAAAGAGCGATGGCTCGACACAGGAGATCTCATGCTCAAGGGCCTCTTCGATCGCTAACTCAACCTCATCAGGCAGCTTAGTACCCTCGCGCGAAAAGAACTTGATGCCGTTATCGTAGTAAGGATTGTGCGAGGCCGAGATCACCACGCCTAAATCAGCGCGGAAGGCCTTGGTGAGGTAAGACACAGCTGGGGTTGGCATTGGGCCTAACAGCACGGTGGAAACACCAGCGGCGCTAAAGCCAGCCTCTAAGGCCGCCTCTAACATATAGCCCGACAGGCGGGTATCCTTGCCGATGATGACGCGGCCTTGGTCATGCTTTAACAGCACCTTACCGGCGGCCATACCCAGACGCATCGCGAAATCAGGAGAGATTGGAAACTGACCGACGCGCCCACGGACACCATCAGTACCAAAATACTTGCGCTTAATCGAAGCTTGCATACCACACCTTACTAACAGACAGCACAAAAAGCACGCTGCACGAAAACCTGCAAGGATTTTACACCACAAACACCAGGCAAAACCCAGCGCCCAAAAACAACAAAGCCTGATCAGCACAGCGATCAGGCTCCGTCCAGCAAGAAACAAGAAAAAGAGGCGCTCACCGATAGAGCTAAGCTTAGCTCTCAATACGCACGGACTGTAAGTGCAGACCTCGAGCGGTACGCCCTCCAGTGCAAGGCTAATCCTTAGCTTTGAGACCCTTCTTCTTAGCCAAGCGGCGAATGGTCTTACCAATAGCACGCGTGAGCTTGAATGGGCGGGCACTGCGGTTTAAGGCATGCCAGGTATCAAGGCCCAAAGCTAGGTCATAGACGCACTTGGTGCGAATCAGGCGTACGCCCTGCTGCTCTAAGAACAGAGCCACCGTAGTGACAATGGCTGGTTCTTGGGTCAGATTGCGGTTGGCGCCTTCGATGGTATCAGCATCATTATTTAAACCCACCGCTCGTGGCAACTCGCAGCTTAACGGCAGGCCGAAGCTCGTGAGCGACTTAAAGCGGCCCATCATCTTGAGGCGGTATTCCATCGAGGTGTTAACGCTGATCATGGGATCTAAGATCAAGCGACGGCGCTCAATCTTGGCATTGAGGCAGGCATCGATGCGCTCGTAAAAGAACTCGGACACGGTACCGCACGGATCGGTGCCATCGTTCTCGGCAAACTGCACAGTCTGGTCATAGAGCAGGCAAATGGCGCAATCAAGCGAAGCTGCCATCTCCAAGGCACCAGGGGCACGCAGCGCCAGTGGATCGACCACGATCTTAGCTCCGGCCTCCACTGCCGCCTTCATCACGGCAGGCGAGGAGGTATAGACCGCCGGAATCGGCAGCTCGGGATCAGAGCCCAACGCCGCGATTGCGTCGCACACGATGTTGCTTGCGACTTCATCGGACACCGGATTAGGGGCAAACTTCCCCACACTGAACTCAATAAAGGTCGCGCCACTTTCAGCAAAGTCGCTCGCGCGCGCCACGATCTCATCTGCGCTCAAGTGCACAGTCGGATCTAAATCCAAGGTGCCCATAATCTCAGTATGGGACAGATCAAGATAGGGATCTCTGAAATGAAGCTCCACCGCGCACTCCTTAGCACTGGGTAATAACCCTAGGCATAACTCTAAGCATGACTCTAGGCCTGACCCTAGGCTCATCACAACGGGATCACAAAAAAGGATCTCAAAAGGGCTCACCCCAACCAAACATTGAGCTCAGCCCATTGAGCTAGCTCATTATAGCGGTGCTGCATTGAGGCAAGCTTAGTGCCACCAAAATACGCGCACCAACTCCGATCTTACGCGCACCGCCCCAAGCTATCTGGGACAAGCTTCAAACTTTGACCACCCGCCCGCACAAACCCAAGCGCACCAAAGCGCCCTTATCCCACCCAACCCCAAAGGAAGAAAACAAGCACGCTCCATCTTTCTGGGGGCGGCCCCAACAGCTCTCTCCCATCTGCTCGCAGCACTGGATTTGCTCTGCCCGGCGTATGCAAACAGCACTCAAACTATCGAGCAAGTCCGCGCACGACTCAATCCGCCAGAAGCGTAGGCCCGACCACAGGCTTCAAGCAGTTACATTACACTAATAAACATCCTTATCTAAATAGGTGCAAAAAGAAAAAAAGCTTATTTTAACAATAGCTACATCACTATAACTGACAGTGCAGCTGTGTCTCTGACCGAATTTGCTCAAATCAGCGCTGCAGTATCAGGCTGAAATGATCCCGCATTAAAGCCCATAGCGCAAGCAACGGTCACCAGTGAGAAAACACCAGAACTTGGGATACGCAAGTGCGCTCGGACCAAGCAGGCAAAGCTGCAAAAAGCGCAAACGATGATCAGGAGTTCGAGATGAAGTTACGTCGACTGACCTTAGCACTTGCTGCCGCACTAGCAGCTAGCGCCTTAAGCACTGCCATATGCGCAGCTCCAGCCCTACCAGATGGCATGGGCGGCTACTACAACGACGATGGCCACTACGCTTCCGATGGTATGGGTGGCTACTTCACTCCTGATGGCGACCGCATGATGTCCGACGGCGGTGGCGGCTACTACACCAAAGATGGCCATATCAACTCCAACGATTACGACTACGACTTCTACTAAGCAGCGCAGTACCGTATTAAGAAAAACACATCCGCAACCAATGAAGCGCCCCTATTCATTATGAATACCCTATTAAAGTATTTAGCAGCACTGCTCTGTGTCGCTTCCGTATCAACAGCTTATGCCGATTACGACCCAATCAACGGTACCTATACCGGCTGCGCTACTTATCAACGGGCTGATGGCTCTTGGTCGAAAAATTACAAAGTTAAAGGGCGCATTGTTAAGGGAGCAGATCTTATTACTTTTGCTCAACAAAAAGGCTACTCAATCAAGTACTCCAATGATTCTTATTATTATGTAATCGCTTGGAAAAATGGCGGATACTCGGCTCTAGCTCTTGGTAACACAGACAGTATGCCAAAGTCCAATCAAACAACTAAAGATCAAAGCGGCAAGATCTGGCAGATTAAAGACGGCTGGAATTTCTGCAATTAAACTCAATGTGAAACGCAAGTACAGCTCCGAAATTAGTCATATATATAACATATGCTAACAAAAATTTTATTAACAATTTATAGAATATTATTTATTATCATATTGTCATTATCATCAACAGCAAATGCAGAAAACTTAGCCGAATTAAAAGCTAAAGATAATCTAACTCCAGATGAATTAGCTAAAATTCAAGAAATTTGTCATAGCAATGATGGTTATGCTTGCTTTTTATTAGGTACCCTGTACCAATATAGCAATGCTCAAGATCTATCTAAGGCAGCAAGTCTTTATCAGAAAGGATGCGACCTTGATGATGGCTTCTCTTGCATAGCATTAGGCACCATGTACCGATATGGCAATGGCGTCGCTCAAAATTTATCTAAAGCCAAAAATCTTTTTCAAAAAGGTTGCGATATTGATGCCGGAATAGCTTGCAGTACATTAGGCACAATGTACAAATATGGCGATGGCGTCGCTCAAGATCTATTTAAGGCAGCAAGTCTTTATCAGAAAGGATGCGATCTTAATTATGGCGATGCTTGCGCTGGATTAGGCGCCATGTACCAACGTGGCGATGGCGTCGCTCAAGATCTATTTAAGGCAGCAAGTCTTTATCAGAAAGGATGCGACCTTGATAGTGGCATTGCTTGCTTTGGATTAGGCGCCATGTACCAACATGGCAATGGCGTCGCTCAAGATCTATTTAAGGCAGCAAGTCTTTATCAGAAAGGATGCGACCTTGATGTTGGCCCTGCTTGCTTTGGATTAGGCGGCATGTACCTACGTGGCGATGGCGTCGCTCAAGATCTATTTAAGGCAGCAAGTCTTTATCAGAAAGGATGCGACCTTGATAGTGGCATTGCTTGCGCTGTATTAGGCGCCATGTACCGAGATGGTAATGGCGTCGCTCAAGATCTATTTAAGGCAGCAAGTCTTTATCAGAAAGGATGCGACCTTGATGCTGGCTCTGCTTGCTATGAATTAGGCTACATGTATGAAAATGGCAATGGCGTCGCTCAAGATCTATTTAAGGCAGCAAGTCTTTATCAGAAAGGATGCGACCTTGATG
>CALXXU010000004.1 GCA_944392765.1 uncultured Anaerobiospirillum sp.
CTGAGGCTTAGCGTGGCTTAGATCACTTCAAGGCCCGTGATGTCATCTTACAGGACTTAGAGGCTCAAGGTCTGTTAGACCACATCGAAGACCACACCTTAGCCCAGCCATTTGGTGACCGTGGTGGTGTGCCAATTGAGCCAATGCTCACCGACCAGTGGTATGTCCGCGCCCAGGTCTTAGGCAAGGAAGCCTTAGAGGCGGTTGAAGATGGCCGTATCAAGTTCGTCCCTGCCCAGTACACCAATATGTACTATTCCTGGATGCGCGACCTGCAAGACTGGTGTATTTCGCGCCAGCTGTGGTGGGGTCACCGCATTCCTGCTTGGTACGACGAGCAAGGCAAGGTCTATGTCGCCCGCAATGAGGACGAGGTTCGTCAAAAGTACCACTTAGGTGCTGACGTGGTCTTAACCCAAGATCCAGATGTCTTAGACACCTGGTTTAGCTCGGCCTTATGGACCTTCTCGACCTTAGGCTGGCCTGATAACACCGAAGCCCTGAAGATGTATCACCCAACCTCCGTCCTGGTTACGGGCTTTGACATCATCTTCTTCTGGGTCGCCCGCATGATCATGATGACCATGCACTTTATGAAGAATGAGGATGGCTCAAGCCAAGTCCCATTCCACACCGTCTATGTCACCGGCCTCATTCGTGACGAAGAAGGCCAGAAGATGTCGAAGTCTAAGGGCAACGTCTTAGACCCAATCGATATGATCGACGGTATCAGCGCCGACGACTTAGTAGCCAAGCGCACCTCGAACATGATGCAACCGCAGATTGCCGAGAAGATCGCCAAGCGCACCCGCAAACAGTTCAAGGACGGTATCGCCCCACACGGCACCGATGCACTCAGATTTACCCTGTGTGCCCTGGCTTCCAATGGCCGCGACATCAACTGGGATATGAAGCGCCTTGAAGGCTACCGCAACTTCTGCAACAAGCTGTGGAATGCCTCGCGCTTTGTGCTCATGAATGTCCAAGGTGAGGTCACCACCCCTAAGCCAGAGGACCTCAGCCTTGCGGACAAGTTCATCTTATCGAAGCTGAGCAAGGCCATCGCCAGCGTCGAGCACTACATGGATGCTTACCGCTTCGACCAAGTAGCTGTTGCCCTCTACGAGTTCATTTGGAACGAGTACTGCGACTGGTACTTGGAGTTCACCAAGGCCACCTTAAAGGATGAGAAGGCCACGGACGCTCAAAAGAACGCCACCGCCTACACCCTGCTCAACGTCTTAGAGACCGTCTTACGCCTGGCTCACCCAGTAATCCCATTTATTACTGAGACCATTTGGCAGCAGACCGCCCCAATGTTAGGCCGCATGAATAAGGAGCAGACCATTATGCTCGCTCCTTACCCTAAGGCCGAAGACTATGAGCAAGACGAGCAAGCTGAAGAGGCCATTGCTTGGATCAAGGACTTCATCACCTGTGTCCGTAACTTACGTGCCGAGATGAAGGCCTCCCCAGCTCTTACCTTAAATGTCATGCTGCGTGGCGCAGGCGAGCTTGAGCACAAGTGCGTTGAGAACTATGCCAACTACTTACAGCTCTTAGCTAACTGCGACGTCCCAGAGTTCGTAGAACCTGGTCAAGAGTTACCTCCTTGCGTCTCCAAGCCACTGGGCAGCGCCGAAGTGCTCATCCCGATGAAGGATCTCATCAACAAGGAAGATGAGTTAAAGCGCTTAAACGACATGGCCACCAAGCTCGAGGGCTTAATCAAGGGTGGCGAGGCCAAGCTCAACAACGAGGCCTTCGTCTCCAAGGCTCCAGCCAAGATCATCGAAGGTGCTAAGGCTCAAGTTGCCCTCAACAAGGAGCAATTAGCCAAGATCAAGGCTCAGATCGCCGAGTTAGAGCGCCTCTAAAAAGCGCCTGTAACCAGGCACGGCCACAGCCGTGTTCGCAGCCATGTGCGGCGTACAGCTCCCGTAGTTGTACGCCGCACGCGTATCAGTGCGCAGTCAAACACACAGTAGCGGTACCCGCGCCCGGTAAGGTGCGGGCGCCCGTAATAGTGCACACCATGCGTGGCCACAACACACAGTGTCAGCACTTCCTACCGCTAAGCCACAAAATGCGCTGCCCAGCGTCCTCACCTGAGTGTGACTAGGGCACACAGCAACTGCATAGCGCGGCCATGGCACCCAGTGTCGGCACAGCGTATGGGCGAGTCGCAAATGCGTTGCGCAGCGCCTGGGTGTGACTAAGGCGCACAGCCGCATAGAGTGGCCCAGGCACACCGTGTCGGCACGGCGTACTGGTGAACCGCAAAATGCGCAACTCAGCGCCCGCACCAAGGTATGACTGGTGCCCAGCGACTGCATAGCGTGGCCCAGGCATACCGTGTCGGTACGGCGTACTGGTGGGCTGCAAAGTGCGCTGCTCAGCACCCACACCTAGGTGTGACTGGTACACAGCAGCGGCATAGCGTGGCCAGGGTGTACCGTGTCGGCACAGCGTACTGGTGAACCACAAAACGCGCTGCTTAGCGCCCGCACCTGAGCGTGACTGGCACCCAGCAGCGCAAACGCGGCCCAAGTACACTGTGTTGGTAGAGCGTGCCGGTGAGTTGCAATACGCACTCAGCGCCCGCACCTGGGTGTGACTATGGCAGCAGCTGCATCACGCGGTTCAGGAGCAAGCACACGCAAGCTTCTACGGCTACAACAACGAGCTAACGCCCGCCTGCGCGCACGGAACCTTATCCGGCGCTCACTGACGTAAACAATGCCCGCTGATAACAAGTGGGCGCTAAGAACCACAGCCCCGCAGCGCTGAGTTCATTTCTCAGAGTGGTGGGGCCTTTTTTACTCTTGGAGCAAAATTGAAAATCAGACGCACCGAGGAGCGTGACCTACCTCAGCTCCAGAAGATCTTCACCCAAGGCATTGCCCGTCAGCGCAGTGAAGGCAATTTCAGCCAATGGCGTGAGGATTACCCGACCATCGAAGTCGTCAAAGCTGACATTAAGGCAGGCACAGGCTGGGTCTGCGTAGCTGATGATGACCAAACTGTCTTAGGCACTTGGGCCTTAGGCGGCCACGAACCGGTCTATAACCACTTAAAGAGCGGTCAGTGGAATTACGACTTGCCGTACCAAGTCATTCACCGCATGGGCACTGTCCCAGGCCAAGGCGCGGGTAAGTTTATCATTGCCCATCTCCAAGCAACCTGTGATTACCCAAGGGTTGATACCTTTGAGAAGAATAGTGCCATGATTAAACTGCTGCAAAAAACCGGGTTCAAGCACTGTGGCGTCGCTTACTACGAGGGCTTTGGGGATATGCAAACCTTTGATTACAAGCGTCAACATCAAACTAAATAAGATACGCAAAAAGCAAACAGAAAAGACAAAACGGCGTTATCTCCGAGTTTATTCAAGAGTAAGGAAGTAACGTTTTTTATTTCAGCCAGAAACTTAGGCCTGTGCGGCCCAACGCATTGTTATGTTGCGGCCCGCCTTTACTGGAAGTGCACATACCAAAAGAAGCACTGGGCAGGGTCACCAAAGGAGCAACGTAACGCAGCTTAATCCCGTACCTAAGCTTGTACTCTTCGTACTGATGCGTTAGTTAACTGATACCAAAGGAAACCAAGCGTAAGGCCGCAAACCTTACGTCGCGCCCGCTCCCAATTCTCACGGAGCACTTCTGAGTCAGCCCCCAAGGGCAGGCCCAGCATGTCATTGTACCCGCGCGGAAACCGAGGCATCTCCGTTCGCGTACCACTCACCAAAAAGCACAAAAGAAAAAACAATCACCCTATTGGCGTAAGCCCATGGGGCCAATGCTTTTGCGCTCAAAACGACCTAACCCTACCTAAGAGCTAAGTCGCGTCCGCGCCCTTACCAAGCGCGGTCAAGCGGTACGCCGCACCTACCCCCACGATGAAACCTAACGAGTCCAAGGGTAAGTGCGCGCCAATAACGGACGTAACGGACTTACATATGCCGCAAGGCATAGTACCTAGAAATCAGACCAACTTAAGCACCGCAAGCCAAGTGAGGCTAACCCCCACTAAACAGTGAAGCTAACCCCCACTAAGCTCGGTGCCCGAAACTCAGTCCAGACGACCAAACTGTAGCTCTGGACTGAAGAAACCTGTCATTGACCAGGATTTTGGCCTGACTTCCATTGTCTCAAAAACACCAGCACCTCAAGTGCCGACCTGCTTAAGGGCTAAAGAGCAATCTGGGCCCAAGGGCAAGGCTTAGTGCACCTCAAACCAAGCAAAACTGATCTAAAAAAGGCCATACTGCGACCAAAATCCGGTACTGGCCTCAAGTAAGGTCAAGCTTTGACCAAAGCAAGGCACCCTGCCGCTAAACGCCCTATGGTATGACCAAGCTCTTATGAGATCGGGCAGACCAAGGTCGGAGGCACAGGGCAGCCTTTAGGCTCAGGCGTGGTTTTGGAGCTCAAGCGCAAAGGATTGCGACCTGGCGAAAGCCAGGTGCGAGCTCCAATAACAGCGCTGAGGTGATGGGCAAAAACCAGCCAAGAGGCGTGGTTTTAGCGCCGCCCCCAAGCTAGATCAGGAGAGAAGTCTCCAGGCAGCAAAGCCATTTCTATGCGCTTTATGCTCAAAATGGAGGCTTGGTCTGGGGGCAGTGCGCCCAAATGGAGACATAGGAAGCCGTGTGAGTTCGGCTTTAAGGTACGTAGAGTAAGTCCCAGCAGTTAACGCCGCATTGATTAAGCTGCATGTGCAAAGTTATACCAAAGGAAACTCTTCCAAAGTGAAACAGACTTCCTCTGCGCTCACTTTCTTACTGGCACAATACCGTGCCATCTTTAAGCGTGCCTACATCAAGGGCATCGCCTCCGCCGTCATCCTGACTGCAGGCTTGGCCGCTGGCCAGGCTCAGGCTGTTGAGTTCTACGGTTACACCAACTCTATCGTTCAAGGCTGGAAGGACGGCACCAACAAGTTCATTGAGTACGATAAAAATAATATTGGTGATAACTTAAACAAGTTACATCTCGACAATTTAACCGGTATCAAAGACATTACTGCTATCAGTGGTGGTGCCATCACCCACTACTCAGGCGGAGCTTTGAGCAATAAACCAAATAGTGAAGATCAGGATCTTAACATCCAGACTCCTTCAATTAAGTATATAAACCTCATGGGCAAGACCAATATGGTAGCCAATGAGGAAGGCACCTTAACCATTACCTCAACTGTCGATAGTGGTAGCCTGACCTTAGGTGCGGGTGAAATCGCTTTAAATGTAGAACGTGCACATAGTGGAGCTGTATATACCGGCGGTGCAGTCTTTGCTGGTATGGCTATGAGCTATAGCGGCACTACCACCCCTTCCCCTGCCACTGTCTCAGTCACCAACAGCAACTTAAGCGTTAAGGAATCCTTCTACGCTGATGATGCGGTCATCGCAGGCTACGCCGTGCATGCCTTGTCGGGCACGGCCTCGGTTAGCGGCAATACCTTAAACTACACCTCGAACGTAGTAAAGCAAGCTGCAACTGATAAATATGAGGGCGACATTGGTATTCCATCGACCATGCTGGCCGGTGGCTTTGCTCGTAGTGCAGGCGGCAGTGCCGATGCCAAGAGCAACAAGCTGTTCTTAACGGGCGATGCTGATAGCCCAACTGTTATCACCGAAAAATCCTACTTTGGTGGTGGTTATGCTACGCTCTACAAGCTTGATGGCGGCACCAGCAAGACCAACAACAGCGTTGAGGCCAGCGGCAATATCGCTCAGTTGACTAATCTGAACTACGATGCCGAATCCACTACTGGTAAGGAAGCCTTTATCTTCGGCGGTATGGCTAATAATCAAGTTAAGGCAGCCGAGGCTAACCAAATCAAAGCAGGTGTCGCTACCGCCTCAAATAACGAGCTGACCTTAACTGACGTGGCTATTACCACTAAAGCCACCGATACCTCGGTCAGCATCTACGGCGGTGCCGCTATTAACTCATCCTTATCTGAAGGTACTACCGGCAGCTCCACGGTCAAAGCTTCGGGCAACAAGCTCACGATCGACGCTAAGGCCCCAAAAGGCACCGAGATCAATATGGCTTCAGCAGCTGTGGCAGGTAAGGGTGCAACCATTGTCGGCGGCTTAGCTAAGCAAACCTCAGGTGACACGGATGTTACGGTTGAGGCTAGCAACAACACCCTGACCATTCAGGGCAATGTTAAGCTGACCGATGTTGACCTCTACGCTGGTCGTGCCGTTAACTCGGTAACTAATGCCAAATCAGCTGGTGTCACCACGGCCGTGGACAACGTCCTGAATGTGACCGGCAATGCCGTGTTAAAGAACACCTCGATTATCGCAGCAGCGGTTACGGGCGTTGATGCCACTAGCAAAGAGGACAACAATAAGATCATCCACGAGGGCAATAAGGCTATTGTTGACTCGGGCGTCGTAGTCATCGCCACGGATAGCAAGACAGTAAACATCGCTGGTGATGAGAGCGAGATCAAGGGCTCAGTCTGGGCGAAAACCGGTGGCACCGTAACCGTAAGCGGTATCATCAAAGAGGGTGCTTCAGCTGCTGACAATAAGTTCTTTACTGGTACTGGCTCCTTAACGGGCACCCTCTACAACGAGGGCACGGTCAATGTCCACAACGAGCTCGATATCTCGCAGGGCAAGATTTACGCTTTAGCCGATAAGGCTGTAATCCATGTCGATGGCGCCAAGAGCAAGTTTGCAGATAGCGATGTTGACCCAATGGATGAGGGCTACGCTACCTTAAAGACCACTGAGCAGCAGATTAAGGACTACTTAACCGCAGACTCAGCCACCAACATTACCCTGCCAGTTGAAAATAAGGGCGATACGCCTACCAAGGTTGATGAGAGCTCGGCTGGTATGCTCAAGGTCTCTTCGGGCGGTACTGTAGATTTCGGTACTTCTGTCACCCTGAGCAACTTCAACTTTAACGATGCTGACACCGCTGGTGCCATTGTCGTGCAAACGTCCAATAGCGACGCCTACTTCAAGGCCAGCACGATCAATGTCGAGCACGCTTTAGCTAAGGATACAACCACTCAGTCTGATGTCTCCAAGCTGACTGTCGCTAAGGCCTCGCAGGTACACTTGGTAGCCAATACCTTAAACTTAGGTGCTACTGGCCTGAACTCCTCTGATAGTGCCGACATCAGCTTTGCTGACGCCACGGTCAAGGAGAATATCAACTTCTTAGCCGCCACCTCGGGTGAGGACACCGGCACCGGTGATATCAACACCGGCTACCACCTGACCACTAAGGTTATTGGCTCCAACTTCATGAAGACCAATGACCAAAATTCGAAGCTTGAGTACTACACTGCCTTAGACGGCAATGTAAATGGCCAAGTAAAGATTGTCTCGGGTGGCTCGTTAGAGATTGTTGATGGACACTGGACGGCTCACGACCAAATCACGGTCGCCTCGGGCGGTTCCTTAGTAGTCGGCGGTACCTCTAAGGCTGATCCATTAACCAATGGCAATAACAGCTTACCTGATGCTACCTTAACCACCTCTGGTGTAGTTCTTGACGTCAGCGTAGCCACCTCAGCAGGTAGTGAAGCTACCATTACGGCTGATGGCACTGGCCACGTCAGCGACTGGGATGGTCAAGGTGATAACCGCGATGTCATCTTAGACTTAACCAGCGGCCTCACCATGCAAGGTGCTGTCGTAGGTGACACTGAGACCATCGCAGGCAAGGCTACCATCGAAGCTACTAAAGACGGTGTAGTTCGCTTAAATGCCACTGACGTCAACACCATCTTAGGTCAAAACCACCGCAATGGCGTAGACAGCGGCAATGGTGCTTTCTTAAGCGCCAGCTCTAACGGTGTACTCCAGGTTGATGGCGAGGTCAATGCAGCCTTCCGTGACTTTGATGGTGATAGTGGTACCAATGGCTTTAACTTAGCCGACACTGGTATCTTAGAGGCTACGACCCTCAACGTTGAAAATGCCAATAAAGAGCCAGCAGCTGGTTCCAGCTACCAAGAGGATGCAGACTATATCGCCTCCTCGGCCCCGATTGAGTTTGTAGGCAAGGTCCGCGCTGATGACGTACTGCTCAACGATCTGCAACTGACTGTTAAGAGTGGTGGCACCACTTCTTATGCTTCCCAGGTCAAGGTTGGCTCGGGCACGCTGGAAGTAGCCAAGAGCTTAAGCTCGGTCAACGACACAGTCGTCTTCGGTAACGCTAGTGGCGCTGCTCACTTAGTCTTAACCAGTGACGTCGTCGGTGATGAAGGCACGGTTGATGTCAACACCCTGCGCGTTGACTCGGGCTCGATCTGCGTCAAGAACGGTGAATGGACGGCTCAGAACATCACCTTAAGCGGTGCAGACACCAGCTTGACCGTCGGTGGTGACCCTCATACTGATATCAATGACAACGAGACCGAGGCCAGCTTAACCTTCAATCACTTGGCTATGGGTGAAGGCTCCACCTTCGCAGTGCAGGCTGACGGTAAGGCTACGGTAACCACTGCTGACTTCTCGGCCTTAAATGATACTGGTGCAGTAAGTGTTGCAGGTGAATTAACCATCATTGGCGCCAACGTTTCTGATGATGCCACCAATGGCGTTCACTTCAGCGACACTGCGGGTTCCATCAGCATTAAGAATAATGGTCTGCTGCGCTTTGACAACCTCGCAACTAACGGTGCAATTTTAGCCGATGGTGACTATAGCGGTACTACTATCAACTTACAGGATGGCTACACCCGGATCGACAACAATGGTGGTGAGCTCTACTTAAACTTTGACTCGGGCTCGTCCTTTGATGACGAGGCAATCATTGCCTTTAAGAATGCGCTCTTTACCGCTGGTAGCTTTGCTGCTGATGGTATGCTCAAGGACGGTGGTATCCTCAACATCGGTGCAGCCTCCTTCGAGGGCTTTAACATCACCGAGCGCCTTGAGGGCACGGGCTTAGATGGCTATACCGCAACTTGGGAGCAGGTCAAGGGCTTCAGCAACATCTACGGCAACGATGTAACCAATGACGTCAAGAACATCACCAACATCCGCGCTATCGGCTTAATTGATACGGTTAAGGGCTCTTGGGGCTCCTTATCGATGGTATCTGGTGTCGCAACTGGTGCTCAAGTTAACCTCGACGGTAATACTTGGCTCAATTACGCCACTGGTAACAACGGCTTCTTCATCAGCAACCATGACCACAGTGCCGCTTTAGGTGCCAAGGTCGCAAGCCAGAAGAGCCTGTTCTTAGTAAATGGCGGTGCTATCGGCCATATCACCTTAGAAAACGGCAGTGCAGATGTTGAGCGTAACTACACGACCTTAGACATCGCAGATGGCGATACCACTATTGAGTCGATCACGGCTTCCAATAACAACGCATCTACCGACACCTATGCTACCCGCGTCAATGTTCGTAGCAACACCACGGTCACCGGTGAAGATGGTATCCGCGATGTCGGCGAGGTCAACGTCTTAAATGGCGCTACCTTAACCTCCACTCAGGCTGATATCCAAGAGCTCTGGGTTGAAGAGAGTACTGCTGACATCTCCGGCACCTTAACCGTTAACGGTGATGGCACCGCTGAGGGTGATGGTGAAGCCTTAGCTTTAGGCGGCCAAATCAAGGCTGGCAGCATTGTGCTCGAGGATGGCTCTGAACTGAACGCAGCTCATGGCGGTACTATCACCACTAAGAGCGTCACGGTAGCTAACAACAGCGCAGGCAGCACCATTCAAGTCGGCTTTGATATCGATACTATCACCGATATCATCTCGGAAGAGCACGAGAACTCCTACTACACCGGCACGGGCTACTTAGAGGTTTCTGATTACTTAGATCTCAACGGTGCACGCTTAGTAGTTGATCCTGCTTACGATGAGGCTACCTCGGTTGCGGCTGTGATGAATTTCAAGAACGGCCAAGATAAGAACTATGACAAGGTCTTCAATGACGCAGGCATTGTCAATGGCTCAGTCTTAGTTGGTAAGAACGCAGCCTTAGGTATCGGTGCTTCTTTAGCTGAGACTCGTGAGGCGATCGCTACTTACCAGACTAACGGTGCCTTAGATGCCAACAAGTATGGCTCGATCCTGTACTTAAATGGCCAGCTGACCTTAGACGGCGACTCGGAGATTGCGCTGAACTCTGATGCTAACGTTAAGACCTTAGACGGTATTCGCGATAGCCTCAAGTACACCATCACCAGCCAAGTCCAAGACCAGTACGCTGATTTAGGCTTAGGTAAGAACACCGCGATCTTGATGACCGAGGCTGCCTTCGAGAATGAGAAGGGTGAGAAGACTGGCGTTGCCATCTCCTTTGATCGCACCAATGCGGTCGTCAATGGCCAAGGTGGTGATATTGTCTTAGTTGGTGCCTTTGACGCATCTCAGACGCTCAACTTCTTCAAGGACAAGGACGGTGAGGGCCACGAAGGCGCTTACATCGCCGGTCAAGATATCAAGGTCTACACTCAAAACGGCTTCCTCTACACCACCTTAAAGGCTGGTACTGAGGACGGTTATGGCAAGGTCTTACATGTCGACACTGATCGTGCTTTCCAAGTCATGTCGGAGGCTTCCGATCCTGTAGTCAACACTCTGATCTCCTACCACGAGGATCGCTTACCAGCTGACAGCACCAGCGGTAACGATGCAGGCAATGACAGCGGCGATGATACCGTAGCTTGGACTGAGATTCAGACTCCAAGCGCTGCTAACGCCAAGACCGCTGAGCCTAAGGCTGTTGAGGCCAAGGAGACCACTGAGCTGACTCAAGTTGAGCCACCAGCCAACACTGCCCCAACCACCAAGGTCACCGGCAGCAGCTCCTTCTTAAACGAGGTCGTAACTGCTTCCCACGGTGCTCCTGCTGAGCAGGCTGCTCGTTTAGCAGTTTACGGTGGTGCCGCTCAGGTTGGTTTAGCCGCCGCTGGCAGCAACTCGGATGTCTTAGAGAGCCGCTTTGGTATTGGTGCTAACGCTCAGAGCCTGAATCTGGCCTCTAACGGTATGGGTGGCACCTTATGGGTTGCTCCTATCTACAAGAGCCAAGACTCCGATGGCTTTGGTGCTCAAGGCCTCGAGTACGGTGTTGACTTCGACCTCTATGGCGTCGCCTTAGGCGGTGACTACAAGGTTACGAATGAGATCACCGTAGGTGCGATGTTCAACGTCGGTTCTGGTTCCTTAGACGGCCAAGGCAATGCCGCTGCCGCTGGTACCTCCAACGACTTTGATTACTTCGGCTTTGCTCTGTACGGTGCTTACCAAGCAGGTGCTCTGACTGTCACCGGCGACTTAAGCTACACCCAGGTCGACAACGACCTCGAGGGCAGCAACGAGGTTGGTAAGCTGACCGCCTCGAGCGATACCTCGGCTTGGAGCTTAGGTGTTACCGGCCAGTACAAGTTCAGCTTTGCCGCTGTTGACGTAACGCCACACGCTGGTCTGCGCTTCACCTCGCTTGACCTCGACGACTACAGCTTAGAGGCTGCTGGTTACGGCAATGTCGCTAACTACGATGGTGATACCTTATCGGTCTTCTCCATCCCAGTAGGCGTAACCTTCGCTAAGACCATCGAAGGCGAGAGCTGGAACGTAACCCCAGCCTTAGACCTCCACGTCACCGGCCAGTTTGGAGATGACGAGGCTGAGGGCTCGGTTGCTTGGACCGGCACTAACCTGTCGACCAACGTAAGCTCTGAGATCTTCGACAGCTTCACCTATGGTGCAACTGTTGGCATCCAAGCTGAGAGCAACAGCTTCAGCTTCGGTGTGGGCGTAGGCTACACCGGATCGAGCAACGTTGATGAGTTCAGCGCTCAGGCTAACGCTCGCTTCACCTTCTAGTCACAGGGCAGCTTAAGCTGCACTAAGGCCCAAAAGGCCAAATAACCGCCGTCAGGCCGCGCCTGGCGGCCCCATAGGGCGCACCTTTGATGCGCCCTTTTACCAACTTTAAAAAGACAAAATGATGTATCACAACCTTGGAAATAGTGTTGTCTTAACGAATTGGGAACATCATGATAGCGTTTTAACCTCTATCTTCCCATTTGCCAAAGAAGAAGAGCTTAAACACACCAGTGGCGCTCTTGAGCCACAGCTCTGGCGTGAGGTTCCTTATGGCTTTGCCCACCGCCTCCCCGAGCAAGAGACCATCAAAATTAAGTTTTATGCCAAAAACATCAATGCCTCAGATAAGCTCATAGAACAAATAACCCCACAGGCGGCAGAGTTTGCTCACGCTCAGGCCTATAAATTGATGTGCGACGAGCTGACCAAAGGCCTCAAAAACGAGAAGTTGACTAAGATTGCTCCTAAGGAGCTGCAATCTACCGACTCCGATCTGGCCTCTAATAGCGCCGCCCGCCTTGCCCGTACCTGGCAGGAAAAGATTGAGCTCTCACCATTGGGCGCGCAAGCTATCCTCAATGATGTAGTCTGGTCTCTTGAAGAGCTAGGCCGCCAGCTTCATACCAATCCAGGCTATCTAAGCCGTCACCTGACCTTAGCCGTCCCTACTTCGCATATGCCAAACCTCATGGCTCACACCGGAGTACTCAGCTCTGCCTACGATATGCTTCAGGCCACTTATCCTGACCTCAAGATTGTGGCTATCTCTGAGTTGGATACAGGCAAGCAAGCATGTGCGCTCTTGGTCTATGCCGATAAGAGCTTTGGCCCAGCAGGCTACTTTGCGCTCAACCAAGATCCGTGGTTAGCTGATATTGGTTCCCAAAACAATGCCACCTATTGTCAAGTGACTCTGCCCAGCATCCATTTGGTTCTTACCAAGCCTGAGCAAATCGTGGTCTTAGAGGACATTTAACCGCACAGACCCGACTAAGTCCTTTGCACTCGCCGGTACTAGAAGTAAAGGTGGCAGCGCTAGCCTTGCCGCCTCAAGGCGCCCACTGCCGCAAAGCAGCGAGCGCCTTGTTTGAACAAGCAGGATATTTTGTCCTAGAGCGACCACCTTACTTCACCCCAACAGATTTGGCCCGCTCGCCCATACCTAACACACTTACGAGCCCTAATCACAAGCTGGTCATCACTAACCCCGAGCAAATCGCGATTTTAACGGATATCTAACAGCATCTGGCGCATGAGAACGGCGACAGCTCACCTGCCGCACAAACTAAGTCGCAATTGCTTTAAACATGACTATAAGGAGGCCAATATGGCTAACGCTCAAAACGACAAGACGTTAATCAAGCTGGACCAAATTGACGGTTCATTCACCAAGCTCATTCCACCTACCAAGGCTACTGAAATTTACCTTGATAACCTGCAGCATCTGATGCGTCACGAACTGACAAGCGACGGCTGCTCCTACCAACAAATCATTGCTGATGTCATCTGCCCAAACAGGGTGAATTTGGCTAAGGCCAATGAGTTAGCTTGCAAAATTGCAAGCTCCAAGTTAGACCACGCCTTAGAGACAGAGCTTCCGGCTTGCATTAATGTAATGTTGAATGAGGGCAAAATAACCTCCATTTCAACTGAGTCCGTAGAGCCAGAGCCACCTTATTCAGGCCCGCTAGTCGTCTCAGCCTGGGCCGACAAAGCACAAGTTTTACCTAATGGTAGCACCGCTATCTTTAACGATCTAACTATCCTTAACGCGCAGCTGCGCAGTCAGATGCAAGAGAGCACAAGTTACCACGGCAACAAGCTCACTTTAATCGTGCCAGACTCTCACGTGCCGTTTTTGATGGCCCAAACAGGCAGCTGCGACTCAGCTCTTGCTATGCTGAAGGCAGCATTGCCAAATCTCGAGCTTTTAACTGTTCCTGCTCTTAAGCGGCAGGAAGAAGCGTACGCCTTGCTCATCTGTACCAGCCAGGCTTATGGTCCAGCATGCTACTTGAGTTTAGACGGTGAAATTCACTTCAGAGCAATCCCACATATCGAGCACATTCTTTACAAACTACATATTCCTGCGCACAAGCTGGTTATCACTAACCCCGAGCAAATCGCGGTTTTAACGGGTATCTAACAAAATCTGGCGCGTGAGAACGGCGACAGCTCACCCGCCGCACAAACTAAGTCGCAATTTCCTTAAACATTGACTATAAGGAGGCCTAAATGGCTCAATCGCCTGTCAGAGAAATTGAAGTCAAGCCAACTCCTACTGAAGCCTGGACCATGCGCTTTAGAGTAACAACCAAGAATCCGGACATGCCTTTACCGCCTGTACCAAGCAATCATATCTTTAGATTTGGTAACAAGGGTTGGACTCTTGATCAAGTCCTAACAAAAGCTCAAGAGTTTGTTGGCAATTGGTTCCAGCAAGAATTGTTAGCCAATCTCAGCTCATACATCAAAGACCAAGTAACAGGCAAAGAACCACTTGGTTTTACCTTAGTTGAGGCTGCTAAAGTTCCTGGGGAGCAAAACCAACAATCCGCTAGCTGGAAAGCTAAGGGCTCTGGTTATATCAGCCAGGACGTTGAGGCTGCAGTTGCAGCGCTAGGCAAAAGTATGGGGGTCGAGCCAAGCAGCATGCGCACGCGCAGTATGACCTTGTTATACCCTCTAAGCTACAATGGGCTAATGTATAAAGTCCAAAAGCAAATTGAACACAGCCTTCCGAAGCTCGAGCTCAAAATTAAGGACGATCTGGTAACAAACAACCATCCATTTGCTCTGCTTCTCTGCAATGATGAGGCTGCCACCAAGATCGGAACCTTTGAGTGCCACGACAAAGTCAAGCTGTTTCGTGATGATGAGAATCCTGACTTTTCCCCTTTCGTATTGGCATTCCCTTCTTACAGTTTGAACATCTTTGCTCCTGAGCAAATCGCTGTTTTAACGGGCATTTAGCCTGTGCGCTCCACTGTTAATCTCTGGAGTTGATTATGCCGCTGCTAGGAAGGCGACATTATGGGCACAGGGCCTTGGCCACTGTGCCTTCCCCTCTAGGGCAGGGAGGCTTGGTACATGCCGCTATGACCTGCTCGGGATAAGGCCGTGAGTCTTATCACCTAACCTAAGGCGCTGCCCCTTATGGGGCGTGCGCCTTTTTGCGTTATTTGAGCTGCACCGAGCGGCTGGCCTTGAGTCCATCGGCGCGCACCTCAAAGTACCCCGCATCGATCTTAAACGGCTTTAAGTCATAGAGCGCGTACTCGCCCACGGCCTCGCGCCCGCACACAATCTGGCGGCTGTCCATTTTCTTGACCGCCATGCCGTTGACTGTGGCTATGACCTTACGTGGCAGCCCTAAGATGCGCACGCCCACCACACCTTGGGTCACACCCACGATATCCACGGCAACCACGTCATAGCTCTCGCCTTGTTGGCGCGCGTAAAAGGTCGCACAGTCATTGCGGGGCATGCCGCCGCGCTGCGCTGCTTGTGCGGTCGTGATGCAGGTCAGCCCCAGCAGCAGTGCCATCATCCATCGCATCATTTGCCTCTACCTCCGCTCTGTTCTGCTTACCTTCTGAGCACTCGCTTTAATGTCATATTTTGGTGCAAGATGGCTCAATTGTGCCCAGCGGCGCATCGCTTGCTCACTTGTGGGCCATTCTCACCTAAGATTAGCATTTTACGCGGCTGTGCTGCGGGGCTTTTTGCCTTTTGTTAGTTGGGAGCGCTAAGTTTTGTGGTAACTGGGGCCAGTTAGCGTCCTTTTTCTTATTGGTTTAGTTCCCAGTCATTGTGAAAGGGATCTCTTCAATGGAATTTGCCTCAAAGTGCCTGCACGGTGGTTACGAGCCTAAGAATGGTGAGCCAGGTGCTCTGCCTATTATCCAAAGCACGACCTTCAAGTACGACAAGACTGCTGATGTCGCTGCCCTGTTTGACCTCAAGGCCGCTGGCTTCTTCTACTCGCGCCTGGCCAACCCAACGGTTGACTACGTCGAAAAGAAGATTGCTGCCTTAGAAGGCGGCGTCGGCGCCATCTGCACTAGCTCGGGTCAAGCTGCTTGCTTTGTCTCGCTGATGAACCTGTGCCGCGCCGGTGACCACGTAGTTGCTTGCTCTAACCTCTATGGTGGCACCATCAACCTTCTGGCTGTGACCATGAAGCGCTTTGGCGTTGAGATCACCTTCGTTGACCAGCGTTTACCTAACTCTGAGCTGGTTAAGTACTTCCGCCCTAACACTAAGGCCGTCTTCGGTGAGACTATCACCAACCCATCGACCGACGTCTTAGATATCGCCCGTATCGCTGATCTCGCCCACAGCCAAGGTGTACCTTTAATCGTGGATAACACCTTTGCTACCCCTTATCTGTGCCGTCCAATCGAGTTCGGTGCTGATATCGTCATGCACTCCACCACCAAGTATATCGATGGCCACGCCTTAGGCGTCGGTGGTGTCATCGTCGACTCGGGTAAGTTCGATTGGGCCGCTCATAAGGACAAGTTCCCTGAGTTCAGCGAGCCAGATGAGTCCTACCACGGCTGCGTTTACACTGAGGCTTTTGGCAACGCTGCCTATATCGTTAAGGCCCGTGCCCAGTTAATCCGCGACTTAGGCTGCCTGCAAAGCCCACAGAATGCCTTCTACATCAACTTAGGCCTTGAGACCTTACCTCTGCGTATGCAGCAGTACTGCAAGAACGCTCAGGTGGTCGCCGAGTTCTTAGCCAAGCACGAAAAGGTCGCTCAGGTTGCCTACCCAGGCCTGCCAGGCAGCCATGACCACGAGCTGGCCCAGAAGTACCTGCCAAATGGTTGCTCGGGCGTAATCGCCTTCGTCTTAAAGGGTGGCCGTGAGGCTGGTGTCCGCTTCATCGACAGCCTCAAGATGATCAGCCTTGAGGTCCACGTAGCAGACATCAAGTCCTGCGTCCTGCACCCAGCTAGCTCGACCCACCGTCAGCTCACCGATGAGCAGTTAGCCGCTGCTGGTATCGATGCTGGTTCGATCCGCCTGTCGGTTGGCCTTGAGGATGTTAAGGACACCTTAGCTGACCTCGAGCAAGCTTTAGCTCAGGCCTAATCTCGCTTGAGCTTGGGCCGAGCTTGAGCTCAGAACAAGCACAGCTTGTGCTCAAACTTAATGCGGAGCTTAGACCAAGCTCGACTTGAGCTCAAACATAAGCCGGTTGTGCTGAGGCCAGCCCAGCTTGAGCTTTGGTCTATCCGGTTCGAGCTGAGGTCTAAACTTGCTTGAGCTCAGGTTTAAGTCAGCTTTAGCTCAGGGCTTAAACCGACTTGAGATCAGGCTTAAATTGGTTTGGTCTCAAGCCCAATGCTGGGTTCGTCATAACCCAGCGCCCGCACCCCCAACTATCTCTGGTAGCTGGGGGTGCTTGTTTTTGGGGCAAGCAAAATCGTTATCAGGCCACGTATTTATCTAGCCTCGGCGCAAGATTAGGCAAGCGCCCGCCCCTTAGTCCTACTAATCATGAGCGCTCAGGGCAAGAAGTGCACAATGCGCTCAAACTTCGTTTTGGGGCCTCAGTCCAGCACAGGGCAGGCCTGAGCCAGCGTGGGACAAGGCGTGCAGCGCTTTGGGCAGCCGCTAAGATGGAGCGCTCACAAGCCCAATTCGACGGAGGATCAAGATGGAATTTGCCACCCAATGCCTGCACGCCGGTTATGAGCCTCAGAATGGTGAGCCAGGCGCACTGCCGATTATCCAAAGCACCACCTTCAAGTACGATCAGACCGCCGATGTCGCGGCCCTCTTTGACTTAAAGGCTGCGGGCTTTTTCTACTCACGCCTTGCTAACCCAACCGTAGATGCCGTTGAGCGCAAGCTCGCCGCCTTAGAAGGCGGTGTCGGCGCGATCTTAACCAGCTCCGGTCAAGCTGCCAGCTTTATCGCCTTGATGAATCTGTGCCACGCCGGTGACCATATTGTGGCCAGCTCCACTATCTACGGTGGTGTGATCAACCTCTTAGCCGTGACTATGAAGCGTTTTGGCATTGAGGTGACCTTGGTCGACCAGAGCTTGCCTAACGCTGAGCTTGATCAGTACTTTCGCCCAAACACTAAGGCCTTCTACGCTGAGAGCGTGGCCAATCCATCGGCACGCGTCTTAGACTTTGCCCGCATGGCCGAGCTCGCGCATAGCCACGGCGTGCCGCTGGTAGTCGATAACACTTTCGCTACCCCTTACCTGTGCCGCCCAATTGAGTTTGGGGCCGATATCGTGGTTCACTCTACCTCAAAATACCTGGACGGCCACGCCTTAGGCTTGGGCGGTGCCATTATCGACTCGGGTAAGTTTGATTGGGTCGAACATAAGGACAAGTTCCCAGAGTTCAGCGAGCCTGACGCGTCTTATCACGGCTGTGTGTACACCGAAGCTTTCGGCAACGCTGCCTATATCGTTAAGGCTCGGGCCCAGCTCATTCGTGACATTGGCTGCCTGCAAAGCCCACAAAACGCGTTCTACCTCAACCTGGGTCTTGAGACCTTACCTCTGCGCATGCAGCAATATTGCAAGAACGCTCAAGCCGTGGCTGAGTACTTAAGCAAGCATCCTAAAGTCGAGGAGGTCTTCTACCCCGGCCTTACGTCCAGCCCAGATCACGAGTTGGCGCAGAAGTACCTGCCACGTGGCGTATCGGGCGTGCTCTCATTCACGCTCAAGTGCAATGAGGCAACCGCCAGCGCCCCTGATGCGGGACGTCAGTTAGCCGCGCAATTCATCGATCACTTACAGCTCGTGGCTTTAAAGGTCCACGTGGCCGATATCAAGAGCATTGTGATGCATCCGGCCAGCACCAGCCACCGCCAGCTCACGGCGGAGCAATTGGCTGCCGCCGGAGTTAGCCCAACCTTAGTTCGCCTCTCGGTGGGTCTTGAGGATGTCAGCGATATCATTGCTGACTTAGAGCAGGCCTTAGCGCAAATCTAAACTTACGTGCGGCTGATCATGGCGCGGTAGAGGAACAATGCCACCAGATAGAGCACCTCTACCTCCAGCCCGTAACAGCCGCTCCGAGCGAGGCGCAAGTAGGCCCGCACTCATGGCGGTACAGACCTGCCAGCTGACTAAACGGCCTGAGGACGCCATGAGTATTCCCAAGACGAGTGACGCACAGACACTATGACCGGTGCACGCCACTGGTTAACCCACCGCACCTTGCAGCTTTTCATCTTACTGCGAGGAGCCAGCATCAACTGAGAACATTGCACCTGCACAAAAGCACTGCAACTTTGCACTAACACTCAACCCAGCCCCAGAACCATTCAGGTTAGGCGTGTTCTCAGTGGTAGTCACCAAAGGTGGGAATGGTCGCAGCGTGGTCAGGCCCTACCACTTGGGCGAAAAAGCGATTGATAGCAAGCGGGCAGAAGACCTTAACCTGAGCCGCTCGGTCGAAGCAAAAGCCCCCATAATGGCGCTCAAGCTCTAAGCATAGCTCCTCCGTGCTCAGATGCAGGCGCTCCGCTGCCACCTCAAGGTAATCCTCAAAGTAAGTGGTGAGCTCAGCTGCGGTGTAGCCCAACAAGTCCGCATACGCAGGCTCCCAGGTGAGATCACGGATATCGGAGCCGCCCCAAATGGTGGAAGATTGGTGACAAGTCACTCCTGTTAAGAGCGTAAACCAAAGGTTCGGCAACTCCCGTAGCCACGCTGCTAACTGCCGGAGCACCTTGCTGGTAGCATCAAAAGCCGCTCTGTGATGGAGCTGAGCCGATAATGGGAAATCCCAATCATCAATCAGAACGACAAGATCAGTCCCGTGGGTCATGACCTCGAGTTCACCTAAAGTCTCAGTCAAAGATAGGCCTTGTTCGCTAAGCGCAGCGGCCTCAGTAAAGCCTGCTGCCTCAAAGGCAGAGCACAAGCGCGCCGCCAAGTCAGCACTCAGCGTGGTGGGGTTAGTTAGGCCCGCTAAGGACATCATGACCACCGGAAAGGTGCCGTGCGGCCACCGGGCTTGCACCGCCAGCCCCGCACAAGCTGGATTGTCTTGAGCACCATGAGCAAAGAGCTCTTGCAGCGTTGATAGCAGCAAGGTTTTGCCAAAACCATTAGGTCGCGCAAGAAATAAGGTTGAGCCCAGAGCCAGCTCTGCCAGCTGAGCAGTCTTATCCACCAAGAGCTTATGCTGCTGACGCAACTGCCTCAAGCTCTCCGTCCCCAGTGGCAAGTCTTGTAACGCTTGTTCCATCTTCTGTTCCTTGACACTCAACGGTCGGCGCGCCATGACCACTGTACGCCCTCTCAAGCGCTTGGTCGTGGGCTGCTTTCAATAGCTTGATCGTTATGCGGTCGTTATGCGGTACTTCGGCTCAACGCGGTGGTCATTGCTGGTCGTAGCGCTTAAGAACGAAGCACAAAGACCGTACCATAATGCAGCCGCTGCGAGCTGCTACGAGACCTGCCTGATAGCGACCTTTAGCTTGAGACAACTGGCGCCCCAGTGATGACAACTGGCGATCCAGTGATTTTGCAGCTCCCCCACACCAGCGCCCAGCTCATTGAGACAAGGCCTTAGGCGTAACGAACCCTCACCCATAACGTTCCATGTTCACCACTTAAGTATATAATAACACCACACTGTAGACTTAACGAGGAGCATATCCATGGAGCAACTACCCCGTCTCACCCTCGGCAATCCCTACTTTTGCCGCGTGCGCGATGAACACACCGTGCTGGTGGACAAGACTGCTAAGCTGGTCGAGCTGACCAACAATCACAGGGTCTTTTTAGCGCGCCCGCGCCATATGGGCAAAACCCTGCTACACACCACCCTTACCGAGCTCTTTACCCATGGCGCCCGTAATAATCCTTACTTTGAGGGCTTAGCGATTAAAGAGCAGTGGCCGGATGAATGGCGCTACCCGGTGGTTTACCTCTCACTCTTTGGGCTAAGTGACACAGAGAGCTTGGAGGCGAGCCTGTGCGCCCGTATCCGCTCTGCCTTGGTCAAAGCAGGTTTTAATGAGGCGCAAGACCCTCCAGTAGATGTTCTGAACCACCAATTAGAGCGCATGAGCAATCTGATCTTTGGTCATAAAATCGCGGTGCTGATTGATGACTGGGTCTATCCGCTCCTGACCTGCGGTAACGATGTCGCTGCATACGAGGCTAGGCATGCGGTATTTCAGACGCTCATGGGCTGGCTCTATGTTCAGGAAGGCATAGCTTTCACCTTGGTGACTGGTTTAGGCCGCGATCCCTATCCATCCATGGTCGGAGACCTATTGGACATCAGCCGAGATACCTTTTTTGCAGATCTCACCGGCTTTACCTCCGAGGAAATCAGCACCTACTTTGCGCCACACCTCAAGCGTGCCGCTGAGCTGCGAGGCTGTAGCTCAAGCGAGCTGGTCGATCAAATCCAGGAGCACTACGGCAACATGTGCTTTGACCACGACTACCAAGTCATCGTGGCATGCCCATGGTCGGTCACCAACTTTTTGCAGAAAGTGGTCGATCAGCCTGACAGCGAGCCGCAGTTCGTGCCGTTTCGCAGGGAAGGCTATCGCTCCGATAAGCTGAGCATGCGACCGACGTCAGGTAACTTGGTCAATCCAAAGCCTCAAGCCCCCAACCGCGATCAAGTGCTGCGGCAAGCCTTCCTCAACATGATTGAGCAGGCCTCAGATCCCCATTCTTGGCGCAAGCAAGTTCCGGTCAAGCGCGACCTGCTGATAAATACCTTGACCCAAGAATATGAGGTAATCAAGCGCGCAGAGGTCGAAGTTGACTACGATGAGATCAAGGGCATGGTCTTAGGCTGCGTCGCTTTTGCCGGTATGCGCGGCATGTCTTATGACTGCCAGATCGAGTGCGATGAGTTAGTGGCGCGCTTTATCGAAGCCTTACCAAATCTGCCTTAGCGCGCCTTGACCGATTGACCCTAAGCTTTTTAGCTGACTGAGATTTATGCGCTTGAGCTTAACTGAATCTCAGCGCCCAGGCTTAGGGCCTGAGCTTAACAGCCCATAAGCACTGGGGCTTAGGGCCTGAGCTTAGCTGCCCTTAGCTCAAGTCTAAGCCCAGCACTGAGCCTTCATCTGGCTATAGTGACCATGTTTTGTAGAGGCCAAACAGGAGGCTCAGAATCCATGCCCCGATTCAATCCATTCCACAGCAGCAATAAGAACTGGGTGGCTCAAGCAGAGCACAAGCTAAAGGTAGCTTGGCACTCCAATGATATGACATCCGTAGTCCAAACTCTAAATCAACTCATGGGCTCAATTCCAGCTCCCATGTGGGACGGCATACCAGATGCTGCTTTTCGCACCTTCATCAGCTGGGCCTTTCAGGCCAGCCAAGTATCTGATCATGTGCGCGAAATAATGAGCAACCAAGGAGCTGCCAAACTTGAAGTTAGTCTGGGCGCTCAAATCTGTCTGATCGTGCCCAAATGCTTGCACTGCAACCATGGCACCGCAACCACTGAGTGCGCACAGTCGATCTTGCAGCTCGCGGCCGAGGCTCAAATCCAGATAAAAGGAAACACGATAGGACAGCCGCGTTTAGCCCTAATTTTAGTGATCGATGCAGCCAGCCCTCAAATTGCCTACTGGCGCTTTATCAAGCACGATCTAGCGTTCCAATCAGGCTGGGTCGAGCCCTTTCACGAGCCCGCAGCAGCTGGGAGCTCGGAGTACACTACTCAAGACGCTCTCGTGCAACCAACAGCAGACCATCAGGCCGCTGCCGCCCATGTCGCCATAGCCCCGTCTGACCCGCACCTAAAGACCACGTTCCAATATGTGATTGAATTAGCCGCCGAAGCTCCTAACGGCATCAATCAGCTCACCATCACGCCAGATAAGCTCGTGTCTAACCTGCTCTTACTTGTTCAAAAGCTTCTGCAGGCTGACATCAAGTTCACCACAGCAGAGCTAACCCCTATGGTTAACGCCGCCATTCGAGCTTCGCTCGCAACTGATGCCCCTAATGCCATTGTGGTTGATCGCGCTGCTTTGACCGAGCAGTTAAGCGCGACTCTGCTCGATCTAAAACCAGGCTCAGCGTCTTAAGCTGAGCCTAGCTAGGGCAAACCCTAAACGCAGGGGCTTAGGGCCTGCGCTTAAGGCCTGAAGCGCTTGGGGTTAAGCACTGGGGCTTAGCGGGCCTTGAGGGCCTCGACTAAGCGGCCCTTGACGTTCTCAAAGCCGCCGTTGCTCATGACTACGACCGTGGTGTGCTCATCGGTGGCCTTGACCACGGCGTCAATCAGGTCTTGGGTGTTGGTCATGATGATGTGCAGCGGCTTAGGGCAGTCGCGCTCTAAGATCGACATATCCCAGTGCACGGCCTCATTGTGATAGACAAAGACCTCATCGGCGGCGGCAAAGGATGCTCCCAAGAACTCACGATTGGCCCCCATCTTCATCGAGTTGGAGCGTGGCTCAAAGACGCAGACAATGCGCCGCTCTGGACCGACACTCTTGCGCAGGCCCTCTAAGGTGGTGGCAATCGCGGTTGGATGGTGGGCAAAGTCGTCATAGACCTTGATGTCCCCAATGGTGCCGACGAGCTCCATGCGGCGCTTTGGCATCTTAAAGGTAGCCAGCGCCTGAGCGCCGTCCTTAAAGTCAATGCCGATCGACTTGGCTGCTAACAGCGCCATAAAGGCATTGTGGGCATTGTGCACGCCGGTGGCCGCTAAGGACACCGCGCACAGCTCGGCGCCGCTTGCTTGCTCGATTACCTTGAAGGCTGAGCCATCTTCGTGGGTGAGCTCGAGGGAGTAAGGGCAGTCCTCAGCCCCGACCGCGATACTCTTCGACCACAGGCCCTTTTTGATGGTGTCCACGGCATTTTGGTCATGGGCTGGATAGATCACCGTGCCCGAGCTTGGGACAATGCGCACCATCTGGTGGAATTGCTTCTTGATGTCTTCGATGCTGTTGAAGATATCGGCGTGGTCAAACTCGATATTGTTGATAATGGCGATATTCGGGTGATAGTGGACGAACTTGGAGCGCTTATCAAAGAAGGCGCAGTCGTACTCATCGGCCTCAATCACAAAGTACTCGCTGTCGGTAGCGCGCGCCGAGTAACCAAAGTTCTCAGGAATGCCACCCACTAAGAAGCTTGGATTACGGCCAGTGGCCTCTAAGATCCAAGTTAGCATGGCCGTGGTGGTGGTCTTGCCATGGGTGCCCGAGACTGCAAGCACAGTCTTGTGACGCAGATAGAGATCTTCTAAGAACTGAGGACCTGAGACGTAGTTCATGCGCTCATCGAGCATGCGCTCCACGACCGGCATGCCGCGCTTCATGACATTGCCCACTACGATGAGGTCAGGCTTGCAATCGAGCTGCTCGGCGCCATAGCCTTGGTAAATCTCAATGCCCGCCTCCTTGAGCTCATCGCTCATTGGGGGATAGACATTTTGGTCTGAGCCCGTAACTTTATGCCCAGCCTGCTGTGCAATCAGGGCAATACCGCCCATAAAGGTGCCGCAAATACCAAGGATATGAATGTGCATGACAAAACTCGCTTCTCGCAAGAATAAAAAAGCCAAGACCCCGGCCCTCTCCCACCCTTGGGAGTAAGCCTAAGTCTTGGCTATTGTAGCCGATCGCGCCGCCCTGGGCGCGCCACCTGCCGCACCGCGCATTGCGCCGCCACGGCGCCCGCTCAGTGCGCCCTGAACTATGCGCCGCATCAACTAGGCACCCGTATTAAGCGCGCCATGCGGACCACGCGCGAACTAAGCAGCTCGCAGCGCGCTGAACTTGTTATGAGCCTATGAGCACACGCTGGGACGTATTAAGCGCACTCTCCGCACGCTACGCTCAGTCAGCTTGAGGCGCGCAGAGCGCAGTCCCTTGGAGCGTGTGGCACACACTCAGGGCCGTACTAAGCTCACTTACGTTCACGCTGAGCGTAGCAAGCTCAGCTCGTTGGGAGCCCACTCTGAGCTTAATCTGGAAACGAGCTAAACCCACTGGGTATCCACAGCTCTGCAAATCGAGATTAGCTCGTTTCGAGCCCGTTATGAGCACCATCGAGGTACGTACTAAGCTCGCTTAGTGCCCGCGCTCAGCTTAGCAAGCACACGCTCAGAGCGCTCTGGCTCAATCTGCTGAGAGCTTGCACCCAACACATTCTGGGCACACGCACTGAGCTGGTTATGGGCCTGCGCTGGGCACGTACTGAGTCAGCACTATTGCTCAGCCCGCTTGGTACCTACGCCGGGTGCGTCCTGTGAGCACCTGGACTCGAGTTGAGCTCAATGAGCCAGACTGAAGCTCGCTTTGAGTGCGCTCTAACCAGAGGCAGAAGGTGCGCTGCGAGCTGGTCTTACTCCAATGGTACGGTCTGAGTGAGGTTGTGGTGCACCTGGCACTTGAGGTAAACGTCAAAGGCGCGCGAGTGCGTTTCCTTGGCCTTGCCCTGCTCATCGATTTCGATGGCATAGACCGCGACGTCGTTCTTATTGCCCCACTCGACGGCCTCCTTGGCGCCCATGACTAATAAGCCGGTATCCAAGGCGTCGGTCACTAAGGCAGCGCGATCAACCACCGAAACCGAGACGGTGCGGTGGGCAATTGGACGGCCGGTCTTTGGGTCAATTACGTGGGAGTAGAAGTCGTTGGTCTTATCGTCGATAAAGAAATTGCGGTAAGAACCAGCCGTCGAAATCGCCATGCCCTGCGGGCAGACAGCGGTAAAGACCTTTTGGCCGTTGCTTAATGGGTCTTCAATGCCGACGCGCCAGAGCTTGCCCTCAGGGTTGGCGCCCTTGGAGCGAATGGCACCGGCAATGGCGATCATGTAATTTGCCACACCCTTTTGATCCATGATGGCCGCGAGCTCATCGGCTGCTAAGCCCTCACCAATGGTCGAGAGGTCAAGCTCGACGCGTGGGTCGGTCTTAACTAAGAAGGCCGTGCCCCCAGCTCTACGCAGCGAGAACTTGTCTAAGCCGACATAGGTCTTAGTCTCGGCGATCTGCTCATCAGTTGGGGCATGCTCAATTTGGCCTTTTGGACCAAAGCCCCAGAGGTTGACCAGCGGTCCTACCGTTGGATCCATCGCTTGGCCGATGCGGCGCGACTGGCGTTGCACTTCCTCGAGCACCTGACCTAAGTAGCTTGAGATTGGGAAGTCACCGGTGCTGTGGTGCTCATTGAAGCGGGCAATTTCGGCCGTCTTATCAAAGGTCGAAATGGCCTTGCCCACCTTGGTGAAGACAAATTCGGCGTCCGAGCGTAAGGTGTCCTCACCACCAGGATAGCCGCCTGGCACCGTGATGTAATAGAAGGTACCAAAAACCTGACCATTGATCTTGGTGACTTCAGTAAAAGGCTGGGTGAGCACATCACCACTCGTGCCGCCCACCGGCGTCTGCTCCTTACCACAGCCGCTTAATGCCACCAAAGATAAAGCTAAGAGCGACGCGGTCAGTACTTTTGTTACCTTCATTACAACCTCCCTCTAGGGCCTAAACCTGCTGGATTAAGGCCTAAACCTGTTGGAACTCAATCGGCTCGTGCATGCAATGCTTGGTTGGCTTATGCTCCTTTTTGCCGTTGAAGCCACAGGAGGTGTTAGCACAAGCCGCGCAGTTGATGCCCTCTAAGATGGCGTGAGCCTCGCTCTCGCTCTTGAGCGCACCGCGCTTGAAAATCAGACTGAGCGCCATGCACAGCACAAACACACAAAAGATGCCAAAGGTCACTAAGTAAATCATTCCCACCTCACTTGCGCGCTCCAGGGTGAACCGGCGCGCTCATTGTAAGCTGACATTAAGAAAACTATAGCGCAAAAGGCCTAAATCTGTATGGCCTTGCGCAAATTTATCCGGTGCGCGACGTTGATTGTGCGCACCGGCCTCACTAAAATAAGGGGATTTTGGACTGCGCGCGCCTAAGCGGCCTGCGCTTTAAGTCCTAGTTTAGGGTGCCTTAACCTAATAAAGGTTAAATTTTAACGAAGGTTAAATTTTGTCATGCGCACAAGTCGTTACTTGCTCTCAACGTTAAAAGAGAATCCAGTTGAGGCCGTGGTCGATAGCCACCGCCTGATGTTACGTGCCGGCCTGATCCGTCAGGTCGCCTCCGGTATCTACAACTGGTTGCCCACCGGCCTTAGAGTGCTGCACAAGGTCGAGGCCATTGTGCGCGAGGAAATGAATAAGAAGGGCGCCATCGAGATCTCGATGCCTGTAGTGCAACCGGCCGATTTATGGCGTGAGTCCGGCCGCTACGTCAAGTACGGCCCAGAGCTGTGCCGCCTCAAGGACCGCAAGGAGAATGAGTTCGTCTTAGGTCCAACCCACGAAGAGGTGATCACCGCCTTATGCCGCAACGAGATTAAGTCCGCCCGTCAGCTGCCACTTAACCTCTACCAAATCCAGACCAAGTTCCGCGACGAGATGCGCCCACGCTTTGGTGTGATGCGCGGCCGTGAGTTCATTATGAAGGACGCCTACTCCTTCCATATTGACCACGAGAGCTTAGAGCAGACCTATCAGGATATGTATGACGCTTACAGCGCCATCTTCACCCGCTTAGGCCTGACCTTCCGCGCGGTCGAGGCCGACACCGGCAGTATCGGTGGTAACCACTCCCATGAGTTCCAGGTCTTAGCTGAGGCCGGTGAAGACACCATCGCTTACTCCGATGAGTCGAACTACGCGGCCAACATCGAAATGGCTGAGGCCTTAGCCCCGACCGAGCAGCGCGGTGAGCCAGGCGAGCCTTACAGCAAGGCCCCAACCCCAGGCTGCCACACCGTCGATGAGGCCGCTGCGGCCCTCAAGATGGACGCGAACAACGTCTTAAAGAGCTTAGTCGTTCGTGGTGAGCCTAAGGAAGACGGCTCCTGCGAGCTCATCATGCTGTGCCTGCGCGGTAACCAAGAGTTAAACGAGGTTAAGGCAGGTAAGATTGAAGGTATCTCCAACCCAGTTGAGTTTGCCTCCGACGAGGAAATCTCCGCCTTAATGGGTGCGCACCCAGGCTCATTAGGTCCAGTCGGCTTTAAGGGTCGCATCATCTTCGATCGCAACGCCAATGTCATGAGCAACTTTGCCTGTGGCGCCAACGAAGACGGTTACCACTTAATCAACGTCAACTTAGATCGCGATATCCCAACCTACGAAGTCGCCGACTTACGCAATGTTGAGGAAGGCGATCCCAGCCCAGATGGCAAGGGCCACATTAAGCTGCGTAAGGGCATTGAGGTCGGCCAGGTCTTTATGCTCGGTACTAAGTACTCGCAGGCGATGGGCGCCACCGTCACCGACAGCAAGGGTCAGAACATCCCAATGGAGATGGGCTGCTACGGTATCGGTGTCACCCGCGTTATCGCCGCTGCTATCGAGCAGCACCACGACGACAAGGGCATTGTCTGGCCTGATTCCATGGCTCCGTTCATGGTCGGCATCGTCGCTATTGGCTTAGGCAAGAGCGAGGAAGTCAAGGCCGAGGCTGAGAAGCTCTACCAAGAGCTCGAGGACTTAGGCGTTGAGGTACTCTACGATGATCGCGACGAGCGTGCTGGTGTCATGTTCTCGGACATGGAGTTAATCGGCATTCCACACGTCATCACCGTCGGTGCTAAGGCCTTAGCTAACGGCCAGCTCGAGTACAAGAACCGCCGTACCGGTGAGCGCGAGTTCATCGCCAAGGATCAAGTCTTAGCTGCGTTAAAGCAAAAGTTAGGGTTCTAAGACTAAATAGCAGTCCCCGTACTGCAAGCCCCCGCCTGCCCCGCAGCGCGGGGGCTTTTGTTTTGAGAGCCCAGCCCAGCCCCACTGCACACCGGCCGCTGGCCCATGCCCCTACCATCACGCACTGCGCCCTACCGCCCTCAGCCGCATACGGTGCGTCCCGCCGTCCTTCTGCCCCGACTTCACCCCCGCGCCCCTGACAGCGCATAGAGCACGCGCGCCCTCCTAGCGCCAAGCACACGCGCTCTCAGGCATCACGGCGTAAGCCGATCACGTCTATGGACATGCCAACCACGCGCCCGAGCGCAGCACGGCTGCGGCCACGTGCGCCAGTCAGCCGCCTAAGTTCTGCGCCGCTGCAACTCAGGGCGCTCTGGTGTGACTGAGCAGGGTAGATCCACCCTCAGAGCAGCAAAGATAGTGCGCTGACAGCGCAGTTATGAGGGCCGCGCCCCTAGCTCAGACCAATTTAGGTCTTGACAAGTAAGGCACGGTGGTTAAGACGGTTTGAAGCGCGCCATGTGCTTCCAAAATGCATTTTTTGTGTGAAGGTTCACATCGATCTTGTTCACACTTTTAATGTAACTAAGTAACATTAAAAAAAGATGATATTTATCGAATTTATGTCCAGAAAAATGGGGTGACAGCCCCGTCTGAGCCCGGTTAAAACCATGCTAAAAAAGTGCTTTTCATGTTACACGGTTAGCAAGGGTTAACCGCTCTTGTGTTCATCCGTGCGCAACCTTCGTGCCTTTACGGCAAAAGCACAGCTTAGGTTAAACTTTTCCCCACACTCGACCCAGCAGCCCCCCAACCTGCACGCTCAAGCCATATTTCATCAGGATTTTGCGCTCTAGTGACTTTTATTAGCAATTGAGCGTAATACGCACGCAAGTGTGGTGATTTGCGCCTCACCTTCCGCAAATGACACACTCAAAAGGGGGTTAACTGGCATAGTGTGAGCACACTCACAAAGTTAGCACAAAGTTCAATGTAAACGTTACCACAAAAAGTCGTGAAAATTTGTAACATTGGCTTACGAATGCGGGTTTGCGCAGCATCTTGACTAAGAAGTAAGCGTAATCATATGGGATCACGTCTAATTTTTTCTAAGCTAAAACATGATGCGTTTCTCATTTTTTGCCCCGACAACTCTCTATCATGTGCGTGTCCTGAGGTTGCGCCCGAGGTAGCATCTATCGCTACCACCCAAAGAGTCTAGGGGGCCAAACCTTAAGGCTGATTCACTGTAGAGGGTTACTAATCTATGAAGAAGTCACTGATTGCTGTTGCTGCTGCCGCTTTATTTGCAACCGCTGCTGCTGGCACCGCTCAGGCAAGCGATGTTCTGATCGGTTCTTGCATTTACAAGTTCGACGATACTTTCATGACTGGCGTTCGCAACAACATGCAAAAGGCCGCTGAAAGCTTAGGCGCTGAGATCGAGCTCGTAGACTCGCAAAACCGTCAGCCAATGCAGAACGACCAAGTTGATACCTTCATCACCAAGGGTGTTAACGCCTTAATCATCAACCCAGTAGACCGTTCGGCCGCTGGTCCTTTAGCTGACAAGGCCAAGGCTGCTGACTTACCAATCGTCTTCATCAACCGTGAGCCAGACAAGGCAGTGTTAGACGGCTGGGATAAGGCCTACTACGTTGGCGCTAAGGCTGAGGAGTCGGGCACCATCGGCGGTCAGTTAATTGCTGAGTACTTCAAGGCTCACCCAGAGGCTGATAAGAACAAGGACGGCAAGCTCCAGTACATCTTAATCAAGGGCGAGCAAGGCCACCAGGACGCTACCTTACGTTCTGAGTACTGCGTCAAGGCTATGAAGGACGCTGGCTTAGACATCGTTGAGGTTGGTGCTGACAACGCTAACTGGGATAAGGTTCAAGGCCACGACAAGATGAAGAATTTCATCACCTCCTTAGGTATTGATGGCATTGAGGCCGTTTTAGCTAACAACGACGACATGGCTTTAGGTGCAGTTGAGGCCTTAAAGTCTGAGGGCTACAACTTAGGTACCGATGGCAAGGATCCTTCCAAGTTCATCCCAGTTGTTGGTGTTGACGCTACCGCTCCAGCTCTGCAAGCCATTTCCAAGGGCCAGATGTTAGGTACTTCCTTAAACGACGCTGTTAACCAGGGTACCGCTGCTGTTCGCATTGCTAACCAAGTAGCAAGCGGTGGTGAGGTTAACGAGCAGAGCATCGGCTACAAGATCACCGATGGCAAGTACGTCTGGATTCCATACGTTCGCGTAACCCAAGAGAACTACAAGGACTTCATGTAATAGTTCTCTGTTGAGCTGAAAGCTAAAGCCGCAAAAGAAGGCAGCGCCTCTCTTGCGGCACCGCCCAGAAGACGCCCTAAGCAAGAGCACAGCTCGGCTGTCTTGCCGCACCGGCGGCCGACTGGGCGGTTTTTTCAGTTTTCAGCCCCGCCCCACCACGCCCTCAGGCCACTCCCCAAGAAAATCAGCTCATAAAAAGAGAACTCTAAGAGCCCGTCCTGAGCGCACGGTGGGTCGTTGGGGACTGAGCCTTGAGATGCGCTGCAAGTTGCAGTTCATCTCAGGGCTCAGTCTACGTCCAAAGCGTAAAGCACCTAGTGCCCCCTAACTGGCAAGCTTAAGGGGCGCTCGGTTTGAGCCCTGATGCCGCAGGCATCACAAGCTCTTACAGTGGAAACTTAGTGCTGCTGCAAACCTTTTAGGGCGCGCAGCGGCACTATCAGCGCTCAGCGGCACTATCAGCGCTCAGCTCCATGCCCGCTCACACAGCTACCCAGCTCACCAAGCTCACAGCTTACTGAGAACCAGCTCACCTAGCTACCAGCTTACGAGCAGCCTAGCTCCCTGAGCCTCACACCGCGCTTAAAGGCCAACCTCCTTTACCAACCACTGTCCCGCTTTACGCAGTTGCGAGGATCAAATTCATGAGTCAGTACATCCTTGAGATGAACGATATCGTGAAGCGCTTCCCTGGTGTATTGGCACTTGACCACGCCAATCTAAAGGTAAGACCAGGCACTGTGCACGCCTTAATGGGTGAGAACGGCGCCGGTAAATCAACGCTCATGAAATGTCTGTTTGGTCTGTATCACCCAGATGAGGGTGAGATCTTATTTAATGGCAAGTCCATTAATGACATTCCAAACACCAAGACGGCTCTTGCCATGGGTATTTCCATGATTCACCAAGAGCTGCACCCAATCCGCTTCCGCTCGGTCATGGAAAATGTGTGGATTGGTCGCTTCCCAAAGAAGTACGGTTTTGTTGACCATCAGGCCATGTACGACAAGACCATTGCTCTGTTCAAGAGCATTGGCCTCGACGTCGACCCGAAGGAATTAGCAGGCCGCGTCTCTGCCTCCAAGCTCCAGCTGGTAGAAATCGCCCGCGCCATTTCCTATGACGCTAAGATCATCATCATGGACGAGCCAACCTCTTCGTTAACTGAGAACGAGGTTGAGTATCTGTTCAAGATCATCAACAAGCTGCGTGACGAAGGCCGTTCGATCATCTACATCTCCCACAAGATGGAAGAGATCTTAAAGATCTCCGATGATGTCACCATTATGCGTGACGGTAAGTACATCGGTACTTATGCCGCTAAGGACATTGACCAAGACTTCATCATCAAGAAGATGGTGGGCCGTGATATGTCCAACCGCTTCCCACCACGCACTGATGCTCCAGCCCCTCAAGAGGAAGTCGTCCTCGAGGTTAAGGACTTCACCGCTGCTAACCCACGCTCGTTCAAGGACGTTAACTTCCAGTTACACCGTGGCGAGATCTTAGGTATCGGTGGTCTGGTTGGTGCCCAGCGTACTGAGCTTGTTGAGACTATCTTCGGCCTGCGCGCCTTAGATCACGGCACGATCTACAAGAACGGCAAGGAGATCAAGGTAAACTCGGTGCGCGATGCTAAGCGCAACGGTATTGCTCTGTTAACCGAAGAGCGCCGTCAAAACGGTATCTTTGGCATCTTGTCGATCTTAGATAACACGGTTATCGCTGCCCAAAAGAGCTTCGCTCACATGGGTGTTTTGGACACCGCCAAGCGTGCCCCGGCTGCCGAGCAAGCTTGTAAAGAGCTCAAAGTAAAAACGCCAAACCTGCAGGTTCCAATCAAGAACCTCTCTGGTGGTAACCAACAGAAGGTGTTAATTGCCCGCTGGCTTTTGACCAATTCGGACATCATCATCTTCGACGAGCCAACCCGTGGTATCGACGTTGGTGCCAAGTACGAAATCTATACCTTAATGCTTGATCAGCTGAAGCAAGGCAAGTCCATCATCATGATTTCCTCGGAAATGCCAGAACTTATGGGTATGTCCGACCGCATCATGGTTATGTGCGAAGGTCACGTCACCGGCTTTGTGGACAAGCAGAACTTTGACCAGGTCGAGATTATGCGCCTGGCTTCCAGCTTTAAGAAGTAGAAGAGGTTTGTATGGCTAACACCATTTCCCAACAATCCTACTACAAGGCTCTGACGGGCTTAGGCGCTGGCGTAATTGTATTAGGCGCCATCCTATACTTCGTCGCCATCAAGACCTTGTACGATTTGCCTGTCATCATGATGTTGGTAGGCTTATGGATGACACTCCAAAACGGTTATCGCTACACCCATCCACGTCCAGGTGCCCGCGATATCGTTTTAAATGCCAAGACGCTCAACAACGTCCTGACCAATTACGCGATCATCATCGCGATGGTGGTCTTAGTTTTGATCATTTGTATCCTGCAACCGCGCTTCATGCAGATTCGCGTGGTCTTGGATATTATGACCCAGTCGTCAACTAAGCTCATCATTGCCTTAGGTATCTGCTTTACCCTGATTATCGCAGGCTGCGACCTGTCCGCTGGTCGTATTGTGGGCTTAGCCGCCGTTATCTCCACCTCGATGCTGCAAACGGCCGACTACGCTAACCGTTTCTACCCAGATCTGGCTCAACTGCCACTGTTCATCCCGATCATTATTGCGATCGCGATCTGCATGCTGTTTGGTGCCCTAAACGGCTTCCTAGTAGCGCAGTACGAGATGCACCCGTTCATTGCAACCTTGGCCACCTCGGTTATCGTTTACGGTTCGTGCTCGCTGTACTTCGACTTACCACCTAACAACTCGCAGCCAATCGGTGGTGTCCGTCCAGACTTTGCTGCCTTAGGTCAGACCAAATTCTTCCAGGGCGGCGGCTTCCCAGGCATCTCGATTCTGATTCCTATTGCCGCAGTTGTCACCGTAGCCATCTGGTTCGTCCTCAACAAGACCGTCTTTGGTAAGAACGTTTATGCCTTAGGTGGTAACCGTGAGGCTGCCGTGGTCGCCGGTGTTAACGTCTACGCAACCAACCTCTTCATCTTCGTTTTAGCCGCTGGTCTCTATGGCTTAGCTGGTGTGTTAGAAGCTGCACGTACCGCTGGTGCAACCAACCAATACGGTATGGGCTATGAGCTGGACGCTATCGCCGCGTGCGTGGTTGGTGGTGTATCGCTGATGGGTGGTATTGCAACCGTCTCAGGCATCATCGCTGGTGTCTTCGTCTTCACCATTATCACCTACGGCTTACAGTTCATCTCGGTATCGCCAATGTGGCAGCAGGTCATCAAGGGCATCATTATTGCCACCGCTGTTGCTATTGATATGGGCAAGTACCGCAAGAAGAACTAATCCCAAACCAACAAAAAAAAAAGAAACAAAAAGCTCTGGGCCCCGGCCCAGGGCGCCCTTGGCCCCTTCGGGGCCAAGGGCTTTATGGCACCTAAAAAGCCAAGGCTCGCCCCGCGCGGGCCGCGCGCTGCTCCCGCAACGCACAGCGCACTTCACGCTCCCAGCGCCATATGCGCTAAGCGCGCACGCAGAGCGCGGCAGAGCTTTCCTAGACCGGGCTTGGCCCGACCGCGATGTCCTAAACAGCGTGTCCTAGACAGCGTGTCCTAGACAGCGCTTTGCCGGACAGTGATTTCCTAGACAACGATTTCCTGGACAGCGATTTCCTGGACAGCGATTTCCTGGACAGCGATTTCCTTGGCACCAAGGGTGCTGTTTTTGCTAAGATCCCAAAAAACCTTGTCTCAAGGCACCACACCATGCATGTGATGCCCTAGGGGCGTACCTTCGGGCACGCCCTTTTTAATGCCCGCAATCTAGGAAAGCGCACCAAATCGGTTCAAGACAACTGACTAAAACCAAGCGGTGCACCAATAAAAATCAGCGCCCGAGTGTACCCCACAGCGGTGCTAAAATCGCCCTATTTCCTAATAAACACGGGCCCGCGCCGCAGCGACGCCCTATTGCCAGCGCTCTTGCAGCGCCAATAAACCAAGGATTTGTGATTGATGAAGAAGTTACTGTCTGCCTTAGTCTTAGGCGCAGGTTTATGCGCTGCCCTGAGCTCGACCACTTTTGCTCAGACCTTACGCGTGGGCACTCACCCAACCTTTGCTCCATTTGAGTTTGTTGACAGCGAAGGCACGCCAATTGGCTTTGACCTCGACGTCATCAACGCCATTGCCAAGGTTAATGGTGATGAGATTCAAATTGAGTCGATGCCATTTGACGGCTTAATCCCATCGATTTTGACCGGCAACCTCGACCTCATTATTTCGGGCATGACGATCACCGACGAGCGCAAGAAGCGCGTCGACTTCTCCAAGGGCTACTACAACTCCAAGCTCTCGATCATTATCAAGAAGGATAAGGCCCAAGAGTACACCAGCGCTGAGTCCTTAAAGGGCAAGACTATTTGCGTCCAGATTGGCACCACTGGCCACGCCTTTGCCGACAAGATTAGCCCAGATAACGTCAAGGCCTTAAACAACGAGCCTGATGCCATCTTAGAGCTGACCAATGGTGGCTGCGAGGCCGTGATCAACGACCGCCCAGTTAACCTCTACTACCTGCAAAAGGCCAACTTAGACACCTTAATCGACTTTGTTGACCCACAGTTTGAGAAGCAGGCTGACGTCTACGGCATTGCCATGCGCAAGGGCAACGAGGAGCTGTTAAACAAGATCAACTCGGGCTTAGATAAGATCACCGCCTCCGGCGAGCTCGACGCCATTCACTTAAAGTGGTTTGGCCAGGACACCAAGGGCCGCACCGCCGAGCAAATCGCCGCTGAAAAGGCTCAAGCCGAAGCCCCTGCCGCCGAGTAAAAAAAAAGAGTTCACAGCAGGGCAAGCCTGCTTAAATAAAGTCTTGAAACCAAGGCCAACCTCACGGTTGGCCTTTTTGCGCCTTGCTGAACCCCGCAGCCCCAAGGCCCGCGCGCCCTGCGGCAACCTGTCACTCGCAGAATGCTAGGCAAAGAAGGTGACAGCTAGGCGCTAAAAAGGCACCACCGAGGGTGCCTTTAGCGCGAGCTTCACTGGCGTTTTAGTCCATGTGCAGCAGCTTCTTAATCTCAGGGTGCCATTGTAAAGCTATATCGTGAAAATGACTAAACTCAGGGTCATTCCATTGAATCATTAAGGATTTACTGAAATCGTCGAGATCAACCCAAACAAAGTTTGGTCCACCTTGGTAGCTCGTGAAGTAGTCGATCAATGGGATATCCGAAACCCGATAAACCGGACGCCCTTTCCAGTCGCCGACGTACTCTAAGAGCTCGCAGTTCTTAAAGCGCTCTCTGAGCTTCTTGGTGATTTCCAAATTCTCGGGCATTGCTTGCTCCTTGCCTCTAAGGCTGTAAGCTTGAAGGCTCATTAGACGCAGCCGCAACTGCGCCCAATAAGCAGGCCGGAGCATAGTCTGCGCCTAAGCGCTCAGGGCTAATGCGCCAGCCACATTAGCCCAAGAAAAGCCACGCTGATGCAGCCACCAGCAAGCTCTCAATCACGGTGTTTCTCTAAGGGCGCACGGTCAGCAGGTCGCTGCGCTGTCTGAGAGTGCTGAGCTTCTTGCGCCTCAAGCTGCGCCGCCTTGCGCTCAGCTTCGATCTGACGCTTAAGTGCAGCTTCGTACTCCTCAATTGCCTCCGCATACCGGAGCTCTGCTACAGCCTGCTCCCGCAAGGCTTGCACATACCTGTGCTCCGCTTGCACTTGCTCAAGCAAGGCTTGCGCGTACTGGTGCTCAGCTTCCTCCAGCTCATGCACGGCCTGCGCGTACTCGCGCTCCGCTGCGGCTTGCTGACGCAAACCCCAGATGAGCTTAAGGTTAGCCCAGTAGCTCTTGCTTTGAGCTACAGCGTATTTGCCTACGGCCAGCCAGTGCTTGCCCAGCAAGCTCAAATACTTCAGTTCGGCCAGGATAAGCTTGTGCATGCACTATCCTCTTTTTGTTTGGCTCGGCACACATAGCGGCAGTGATCTGCCCACTAGAAAAGCCGAGCATTGCTGACCACCACCATACCGGCGCAAAGGTCAAATGTTTTGAGCGGGTATTTTAAGGGGGTGCGGCAAAAGATGGGATACACTTGACTTCGTGGAACGCAACTATTGACTTTAGTCACGGTCACATCCTTCCCAACCAGTGACCCACGACCACAGTCCAATGTTTCTTCCACCACTTAGACAGCTCATCGGTAACAAGCCAATGGCGCTGTAAGCGCAACAGTACATGACCAACCACCACCATCCCGGCGCATTGGTCAAATGTTTTGAACGGGTATTTTAAGGGGGTGAAGAGGAAATTGGGGTAAACTGAATTGCGTTGGGCGGCAACGATTGACATAAGTTTCCATTCTCGATCAAGGCCTGAGAAACTAAGAACAAGGATAGAAACCAAGTCAACCGCTCCCGCCAAACCGAGGGCAGATAAGCCCAGAGCAACGGCCTAGGGAACGGAGAGTTAATTACGGCCAAACAGCTAAGGTGATTAACTCTTTCCTTCCAACACTGACATTACGGCCCGTTAGCTTTCGATCGATGTGGTAGTTGCTCGAAGGCAAACAAACCAAGATGTCAGCTCTAGGATCCCTGTAAACCAAGGCTGTAGCAATACCGCCAGCACAGGGGAAAATCCTCGCTTAAGGCAGCAGGAGGATCCCGCTTAGAGTATCACCTCCCCTGTGCTAAAACAAGGTTCTGCCGAACGCTCGGCAGGTTATCTACCAACTCCAAGCGGAGAGACGCGATGATCATTAATCGAGTCTATACAGAGCGCAAGTTGGGCTACTGCAACAAGTGCTTTGTCTGGATGCTGGGAACCACGATCTCATTAGTCCTTTATTTGACCTTCGAGCTCACCTTCAACGAAAATCCTGGGCTTTTTATTGGCTGTTCGTTAGCCGTTATAGGGCTGTGCGTCGCCATGCTCGTTATTGGTTGGACCATCTACATCACGCTAAATGACTTGAAGGATAGTCCACCACCTCAAGCCAACTCCAGTGATAGGGGTAAAGTACCGACAGCTGCTGACGGTGACAGTGTAAACTCCGCACAAACTGAGAACAGTCTAAGGACTGGGGTTCACATTGTATTTAAGGCTACTTTTAATGCTAACGATAAAGCTGTGACTTCTGCTGATATCCCACTTGACTCAAGGGGTAATGTCATATTCATTGCCCCATGCCAAGCAGATAAAGTAACCGTTAACCAAGGATACTCTGCCACCACTGGAGCTGAAACAGCCCCAGAAAATGATCAAACTAGACCTGAAACAAAGACTCTGATCAGAGTTAGTTTTGGTCTTTTTTGACCATAGGCCCCACTGATTGCAAGCTTGCAGAAAATGGGGCAGACCGCAAGAGGTATGCGACTCGCAAAAAGCACTGCTTTCAGGTCGCAAACCTCTTATAATAGAGTCAGTACCATCTGGCGCAATTTAGGCGCCGTGTGGCTCAAACCAGTGCTTTTGAAAATCGAGGTGCAAATGGATCTTAACTGGATGGATTGGGTTTTTATCGCATTATGCGCTTTGTTCGGTGCATCAGCAGTATTCTATGCCATTTTGCTTAACCGCTTATAACGGCATTTAGCACCGCATTCATCACGCAGAAAATAGTAGGCTGAGCCAATCCTATCTCAATCAGCCTAAATGCGAAAAATAGCCTTAGCCTAGCCGCTAAGGCTGTTTTGTCTCTAAGGCACGGATTTCATGAGCAAGAGCTCACACATGTCGTTTAGCCCAGAGGCAGCGGGCAGCCCACCATAAAAGCCGAGCATTGCTGACCACTACCATCCTGGCGCACAAAGCGAAAGATTTGAGGTCGCAAACCTTCTATAATGGTCAGAGACAGCTGGCGCAAGTTAGGATCCTTGTTGCTCAAACCAGTGCTTTTTTGAAGTCGGGTGCAAAATGGACTTTTCTTGGACTGATTGGGTCACTATCTCACTCTTCGCATCATTCGGGGCATTAGCGGTATTTTATGCCGTTTTACTTGCTCGCTCATAAGCGGGTCGGGCTCAACCCAGCATTGAGCCCCGAGCAATCACGCCAATGGTAGGCTGAGCCAATCCTACCTGGCCTAAATGCGGGAAATGGCCTTAGCCGAGCAGCTAAGGCTGCCGCTTGGCTCGCTTCCTCGCGCAAAGACGAAAACGGGAAGCTTGTGGCCTCCCGCTTTTCTTTATTTTGCTTGTGCTACTTAGATGATGACTAAGCGGCCTTCAATGGCACCGGCTTGGTCTAAGGCCTCTAATACCGACATCAAGTCGCCTGGGGCTAAGCCCACTTCGTTGATGGCACGGACCAAGTCATCGAGGGTGGTGCCTGGGTCAAACTTGAACATGCGGCCCTGCTTTTCCTCGACGTTGATATTGGAGTTTGGAACCACTGCCGTGCGGCCTTGGCTAAATGGAGCAGGCTGCGATACTTGTGGGTCTTCGCTGACCGTGACGGTTAGGCCACCGTGAGTTACGGCCACTGGCTTTAAGCGCACGTTGCTGCCCACGACGATGGTGCCAGTACGCGAGTTAACCACGATACGGGCATCTTCTTGGCCCTCAGCGATATCGAGGTTCTCTAAGGAGGCCATGAACTCCACGCGCTTGCTTGGGTCACGTGGCGCGGTAACGCGAATCGAGACTGCGTCTTGAGCTACAGCCGAGCCTTGACCAAAGATGCTGTTGATGGTGTCTGCGACGTTCTTAGCCGTGGTGAAATCTGGGCGATCTAAGTTCCAGGTGATGCTGTCGGTTAAGTTGAAGTCAGTTGGAACCTCACGCTCGACCGTGGCACCGTTAGGAATACGACCAACGGTTGGAGTGTTGACCACAACGCGCGAGCCGTCGGCACCGGATACGCCTAAGCCACCGACGACTAAGGAGCCTTGGGCGACCGCATAGACGTTGCCGTCAATACCACGCAGCATGGTTTGCAAGAGCGAGCCACCGCGCAGCGACTCGGCCTCGCCGATCGCTGAAACCGTGATATCAACTTGCTGGCCCGGCTTGGCAAATGGTGGCAGTTCGGCGTGCACGACTACTGGAGCGACGTCAGAGATCTTTAAGGTGACGTTATCTGGAACCTTGATGCCAAAGTTGTTGAGCATCGAGCGGAAGGTCTGCTCGGTGAAGTCAGAGTTACTCTCACCGGTACCGGCTAAACCAGCCACCAGACCGTAACCGATCAATTGGTTGCTGCGCACACCCTGCACCGAGGCCAAGTCTTTAAGGCGAGCGGCCTGGGTGGTGGTCATGGTTGCGCCCAGAGTGAGCACACAGCAGACTAAAGCGAAAAGAAATTTATAAATGCGCATAACCTACTATCCTGACCTACGTCCTAACCGAGCCTTACCCTCTTAAGCTTAATGCTTGTCGCTTAGCCCTGACTGAGTGCTAACTTCGCGCTAACTTCGCGCTAGCTTGCGCGAGCCTAGCTGCGCGCTAGCTCTGAGCTCCTTGGCTTAGAAGAAGATGTTAAAGGCGCTGTTGAAGAAGCGGCTGATAAAGCCACGCTCTTGGGTATCAGCAAAGTCGCCGGTGCCACCGTATTGGATGCGGGCATTGGCGATACGCTGCGACGAAACCGTGTTGTCGGAGCTGACGTCCTCAGAGCGCACGATACCAGTGACGCGGATGTACTCATTGCCGTTATTGAGCATGAGCCACTTCTCGCCGCGCACCACCAGATTGCCGTTGGCTAAGACCTTGACCACGCTCACCGAGATATTACCGGTTAAGCTGTTGGACTGGCTCGCGTCGGAGTTGCCTTCAAAATCTGAGGTGTTGCTGAGGCTAGCCGAGGTATCGTAACCATTGATCGTCACTGGACGGCCGCCCACTGCCAACGCACCAAAGCCAATGCTATTGCTCTTGCCTAAGGTGGTACCGGCATTCTTCGAGGCGCTGGTACGCTCGTCTAACTGCACCGAGATTAAGTCGCCGACCTTGTGGGCACGGGTATCGGTGTACAGGCCGTTATTGGAGGAATAAGGATTAAAAAGCGAGCCGGTTGGCACTGCCGTAGTGTAATCTTCTTCCGGCAAGGCAGGAGCAAAATCAGGATCATCCGGCTGCGGGCCTAATGCATCAAGCGCACAACCCGTGAGCAGGAAAGGCATTAGCCCTACTAACATCGCCTTTTGTAACTTGGTCATGTCCTACCTCTTTGTTTTGCCGGTACGCTACCGCTTTATGCTACCGTTGCGCTCCTTATCCCAAGCCTAGGCCCTTGAGGGCCTAAGCTGCTTTACGGGCTATTAGGTCGATTGGATTAAAGTACCCATCATCGAGTCCACGGTAGTGAGAACCTTAGAGTTCATTTCGTAGACACGCTGAGCCTGAATTAAGTTAACCAGCTCTTCGGTGACCTTAACGTTCGAGGTCTCAAGTTGACCTTGGCGAATCGTGCCCATACCGTTTTCACCACCGACACCCTGCTGTGGGTCGCCCGAGGCCGAAGTCTGTAAGTACAGGTTCTGACCAATTGGCTCAAGGCCGGCCGGATTGATGAAGTTGGTTACGGTGATCTGACCTAAGTCTTGGGCTTCGGTCTGACCTGCGATCTGTACGGAAACCTGGCCATCGATCGAAACCGAGATACCGACTGCATCTTCTGGGATGGTGATCTCAGGTAATAAGGTGTAGCCCTCAGCGGTGACAATCACACCTTCTTCGTTGGTGGTGAACTGACCGTTGCGGGTGTAGGCCGTGGTGCCGTCTGGCATTTCAATCTCAAAGAAACCGGCGCCGTTGATCATCAGATCTAAGGAGTTATCGGTGGACTCAACATCACCTTGGGTGAAGTTCTTTTGGGTAGCGACCACGCGGGCACCGGCACCAACCATTAAGCCCTCTGGTAAGAAGGCATCAGCGGTCGAGCGACCACCTGGCTGGTTGACCTTTTGATAGAGCAGGTCTTCGAAAATGGCGCGGCTCTTCTTATAGCCGACGGTCGAGGCGTTGGCTAAGTTGTTGGACGTAACCGAGATATTGGTCTGCTGGCTGTCCAAACCAGTCTTACAAATCCATAAAGCTGGAATCATGTATAGCCTCTACTGATTAATCGTAAGCAAGTAAACGGTTTTGCTGGTCAGCCATCTCACCTGCTGACTGCATCATCTTGACTTGAGCCTCATACTGGCGCTGGACGCGGATTAAGCTCGTCAATTCTTCGACAGGATTTACGTTCGAGGCCTCAAGCATACCGCTTTGGAGCTGAGCCGTATTATCCATATTGAGGGTGGCCCCATCACGCGAGCGGAACAGGCCATCATAGCCCTTTTCGATCGTGGTTAAATCAGGCTTGACCATCTTGATGCGCTGATAGGTTTCCACCACATCAGAATCAGCCCCTAAAGGCTTGCCGGTGATATAACCATCAGCATTGATGTTGATCTCGGCAAGGGGCATCGGCAACACAATCTGATTGCCGTTTTCATCTAAGACGTCTAAACCATTGGAGGTATGAAGCACTCCATCAGGGCCTAAGGCGAAATTACCGTAACGGGTATAAGCCTCGTTGCCTTGGGCATCAGCCACCGCAAAGAAGCCATCGCCTTGCATCGCCACGTCTAAGGTGCGGCCGGTGGTCTGCATCGCGCCACCTTGGAAGTTATAGCCTGGTACCTCGGTCATGGCAAAGGCGCGCGTAGGATAGGCATTGCCAAACACGCTCATGGCACGGGTATTTTCAAACTCAGCCTTAAAACCAGTCGTGTTTGCATTGGCTAAATTATTGGAGCGCACCGACAAGGAGTGAAAATTCTCCTTAGCACCGGCCATCGCCACCCATAACAAATTATCCATACGACACTCCTCTTAAGAAAAGCACCCCTAACTTTAGCAAGCCTTATGCCACGCCCAAGTCCCCATCAAGCCCAGGCCAAGCCCCATTTAGCGGGCGTTGGCGCCGCTTTGCGGCGATCCTGCTGAGTGCTTACGGCGCTTGGTTGCGCTATTGCTCTGCGCTGGTTACGCCATTGCTCTGCGCAGGTTGCGCTCCTAGCGCGCAGTGGCTGCTTGCTGATTAGCCCCGCTATTTTAAGCCATTTTGGGATCAAATCGTGCTTTGTGGCACTAAATACAGCAAGGCCAAGATCCACGGCGTGGGCCTTGGCCTCAAGGCGAGGACACGATATGCGATCTTTAGATCGTGACCTTCTTGGCGTCCTCGAAGGAAATCTCACCGGCACCATAGATCGAGAGCATGGTATCGCTGGTGGTATTGCCTAAGGTGACCGAGGTGACTAAGCCTAAGCTCTTAACCGGCAGACGAATAGTCTCACCGGCGGCATTCTTGCCCGTGACCTCTAAGACGTACTTACCGGCGGCGCACAGCTGATACTGTGGGGTATCAGGATCGGTGGTGCCCTCATCGCCATCGGCGACCTCATCACCCGTGCCGGTATCGGTGCCGGTATCAGTACCCGTATCGGTACCATCAGCGGCGGCAACCTCATCACCGGTGGAGGTATCACCCTCACCGCCGCCGGTCGATGGGGTCTCCACTGGGCCATCCGGCGAGTAAATGCCTGGCCAGGCAAACTTGATTTCGCTGGTTAAGGCATCAGCGCTATCGCGGTACACGACTTCACCTGAGGAGGCATCCTTGATGGTGAGCTCGAGATCGTAATAGGTCTCGTCACCGGCATCGATCGCCCAGCTTAAGGTGTTGGAGCCATCGAAGAAGCCCTTATTGCTATCGGTGTACACATAGGTACCGATGAGCGAAGTGGCGTTGAGCGCCGAGCTCGACTTAACCTGCTCGATAATGCCATCCATGCTGGTGTTGATCGAGTTTAAGCTCTCAACCATGGACAGCTGCGACATTTGCGATACCAGCTCGGTATTGTCGGCTGGATTGGTTGGATCTTGTGCTTGCAGCTGCGTGGTGAGCAGCATTAAGAAGTCCTCTTGGGTTAAGGTTTGATCCTTAACTTGAGAGGCGGCGTCTTTGACCGACTCAGTCGTGTTTAAGCCCAGATCTTCGTAGATCGAACTGCTGGAGCTCGTTGTAGAGTAAACACTAGGCATGACGTCCTCGCATGGCCCCCAATAAGAAAAATTCTCAGGCCCGAAGGCCCCTTCTTTCAGGGCCTTTAATGCATGATTTAAGCCACCAGCAAAATACGATAAATAAGCCATTTTAGCCCCAAAGCGGATCATTTTTGCCGCTTTGAGCAGTGCCCTTAACTGGGGCTTTCTGCCATTTTGTGGCTTGGGGCACAAGCAAGGTTTGAGGGCTGCGCTATGATACAGGCCATAGCCCCTAGGGCCTTAAGGCACGGGCAGTGCGCCCTGATCGATGCGCCTTGGTCTGCACCCTTAAGCCCCAGGGACTCAATTGGCTGAGAGGAATTTATGGTTCACAACTATTTTGCCGAGCAGGACATCGCTAAGTCCTATCGCCTGCTCAACATCGGCGCTACCACCTTGATCGGCGCCTCCTACGAGGGTGACCTCGACTATATGGCCGCCGCTTGGGCTGGCGTCTGCGATTTTGATAAGGGCTATGCCATTATCGATAAGAGCCACTACACCCGTCCTTTGATTGAGAAGTCGGGACGCTTTGTCCTGTGCTACCCAACCGTCGGTATCGTCAAGCAGGTGATGAAGTTAGGCTCGATCTCCAAGAACGATGACAAGGACAAGCTCGAGCACAGTGGTGCTGAGTTAATCGAGCTCCCAGGCATCTCCATGCCGGTTCCTAAGGGCTGCGCCGCCTACCTCGAGTACGAGGTCATCCCTAATGCGCAAATGGAGCAGAGCATCGATATGTTCTTAGGCAAGTGCGTTAAGGTCATCAGCGATACCCGCGTGTACCACAACAACCACTGGCACTTTGACTCGGCCGATGAATCGCTGCGTACCCTGCACTATGTCGCAGGTGGCCACTTCTACGCTATCGGCAAGGAAATCTACCTGCCTGAGTACGGCGACGACTAAGGCCCAGCCCGTTGGGGCCCCACCAAAATAAAAAACCGCTTGCGCTCTTTATCAGGACGCAGGCGGTTTTTAGATCAAGTTAGAGAAAAATCGGTTACGCCCCTAAGGGGCTAAGCCAGGCCAAGGGCTTAGACTAGGCTTAGTTATTTTGGCCTAAGCGTAAGGTCTGGAGCAGCATGCTCTTGGCGCTATCGGCAACCTGAACAGCGGTCTGATAGGAGCGCTGAGCGCTCATCATATCGGCCATTTCTTCAACTGGGTTGATATTTGGGCGGTAGATATAGCCGTCAGCGTCGGCCAGGGGATGAGTTGGGTTGTACTCCTTGATGGTTGGAGCATCAGACTCAACTACGCCGCGCAGCGACACGCCGATACCAAAAGGCTCACCGCTAACCGGATCAACCGGCTCGCCGGTTTGCTCGTTACGGGCGACCGCCTCTTCCCAGGCCGCCGAGAACAGTGGACGGCGGGCCTTATAAGTTTCTTCGACCGAAGAGCTGACCGACTCAGCATTAGCCAAGTTCGATGCCGTGGCGTTCAAGCGGACCGACTGGGCATTCATCGCCGTGCCCGCAATGTCTAAAATTCTGAAAACACTCATCTGAGCCTCGTTAACTTCTGACTACTGCTTGAGATCTCTGGGCGCACGCCCTCTGAGCTTACGCTCTGAGCTTAGCTCTGATTACTGGCCACTTAAGGAACGGCGTAAGGTGGAAATCTTACCGTTGAGGAATTGCATCGTAGCTTGGTACTCGATGTTATTGCTCATGTACTTCATGCGCTCAGAGCTGGCCTCGACCGTATTGCCGTTGCCGGTGTCAGGCTGGAACGGATTGCGGTACTTCAAGATCAAATTAGGCTCTTGCATGGCCTCGAGGTCGGCTAAGGTCATGTGACCTTGCGCGGTGGTCTGCATCTGCATCTCAGTGGTAGGCGTGGTTGGAACGTGAGCCGCCTGCACTAAGGCCTCATTGAAGTCGATATCACGGGCCTTAAAGCCTGGGGTGTCAGCATTGGCTAAATTACCAGCAATGACTTCGGCGCGCTGATTGCGGATGCGCATCGTGTGCTGGTGGACACCAAAAACTTTATCAAAAGTTACCGCCATCTCTGTTCCCTCATTTGCCCCTGCGGCGATCACATCACCCGCAGATTTCCTCCAACATTGTATCAAAAGCTATGCCACAACCCCAATCAGGCCATCAGATACAACAAAGCCTGCGCTCTGCGCAGGCTCTGGTGAGATTAGCTGCTACCTGGGGTAGCGGCAAGCTTGGCGTTAGCGCTTAGCTAAGGCGTTAGCACTAGGCTAGGCCTTTAAGCGATAGGCTAAGCCTTTAAGCGATAGGCTAAGCCTTTAAGCGATAGGCTAAGCCTGGGTTGCAGCGAACCATCTCGTACTTGTCCGAGAGGCCCTGAATCGACTCGGAGGAGCCTAAGATCAGGTAGCCGCCTGGATTTAAGCACAGCGAGAACTTGTTTAAGATCTGGCTCTTAACGTCATTGGAGAAGTAAATGAGGACGTTGCGGCAGAAGATGACATCAAAGCGGCCTAATAAGCTGTAGGAGCCTAAGAGGTTCATCTGCTTGAAGGTGACCATCTGCTTGATCTTATCGTCCACGCGCATGACGTTAGGATCCTTGGTCGGCTTGAAGAAGCGGGCCTTACGCTCAGCGCTTAAGCCACGGGCTAAGGCGTGGTTATCGTAGTGAGCAAAGCGGCAACGATCTAACATCTCAGGGGAAATATCGGTGCCAATGATCTGACATTGATTTGGATCAACGTGAACCATATTAGTGACTTGCTCTTGCACGATCATCGCGATCGAATAAGGCTCTTGGCCTGAGGAGCAAGCGGCCGACCAGATGCGTACTGGAGACTTACCGCTGCGGGCTAACTCCGGCAGAATGATGTTCTTTAACGCAAGGTATGGATAGGTGTCGCGGAACCATAAGGTTTCGTTGGTGGTCATGGCGTCGATCACCGCCGAGCTAATATCCTTGTAGATATTAGGCTGCATGGCGCGGTTGATGAGCTCATCGATGGTGGAAACCTTAAAGCGCAAGAGCAGCGAGGATAAGCGGCTGTTGACCAGATAGTGCTTATTGTCACCTAAGACAATACCGCTTTGATCTTCGATGTACTGCGCAAAGCGCTTGTATTGGGCGTCCGAGACCGTACGCGACTGCACTTGCAGGCGATCTTGGGTCGTAGGCTGAATATCAGGGTTACGAGCCGCAACCGAATCATAGCCCGCCTTTTGCGAGGCAATGGCTAAGTTGGTGATGCCAGGGTAGGAGCTTGGCGTGAATTGAGCGCGATTAGGCTGCGCAGTCTTACGCATAACCGAGGCAATGGCATTACCGTTGGCAGCACGGTTGCTCACTGAGCTGGTTCCTCGGCTACTGGTAGTTATGCTGCCATAGAGCGAGGATGGGGCATCGCTCGTATTAGAGCGCGTGTTACGGGAGAAAAACGAGGTTCCAGAAGTGCGCGAGTTTAAATTACTCGAAGCAGCATCTAAACCATAACGACTTTGAGGAGAGCCTGCCATATGTACCTCTTATTGCGCCGCTAGCCTTGCCCAGCGCGAGCAAAGCGCGCTACATCCTAGCTAAATTAACACCGCTCAGCAGATTGTACCTAGGAGCGGATTTATGCCCACATTTGATGAGGCCTGCCCTTGGCAAGTCAGTAGCCAAGCCCATCAAACAACCGAAACCTAGCAGTAAGCGCCTTAGGCTTACCAAAACAAGCACCAGTTGCTTACGAAAAAACACACAACCTAGAGCTTAACTAATATAACGCAAATAAGCGCTCATAGCCACATCTAGGCACAATCCCTGCGGGGATTTGTGGCCCCTCCCCCAAATTACGCACCCCGGCTCAGCCCAGGCTCAGCCCCACGGCTTAAGCTCAAAGCATCAGCCTCGTGGCATCAGCCCAGCTGGAACCCCACTTGCGTCGGTCCTATTTAAGTCAGCCTAACCTGCGCTCCATGGCAAAGGCGTGCTTGCGCACGCCTAGGAGGAGGGAAAAGGGAGCGCTTGCCTTAGTTCTTGAACGCGTTCTTCATGACGCAGTCGGCGCCGGAAGTACCGCTTTGGATGATGGCTAAGCCCTTTTCTACGGCAGCCGCCAATTCATCTGGGTTGAACTTAGGGATGAAGTCGTTAGCACCTGCCTTGGAGACCATGTTCTGGTTGAACACGCCCGACAAGGAGGTGTGCAAGATAACGTAGAGGTCACGCAGCGCGGCCTCATTGCGAATATTGGCGCACAGGGTGTAACCGTCCATTTCAGGCATCTCAACGTCGGAGATCACCAAGGAGACGGTTTCTTGAACCTTGTGGCCATCAGCTAACATGTCATGGAGGGCATGCAAGGCGGCCTTGCCGTCGTGCGCCTCGATGACTTCGACGCCAATCTCACTTAAGGCGCGCTTAACCTGCTTTAAGGCGACCTTAGAGTCATCGGCAACCAAGACGCGGGTACCCTCAGGAACCTTCAGCGCCTTGATGGCATCAGAGGTGACTTCGGTGTTCTTAGGGGCGATCTCATCTAAGATCTTCTCGACGTCGAGGATTTCGATCAACTCATCGTCGATCTCGGTGACCGCAGTCATGTAATTGGAGTGACCAGCGCCCTGAGGTGGCGGCATGATCTTATTCCAATTCATATTGATGATGCGCTCTACACTGGAGACCAAGAAGGCGTGAGTCGAACGGTTGTACTCGGCGATGATGATAAAGCCCTTTTCGTAGTTCTTGGTTGGGCGGCCACCGATAGCGTAGGCCAAGTCGATCACCGACAAGGTATTGCCACGAATGTGCGCAACACCGATCACGAATTGGTGCAAGCGTGGCATTACGGTCAAGCGTGGGCATGGCAAAACTTCACGGACCTTGAACACGTTAATACCATAGCGTTGGGTCAATCCGGACAATCTAAAGAGCAAAAGCTCCATACGGTTCTGACCAACCAGCTCGGTAAGCTGGTTGACTTTATCCATTACGCCAGCCATGTTTATCCCCTTTCAGAAAAAACTCACGCGGCGCCACCACGGCACCCTAGCTTCAGCAAGCACGCTTTGTGCCCGATCACGGCAGGCTTAAATTACCGCGTTCTGGTACAGCGCAATGTTCAGTATAGATAAGCACGCCACCATTTGCACCACTCGTCATGTCACAACCGCACCTGCATCGCATTTTTGCCCCCTGAGTGCCCCCTAAGTGAGGGCTGGTACAATGAGCAAAATTGCAACGCACCGTTGCAGCGCGCACCAGCTCAGTGAGGAGGTCAGGTAAATGAGATTATCGTTAAGGCACAAGCTTGGCGCCATGGTGATGAGTCTGACGCTGAGTCTCACGCTGAGTCTCACGCTGTGTGCCCCGGCTTTAGCTACGGTCGAAGAGGTTGAGTTCTTACGGCGGGTGGCCGAGCAATATGTGCTGGCGCAATTTCAAAACCGCACTGATGACATCAAGGTCGAGGTTGAAGCTGGACGCTTAGATGAGCGGCGCAATTATGGCGGCCGCTGCGAAGGCTACCTCACAGCGCAGCTGCGCGGCAACGAGATTCGCAGTTCCTCGCAGGTCATGATTTCTTGCAGCCAGCCGGGCAATCAATACACGCTCTACATTCCGGTGCGCGTCAGCGTCTTAACTCCGGCCTTAGTGGCCGCGCGCAACTTAACCAAGGGCAATGTCATCAGCCCCGATGACTTAAAGCAGGTCTATCTCAACGAAAACACCAACCTCACCACGGCGGTATCCGACCCTAATGTCTTGGTGGGCAGTCGCTTAAAGCGTGACGTGCGCCAAGGCGAGCAAATCAGATCTAATGGCTTTTGCGTGGTGTGCAAGAACGATAAGGTCAACATCGTCGCCCGATCAGGCGGCCTCTCACTTAAGACCTCAGGCATTGCCCTGCAAGAAGGCAATGTCAATGAATCGATTCGGGTGCGCAATATCAAGAGCGATAAGGTCATCTCGGCGGTGGTCACCGCCCCAGGTGAAGTCCAAGTGATTTTCTAAAGCAAGTGACCTTCTAAAACGAACTACACCGAACTGGGCCCCACCATTGGGGCCCAAATTATTTGGACCCGGCTATGGCAGCAATCTGGGGATATGCCCCAAAAGAAAGCAGGGAGCTCCCAAATAGTGACAACAGCGCGCCCGACCCCACAAATTTTAAGATTTTTGTCGGTCAGCCCTTTAGAAAAGCGCGCGCAATCCGTTACTAACGGTAAAGCAAAGCCCATTTTTCTGGGCAATGCTCTCAGGCGCTTCAAGGGTCATTAAGCACCGAGGGCAAATAGGTATGCGTTGCAAGATTTTGGCCCAAGATTTTCTGTTCAAGAGGGAATTTAACATGGCAATCGATTTCGTACGTGAAAGAGCGATTACGGCCATGCCCGAGAGTGTGGCTCAAACCCGCAGTGCAACTAAGGCCCAGTCCAAGGTCGCAGCCTACAGTGCAGGCAGCGCCGCCAAGACCCAAGAGCCTGATGACGTCCGCTTCACCGAAGGCGCCAAGACTGTAGCTCGCGCCACCGATCTCGCGCTGCAATCTGATGGCATCGACTACGCCAAGGTCGCGGCCATTCGCCATCAATTAGCCACCGGCACTTTCGAGTTTAACGACCAGCGCACCGCCGCCAAGATGTTAGCGGCATCGCAAGATCTAAGCTTCCTCCTCGATTAGCGCAGGCCGCTGCCCTAAGGCAGCACCCGAGCCTGCACTCACCTTGGACAGACTTAATAAAAAAGCCAGCATCCGCTGGCTTTTTTCGTGGGCGCCAAGCGCCCAACCAAGGCAGGGCCCAAGTGTCAGGCCCAACCATGGTCAGGCCCAACCCAAGCGCAGGGCCCAGTGCTGGGCTCAGCGCAGTGGGCTAGGCCGAGGCCTTACGCCTCCCCTTGGCCTTGACCTTAGGCTTGGCCGCGAGCAAGTCGGCTTGGCACTTTTGCAAGCGCGCTAAGTGCGACTGCACCTGGGTCAAGTTGTACTTGAGTAGGCGCTCCTTCTCCTGCTGGTACTTGGCTTCATCGTCCACCTGGTGAGGTAAGGCGTTGAAGTTACTGCCGTAGCCAAAGATGTCGTAGCTCAGGCGCAACAGGTACTCGTACTCGGCAGGCGGCAGACGCGAGGCAAAGCCCAGCGAAATCGCCTCCTGCACCGAAAGCTCAGGATGGCCGTAGTAGAGCGTGGCGATGCGCAAGAGCGAGCGACTGGAAAAAGGCGCGGACAGGCCTGACACCGGAGCGCCCTCACTTGAGGCAGTTTCAGCTTCCACCTTAGCGACCGCTTGCGCGCGCTCGAGCTTAGTGCAGCTATTTTCATGGAGCTGCTCAAAGCCGGGCATCTGCTCCTCGCAGTGAGCAAAGAGCTCGTTGGCGGCAGTATTGGCCTCAACCGTGTCGCGCGCGCCGTCGTACTGGGTGAGCAAGCTTTGGTGGGCTAAGAGCTCATCAAAGAACGGACTTAACTGGGCACTGTTCAGCTCTGCTTGCGCGGCAGCCACTGAGGCCTCAGGCAAGTTGGCGTTTTGCGCCAACAAGTCCTTTAAGGCCTGAGCGTGTTCCTTTAAGTCCTGCATGGTGGCGGCAAGCAAACGCACCTCAGCTTGCTCCAAGCGCTGCAATAAGGCGCGATTGTCTAAGCCGCTGTTATGGCCTAAACGCACTTCGGTGGCAAAGCGCAAAATGCCGTCACGAAAGTCCGGATTGAGCTTGGGACAAGCGCGCTCTAACATCAAGCGCTCTTGGGCAGCGCTAGGGTAGCCCACCTCGCAAAAGCGCCAGCGATCGAGGAAGGCCTGGTTTTGCAGCTTGACGCCATGATAGGAGCCCGACTCATCGCCCTGGCCCTTGGAGTTGGCGGTCGCCACGACACGAAAGAAAGGATGGGGCTTGATCACCTCGCCATTATTGGCACTGATGGTCAAGGCGCGTCCTTCCAAGACATCGTTGAGTGCCGCGAGCTCCCCTGGGCTCATCAGGTCGATCTCGTTTAAGAGCAAGATCTCGCCGTAGAGCATGGCCCGCGCCAGCGGCCCATAGCTAAAGCGCAGCTGACCGTGATCTAAGATATGGGCGCCGATCAAATCGCTGACCTCACTTTTTTGCGATAAGGTCACCGACTCTAATGGCCAATCAAGACGCGCCGCCACCTCAAACACAGCCGAGGTTTTGCCGCAGCCGGTAGGCCCCGATAAGAACAGCGCGTCATGGCTTGGCTCAGTCAAATAGAGCAGCAGCTCATAGAGCGTGCTACGGGCAAAGATGTAGTTGGAGTTAGACGGCGGCACCATCGACACTACCGTCGAATCAACCACCGCAAGCTCAGCTGAGCCCAGTCCCAACGCGCCCCCTGACACCAAGGAATCGGCAAAGAGCGGCTCAAGCTCCACCGTGCGCAGCGCCACCGCAGTTTGGTCCTTGATGCTGATCAAAGGGGTGTGCGCCTGCAAGGCCGCCCGATTGAACTCAGAGCGCAAGACCACGCGCACCGCCGTACTGTCGGGAGCTGCGGCATAGCGCACCACGTCATAAGGCTCAAGCCCATCTAAGTAGGAGCACACCTCCTCCTCTAAGGCGATGGTCAGTGCCGCTCCGGTGCGCACCGTGGGGGTGTTCAAGGCCAAATGCAGCTTGGCCGCCCCCACCGAGTGGGCCACTGTCCCTACCGAGTGCGCCACTGCCCCCACCGAGTGGGTCACTGCCCCTACCGAGTGCTCCACTGCCCCCACCGAGTGGGTCACTGCCCCTACCGACTGTGCCGTTACCCCTACCGACTGTGCCGTTACCCCTACCGAGTGCGCCGTTGCCCACGCCTCAGCATTGCCCGGCACGCAGCCCGGTGGGCACAAGGTCACATCATTGGGCACCGTTGGGCATGGGAAGGCCACGACGTTCCGCACCTCCTCACTGGAGCGCAGCTGGGTGCGCACCTGGTCGCTGGCAAGGCGCGCCCAGTACATGGAGCCATGCTTGAGATGTCCGCTACGCTCAGGCAAAAGCTGCGCCCCAAAGTGCGCCTGCGGCGGCTCAAACATAGCGTCCAATGGTGCCCCATGGAGTACCCCCGAGTAGACCCGACTGGTGACCAAGGAAGGCAAGTTAGAATCAGGCGGCGGCAGCATCACCCGCGTAACTGAGGGCAGCACTGAGCAAGGCTGAAGCGCCACTCCCGATGCCACCACCGGCGCGCGCCGAGCAGGGGCCATCTGCACGCCCACGGACGACAGCAATAACACGCCCAGTGTAGCGGCGAGCTGCGGCGCAATCATGCTGATTTCACCGTAGCCCCATGGATCCATGAGGTACTGACCCCAGGCGCTATCGCTCGGTGCATTGAGCCCCAGCGCACTGAGTGCCGCCTCCCCCAAAGATAGCTCCGTCCTCAAGGCAAAGCCGATGGGAGCGGCCATGCTTGGGTGGAGCGGCAACGACCAGGCATTACTGCCTGCGGCCGTGATCAGAGCCATAAACTTAGTCATAGCAACCTCCCGATAACGAGGTGTCGTTGCAACCGGCAGCTGCGGACAGCAGGTTCGCATCACCAGGGCAACGCAACTCAGATGCGAGCACCGAGTGCGCCTCAGACCGATCCCCCGCGCTAGAGCAAGGCGGCGTGACCGAACGTACCTCACTTGCGCGGCGCCCTTTTCTTTGACGGCGCGCTTCCTCTTGCTCGCGCTCTTGGCGGCGACGCACCTGCTCCTTTAAGGGCAGCTGAACCGGGATGGTGGCGGCGGACAAAGGTGCGCTCGAGTCATTCCAGCCAGCGGCGATCCAATCGAGATCGGCTTGGCTTAAGAACGGGGGATCGGGCATGAGATCAGCATCCCAAGCCCAAGGCCCCAAACCGCAATCACTAAAGCCCGACTCCCCTAAGCCGTCGGAGCTGCGCCAATCATGGAAGAGCTCCGCGTAAGCAGCTTGCGCCTCCAGCGCCGCTTGGAGCTTGCACTCCAAATCAGGCTCAAGGTCAGGTGCCGACTGCAATAAGGACATGAGGCGCCACGAACGCGGCAGCGGCTCGGCCAGTGGAGAATCATCCCAGCGCATCCCAGCCTGGCCCAGCTCAATTAAAGGCACGGGCTCGACTGGATCAAGCGGCGCGGCCAAGGCCGTGTCATCAAGTGGGGTCCAACCGGCACGAGTTGCGGCCAAGGTGTCCTGCGCTGAAGCGCGGCGCAAATCGCGGCGCGTTTCGTTTACGACCAAGGCCGCCGACGCATCAGCAGGCAAGTATGGAGCGCCCGCCCCTGCCAGGTCGCGCGCCCACAGCGCCAAAGTCGGACCATCGACTGCCGCAGCGCTACCTGCTAACAAGTCATCGGGCAAGGTCGCCCCGATAAGGCGCGCCCCAAAGGTGCCGTGCGCCGCCTCGGCGTTAAAGGCGAGTTTCTTAGCGCCCATTTCTTGGGCGATGGCCTCAAGCAAGGTCGGCGGCAGCGCCAGCGCCTCAGCAGGCGCCGCAGCAGAGGCCAAAGGCAGCGTCCCCGTGCTCTGGTGCGCCGCTATGTTCTGTTCCCAGAGCACGTTATGGAAGCAGGCAGCAGAGCTTTGACCAGATTCTACGGAGTCCCTAGCCGCCACGCCCTCACAAGCCTGAGTGCCTACCGTCTCAGGAACCGGAGCACAACTCCGAGTACCTGCGACTGCAACAACCGAAGCATTGTTGAGCGCAACACACTGAGCGTCACTGGCTTCATCAGCCTGAGCACCTGCTGTAGCACTCTGAGCCAACTCACCTGCAGCAGGCTGAGCGCAGGTGGTCGCGGCACTTAGTAGCCATGAGCGCTTAGCACTGGAGTTTGCCATTGCCTGAGTGCAGGTGTTCACGGCACTCTGAGCCCACGCGCCATCAGTTAGCTGAGCGCGCATTACCTCACCCCAGGATGCAGCGCCATCAGTTAGCTGAGCGCGCATTACCTCACCCCAGGATGCAGCGCCATCCTGGACGTTGAGCGTGAATGCTGAGGACTCGGAGCTGAGGCGTGCGCTGGCGTAAACCCCTACGCCCTGCGGCAGAGCGCAGCAAGTCTGAGGGCGCGTCTTAGCAGTCAGCGGTGGGAGCACCGCGTCAAAGCCCTTGGTCGCAGGTGCGGCCGCAGAGCTAGGCAGGGATGACATGATGCAAGTAGGCATAACAAGGACCTCTCTTAGTTACGGGAAAAAACTGGGTTGAAACGGGCCGCTGAGCGTAACAGCTGCTCGTAATAGGAAATCAAAGCGCCAGGCTTGGGATCGCCCGTCAGGTCGCATGAAGACAGAATGCCCTGGGCTTGGGGCTTAAGCTCACCTACCACCGTACCAGTACCGCAATGAGCGGTATCAGTGGCGCACGCGATGGGGTCCATAGCAGAACCAGGACGCAGCGCCGGGCACATTTGCGCCAGACGATCGCGCTCGACGGTGGCAATGCCGAGCACCACCATCATGGCCACAATGCCAAAGAGGTAGTACGTCCACAATTTGTCACGGCCCACCGAGTCGATACCGCCCCTGCTGTGAGAAAACTTGATTAAGTGCTTGACGGCGCGCATCGCACCTAAGTTATTGCTCTTAAAACCAGGGGCGCAAGCGCCATGAGGACGGGCATGAAAGGCATGGTTAGTCATACAAATAAATCCTCGAGTTAGTTGGCAATACCAGTACAGGCCAAGGGAGCTAAGGGAGTTGCGCTCAGCCCCAAGAAGTAGAATCAGAAGACAGCGGCACCAGGATGGCGGCACCATGACGGCGTTACCACCCTGTGGTAAGGCCGGAGCCGTCCCCTGCTCTAAGCTTGGAATCCAGATGCAACAGCGTCAGCCGAGCAGCCTCAGAGCGCGAGTACGAGCTTTGGAGCAAATCCCAAAACTTAGGACAGGTCAGGATCGCCAGCCCCGCTTCCGGGCCGAACTCTTTCAGCAAGCCAAAGTAATTGGCGTAATTGGGTACGTGTTGGATGAACAGAAAGGCGAAAGGGACCACCTGGTTAAAACGCTCTTGGAGCTCTTCTGAGCCAAAGCGCAGCGGGTTAAGCCCGACCGACTCTTGGTGGCTGATACGTGCGGCACGGCGCTCACTCTTAGCCTTACGGCTACGTTGTTGGCGTAAGTTGCGTTGCTTAGCACTCTTCATAACAAGAAAATCTCCACAAAGGCCCAGCCCCAGCTGGGCAGAAACAAAAGAGCCAGGAAACTAGTGCGCGGCCGAAACTTCAGGCGCGGCCAAAATACGCTCGACCAAGGCGGCGTCCTCACCCCAGCCTAGTGCCTCTAAGGCACAGTCGATGGGCTCAGGTGGGCGTTTAAACTCAGCGGCGCGCACGATTGCAAGATAGGACGGAGCCTTAGCGCCTCGGCGCTGATAGCGGGGCTCATGGCACAGCACAGCATCAGCCGCTGCTTGCGGCGCGACGCCATCCTTGACCCGCGCCCAGAAATCATCGGAGGACAGGAACTCCTCACATTGCGCGCATGACTTGGTATCAAAGAGCGCGCGATAGCCGGGGTTGAGCCGCTCCAAGTAGAGCTGAACCTCAGGCCAGCACGGGTTAAGGGCAAAACACAGTGGAAGGCCCTGACTCTCAAGGCGGTTCTGACTCTCAGCACAGCGCTGATACTGCTTGCTGCGACTGCGCAGCTGACGATGCTTACGCTTACTCATATAAACGTGGTCCTAAGATCAGAGACAAAGTGAGGAGCGGGAACTTGTGATTCCACGCAATTGCTTCGGCGGGAAAGTTGTCGGGGTGAAAGGTCTGATGGTGTCGGCCCATAAGCTTGCGCAACGTGCCATACTGAGGCACTTGCGGGCAGAGCTCCGTGCTATAGAAGGGCTCTGTGACGCCTGTGCTGACGGGGTGCAGCAGGGCTGCATGCGCCTTACGGGCGGCACGACGCGTTTGCTGCGCCTTGCGGGCGGCACGACGCGTTTGCAGCGCCTTGCGGTTTTGCTGGTTATGCTTGGTCTTCATAGGACAAACTCCCAATAAACGAAAAGAGAACGAAGGAGAACGAGCGAGATGAGCCGAACTAGCCCAGCCAAAAGCGCGATGGCACCAAGTCGAGGCCTACGACTTCGTGATGGCGCTCAAAGGACCTGACGCTCCGGGAATGGACTTTTCCCAACTGCGTAAAACCGTTGAACTGAACAGACTCCGGCGCAGAGGACTCAGTCTTGAGGGCGAACACGGCCTTGAGTGCAGACGCGGCCTTGAACGCAGCGCGCTCCTTACGAGCAGCCCGGCGTAACTCGTGGGTCCTAAGGTTTTGGTGGCGGTAATTGGTCTTCACAGCAAACAGCTCCAAACGAAGAAGGGACTTAAGCGCACAGGTGGGTGCCGTAGGCAGTCAAGGTTTGCGGCGCAGCGGCCAAGGCTTTAGCGATCCGACTGTCACGGGCCAGCCACGCAAGCAAAGCATGGTGGTGTTGATAAGCTAGGCTCGCGCGCAAGGAGGCCAAGGGTGAATGCTGGGCAAAGAGCTCATGCGAGGCGTCATGGGTCAGAACAGCCGTAAGCTCAGTTAAGGGGCAGAGCTGGTTTTGGGCTAAGAAGGCGCCATAGACCGGCGTGATGGCCTCAGGATTAAGGCAGAGCTGCAAGGCGTGGTTGGACGCAAGTGCCGTTGGCGTGGTTAAATCCAAGCCACGAAGTGACTTCAGGGACTTAGCTAAAGCAGATTTAGCAGCGCACTGACCACCATAGGTGTTATGACCTGGCAGGCCATAAGACAAAGGACGCAGACCCAAGGCTTGGGCGTAGCACTGGCGTGGGATGTAATGGGAGCCATAAAACAGCGCCACCGGGTGGAACGGCGCTACCTGATGGAAGGTGATCGCTGCTTCGTACGGCGTATCAAAGGTCAGGTACGGCAGGCGTGGCTCGTAGCGCGCTTCACTAGGAGCCAAAGCCAAGGCGCTCACCATTAAGGCAGGCTCGGCGCTATTAACTACCGTGCGTTTTGCCGCTGGTACCCCCACTGGGGTAGGCAGCATGACGTAGCTGAGCTCAGGTTGCACCGCAAAGCCGGTCAGCACCAACTTGTGGCCAAAGTACTGGGCCAAAAGCGAGCGCAAGAGCGTATCAAGATCGCGATCGGCCACAGGGAAGATAAGGCGGGTGACCACAGCTTTCTTGGCAGGTGCCGCCGTGCCTGGGACTGACGGCAACATGCATTGAGCTGACGCTACGGTGTTCTTAGCAGGAGCGACGATCGCGCTGGCCAGCAAGCAATGCTGCTGAGAAGGTAAGAGGCCGACGGCCAGTTCGGCCTTGAGTTGGGCGCCGCAGAGGCGTAATTGCGAGTACATAGTTTTTTTTCCCCGTAATAAAAAAGCCTCTGGATAAATCACAGAGGCTTTAACTAAATGAGAAGGAGCTTTCCTGTACTCAAATTTAGCAAACGACTTCGGAGCACCCGCGCGTAATAAAAAGCAAAACGCGCCTTGCTGTTGTATCAATCAAAGCGCCAGCAAATGGCTAAGAAATCAGGATTAACAGCACATAATTCCCATACACCTGTACCACCAAACAAAGTGAGTAATCAAACACTAAAGAACCCTGAAGCAATCAGGGATTAAGCCAAAAAGCAGCTCAAGAATTTTTCAATAGGCGTCACAAATGTAGCTAGCAAAGCGCAAGCAAAACGCTTAAACAAGCGAAAAATGCGACCTGCAAATCAATGAGAAATAAACTTGCAAAATTATGATCAAAATCATGTTTACGTAAAAGTTTAAGCGCGAAGTGCCCTGAGGCCAAAATATATCTAGAAAAGCACGCGAAGCCTTATGCCATCAGGCTTTGCGCACTCACCACGCACCAAATCACATAGTTACAACGTCGACCAAAGTGATGAAAAGGCCAGAAAAGCTGATATTTAAGCCAAAAACGCCACTAAAAGGGACAAATTCGGCCGCTTCGGCTGCAACTCGTTGCAAGTGCATTGTCGCCGATCGTTAGATCATCAGATCAAGCAGATCGCAGATCCACGGATCGCGGAGATCGGAGATCATCAGATCGCTCAGCTCACAAGGTTGCAGCTTACGCGGAGTGCCAGATCACTGAGATCATCAGAGCGCGAGATCTCTGATCTCATCAGATAGCAGATCATGCAGATCGTGCAGATCGTCGGTTTGCCACTATAAGAGCACTCTATGGTTGCTCTGAAGCGGAGGCAACCTTTGGGGCAGGAGCCTACCTACTGGATCTCAGAAGAAGCGATCTATGGCTGCTATGAACAGGCGGCAAGCTTAGGTCGGGTTGATACCTACAGCGCAAAGACCTGCCCACGGTCGCAAGCGAGCGACGCGCTGAAACCGTCGTGAAGGGAATAGTCTTAGCCTTAAGCGGCTACGGAATTGTGCTTACCTGACCATCGAGCAAGCGTCAGTCAGGCCTAAGTCAAGCACATCAAAGGGCGGATTTGGCGCACAGGGGCAAGCTTTCCTAGTCAACAACTTTCTAGTACCTGCTCTAATCTTAGCTGGTACTGCTATCAAGAAGATCGCCCTGAGACCACTCAGCTCAACCCCTAGCCTAATGAAGCTCAGGCCTCTTACACCCAAGAACACATTTAATGAAGTTAATTCGATACTCATCGCATTTCCTAGTCAACTAAAATCTTTCAAAAAGCAATAAAGTCAGCTTGATAGCTGCTGCATCCCTTATAACAAGCCATTTCCACTCTAAGACTGTGTGTATCTATACCGATTACACGCAAACCCCGCTTTTACTCACAAGCTGCATTAAACGGCTGATTTATCGCATTTTATTAAACTTCAAGCTGATGATGGAGAACAATGCTCGTAGCAAAAATTTTTTCTTGCCTGGGCCTAAAGTTTGGGTAAGGACACGCAAACAGCCCAACATTTTGGTCATTTTTGGCTTACTTATGCGGTTTTACTCTTTAATCTAAAGTTTAGATCAAAGCTGAGATTTAGAGGCTAGTTGTAACTATTGATCTATCGTCTAGGCTTGATTCTATCTTGGTTTACACAAGATCACACAACGATCATTAAACATCGTAGCCCACGGCTCGTTAACTAAGGTGTCAGATGCAGAAATGCATAAGAACTTCGACATTAAGTCGCAACCGGGAAATCAAAACCAGCATGGGACGGCAGTTTGTTGCACGGCGCCATGATGGTGTTCTTACTCAAGGCACGCAAAGGCTGGTCAGAGCCTGAGCATGGTTGGTCAGAACCTAGCTGATGGTAAGAGCAAGCTTTTGTGTGACTTAGTGCTGCTCATGGGCCAAAAGCCCTGAACTTAGAGCAATAAGAGGAACTCAAAATGGCAGTTTATGTAAATACTAACGTATCGTCCTTAAATGGCCAGCGTTACCTGAACAACGTTCAGAACAGCCTGAACACCACCTACACCCGTCTTTCTTCGGGCTTACGCATCAACTCCGCTAAGGATGACTCCGCAGGCCTCCAGATCGCCGACCGCTTAACCTCCCAGATCAACGGCTTAAACCAAGGCAACCGTAATGCTAACGACGGTATCGCTTTAGCTCAGACCGTTGAAGGCGGCCTCGACGAAATCTCGAACATGCTGCAACGCATTCGTACCTTAGCAGTTCAATCCTCTAACGGTACCTTAGGTGACGATGATCGTGAGTCGATCCAAAACGAGGTTACCGCCTTAACTGATGAAATCACCCGTATCGCTGAGCAAACCACCTTTGGTGGCAAGAAGATTTTAATGGGCTACAACGGTGGTGATTCCATTTACGGTACCACTGCTAAAACCCAACCTGGCGCTGGTGCTACCAAGGCTGGTCTGATTCTGCACGTTGGTGCAAACCAAGACGACACCATCAACATGGAAGTCTACAGCTTCCAGTTCACCAAGTTAGCCAATGCAGCAGGCTTAGCTGGCACTGACCTCAATGGCAAGACCTTCTCGGTCAGCACCCAATGCGCAGCTAACCGCACCATCACCTCGATCGACGCTATGATCGATGTTGTTGACTCGCAGCGTGCTGAGTTAGGTGCTATCCAGAACCGCTTAGAGTCCTCGATCCGCAACCAGTCCAATGTCTCCGCTAACTCCGCTGATGCACGTTCGCGTATCCGTGACGCAGACTTCGCCGAGGAGTCCGCTAACCTGTCGCAACAGTCCATCATCCAGCAGGCTGCTACCTCCATGCTGATGCAGGCTAACACCCGTCCTCAGCTGGCCCTCTCGATGTTAGGTTAATAGATTTAGGGTAGCCCCCAAAATCTAATTCTCTAACTGAGATGACTTAGGACCTAAGGTCCTACGAAAGCCTGGCCCGCTTCAGCTGGTCAGGCTTTTGTGCACCCGCGCGCCACGCAGTGCAATGCACGTACAGCGCGGCACACACGCTCCTGATTCACTGAGGCCCAGAGTTCCGCCTCAGCTAACCATCTCAGAGCCAAGCAAAATCGTTACTGCCGCAAGCTTATGCTTGCCTGCTTGGCATGAGCCTAAGCTCCGACGTTTCGAGTGGTCGGAGCTTATTTTTTGCTTTTTTCATAGATACAACTTTAAGTTAACAAAAACCCCGGCGATGAGGCACGGGGTTTGGTTGCGCCAAGGCTTTTGCCTAAACTTTTGTGCTTAGGCGTTGATGTTAACGCGCAGTGGGCTGGTAGCAGTGGTATTGCCCTTATCGGTGTAGGTCATATTGCGCGAGTACTTGTCGCGCGACTGCATCAGCACGTCGTAGAGGCGCTTGTTGGCCGATAAGGACAGCGTGATGAGCTTGCCATTGGTCTCGTTCATCATCTTGCACTTGGCCAGCTTCTCTTTAATCTGAGCGACGCGCTCTGGGTACTTGGTCTTAAGCTGCGCCGACTCCGGATGGAGCTTGATGCGCTGGTCGTTGGCCTGGAGCTTGAGCATAAAGGACGATTTGTCCTCGGCAATCGTCTCGAGCTCTTCGAGGCGACGCTCCTTAATGGCGTTGTACTCGCGCGCCAGAATCTTAATGACATTGTCTAAGATGGCATCTTGGTCATTGAGGTAATCGACCAAGGTCTTAACCACCGGAACCGCCTTGCGGTTGAGCGATCGGATCGGACGGCGTGCAATCATTGAAAACCTCTCACTACCTTAATGGCCCTGCGGGCAGCGCCCGCTCCTGCCCCAAACGGCAAAAATCATCCTGCGCCCTGCCGCTATCTCAGCAGTACCGCCCCTATTCCAGCCTTCAGACTAGACTATACCGCTCTAATACAAGCTTTGCGCCTATTTTGGGCGGAATGACTCTAGTGCTGGCTACTTAGCTCAAGCTTTACACCTACTTTCAGCTCTACGCCTCACGGCAGCAGCAAAGGCGGCACTGAGCGCGCTCTAATCTTACCATGGCTCAGAAAATTAAGCCCAGAGCCCTAGGCTTTTGGCCCAAAACTCCAGGCTGGGCATCGATTAAGATGCCTTGAGCTTAGCGCTCCGTTCTTTTTTAGCTGGTAACGCTAAGCGTGCTTTCGTGGTTAGAACACACCACGGATTTGATAGAGGTCGTACAGGCGCTTGGTATCAAGCTCCAGCTCGGTGACGTAGGTGTCGCCAATTGGGTACTGACGCACCACGCGCGCACCGTGCACCATGCCCTCAACCTCGGTGGTTAAGGTGTCCGAGCGCTCGACCGTATTGCCATTGCGGTTCTGTGCCTTAACGTAGACGCCCACTAACTGCTCGGTGAGCTCACGATAGGCTTCCATCTTGGAAGCGCGCATGGCGTTGATCTGCTTTTCGGTGGAAGTCGCACCCTTTTGCTTGGAGAGCACGGCATAGCCCGAAGCCCGCAAAATTGGGTACTGGTCGATGTCATTGACGCCGGTGTCGGTGTAGTGAACCGCCATCGAGGCATTGCGCATCATGCTCGAGCAGCCTGAGGATCCCAAGGCCAGCGCTGCAGCTGCTACGCTCAAAGCTGCTACGGCCAGACACTTTCTCATCTTCTACTCCTCGGTTACTCGCTATAACGTTGGTAATTGCTCTCGTCAGCAGTGTCGCGCACTAACATCGTATTGTGCACGTAGCTGCTGGCTGGATAGACCACTGGGTCGACGTCATCGCCGAAGCTGTTGATCCAAGTGGCGGTGGCTGAACCTGACTTCTCCATGCGGTACTTATCGTAAGTACCACGGGAGGTCGCACCGACAACCACGTCCTTGGTGAAACGTGGGTCACTCTGGCGCATCTGCTCAATGCGATCGGCATCGCTCATATAGGCGTTGTTAGCAGGCTGGCCCATCGCGGCGGCAGCGGTACCACTGTAGGTGGTTGTGGTCGTGATGACACGGCCATCAGGCTCGGTGACCGTGGTAATGGTGCTAGCCGAGTTTGGGTCGCTATAGGCTAAGAAGACGCCACCTAAAGGCTGGCCGCTCGCGGAGCGTACCTGGGCCTTGGTTAAGGTATTAGCAGTGCTTTGGCGCTCCACCCCATGAACCTGCAAAGCCGAAGTTCTGGTATTGGCGTTGGTGCCTGCTAATTGGCCCTGGTAGATGCGGATTAAATCTGGGCTCAGATAATTCTTGGTACCGGTGAAAGCGCAGTTCTTTTGCGCAGTACGGTAGCAATTAGGCAAGAGGGAATAAGGGATGATGTCGGTCGCGGTCGCTACCGTCTGGCGGGTCTGCATGTTCACGATGCGTGCAACCACCACCACGCCATCCTTATTGCGGGTCATGGTACCGCCCAAGAGATACTTCACATGAGTATCGCTGGCAATTTTCTTCCAGTCGCGCGAGAAGATGTAGTCGCCATCCTTGGAGACAGCTAATTTGCCCGTGAGCTTGTACTCGGTGACCTCGAAGGCGCGGCTGCTCATTTCGTGCGTGAACATTTCAGCTAATGCACGGCCTAAATAGCCCGAATCTTCGTAGGTATCAGTATCCACAAATGCGGTTAAAGCAAGGCGTGGCATGGTCACGATTTTGACATTGCCATTAGCGGAGCTGCGGTCAATTGGGGCATCAGGCAGCAAATAGTAGAACATGTTTTGCTGCAGAGTATCTGCCATACGTGACGCGATAGTGCTCATCTCCATACCGCGTTGCATATAGACGCTGCTATCGCCTTGAGTGTGAGCACCCTCAACCTGAGCAGTCGTACCATTGTTGCGGCTAACATTGGTGCTGGTGCAGGCTGGGAGTAACAAGCTCGCGCAAAGGGCGACGAGCAATGATGTCTTTACATGCATCTCCTGAACCTCGATCTCATGATCTTGTGAGTAGTCCATAGCGTGCAGATCACAGCAAGCTCCCGCTACGATCCTCTACCACCGCTTCAAGTTGCAATAACGGTGCCACGCACCCCATAAAAGCTAGTCACATCGCGCCTATTTAAGCCATTTTTGGACTTATCCTGCGGCGCCAATCCCCCTCATTAACGGCAGTGCTGCCGCTATCTTTGGACTCTGCTCAGACCTTACCGTCCCTAAGTTGAAGTCACCTTGATCCTAACTTAATGTCACCTTGTTCCTAACTTAATGTCACCTTGGATCTAAGCTGAGGGCTCATTGGTCCCAAGCTAAGAGCATTTGACCTTAAGAGCATGTACAACCAGTGAGGGCGAATATTTTCCCGGGAGCTGTTATAAATTAACTTTGATGCCTCTTAATGGTGCAGTCACTGCTCGAAGAGCAGAGCCACGCTTTACACC